>JBAOIH010000011.1 GCA_037045645.1 Nocardioides sp.
GCAATGAACTGGCGCGCGGTCTGGGCGATCTACAGTTTCGAGATGGCGCGCACGCTGCGCACGCTGGCGCAGAGCGTGGTGTCGCCGGTGCTGTCTGACCGCGCTCTATTTCGTGGTGTTCGGCGGCGCCATCGGCTCGCGCATCGAGGCCATCGACGGGGTCAGCTACGGCGCGTCCATCGTGCCCGGGCTGATCATGATGTCACTGCTGACGCTGTCGATCTCGAACGCCTCCTTCGCGATCTACTTCCCCAAGTTCACCGGCATGATCTACGAGATGCTGTCGGCGCCGGCGTCGGCCTTCGAGGCGGTGCTGGCCTATGTCGGCGCGGCGGCGACCAAGTCGATCGTCATCGGCCTGATCATCCTGGCCACCTCGGCGCTGTTCGTCGACCTGGAAATCCGCCACCCCTTCGTGATGCTGCTGTTTTTGGTGCTGACGGCATTGGCGTTTTCGCTGTTCGGCTTCATCATCGGGGTGTGGGCCGATGGGTTCGAGAAGCTGCAACTGATCCCGCTGCTGATCGTCACGCCGCTCGCCTTCCTTGGCGGCACATTCTACTCCATCTCCATGCTGCCGCCGGTCTGGCAGACGATCTCGCTGGTCAACCCGGTGGTCTATCTGGTCAGCGGCTTCCGCTGGGCGTTCTTCGAGACGTCGGACGTGGGGGTGGGGCTGAGCCTTGTGGCGACCGTCGGCTTCCTCGTGCTCTGCCTGGGCGTGGTGACCTCGGATCTCCGCACCGGCTACCGGCTCAAGAACTGAGCCTGTCGGCAGTTCCGCCAAGCCCTGCTTGCACTGACACAACCCTTTGGCTAAGGAGGCCGCGCATGAGCGCCTCGGCATGCCGGGGCGTTTTCGTTTGAATTCGGTCGGTCGGCGCGAGCCGCCGGCGGGGAGACGGGCCGCAACGGCATGGCGCGCATCGTGATGAAATTCGGCGGAACGTCGGTCGCCGACATCGCCCGCATCCGCAATGTCGCGCGCCACGTCAAGCGCGAGGTCGACGCCGGCCACGAGGTCGCCGTCGTCGTCTCGGCCATGTCGGGCAAGACCAACGAACTGGTCGGCTGGGTGCAGGCATGCCGAAGGCGCCGGTCGCACGCCATTCTACGACGCGCGCGAATACGACGCGGTGGTCGCCTCGGGCGAGCAGGTGACGTCCGGGCTTGCTGGCGATCGCGCTGCAGGCGATGGGCATCAACGCGCGCTCCTGGCAGGGCTGGCAGATCCCGATCACGCACCGACAACGCGCATGGCGCCGCGCGCATCGCCGACATCGACGGCAGCGATCTGATCAAGCGCTTCGGCGAGGGCGCAGGTCGCGGTGGTCGCCGGCTTCCAGGGCATCGGCCCGGACAACCGGCATCGCGACGCTCGGCCGCGGCGGCTCGGACACCTCGCGCGGTGGCGATCGCGGCGGCGGTGAAGGCCGACCGCTGCGACATCTACACCGATGTCGACGGCGTCTACACCACCGACCCGCGCATCGAGCCGAAGGCGCGGCGGCTGGCCAAGATCTCCTTCGAGGAAATGCTGGAAATGGCCTCGCTCGGCGCCAAGGTGCTGCAGGTGCGCTCGGTCGAGCTTGCCATGGTGCACAAGGTGCGCACCTTCGTGCGCTCGTCCTTCGACGATCCCGGACGCGCCGGGCATGGGCGATCTGCTGAACCCGCCCGGAACGCTCATTTGCGACGAGGATGAAATCGTGGAACAGCAGGTCGTCACCGGCATCGCCTACGCCAAGGACGAGGCGCAGATCTCGCTCCGCCGCGTCGCCGACCGGCCGGGCGTCGCCGCCGGCATCTTCGGCCCGCTCGCCGAGGCGCAACATCAATGTCGACATGATCGTCCAGAACATCTCCGAGGACGGCTCGAGCACCGACATGACCTTCACCGTGCCGTCGGGCGACGTCGACAAGGCGCTGGCGGTGCTCGACAAGGTGCAAGCGAGACGATCGGCTTCGACGTCGATCCAGCACGAGGACGGCATGGTCGAAGGTGTCGGTCATCGGCATCGGCATGCGCAGCCATGCCGGCGTCGCGGCCACCGCGTTCAAGGCGCTGGCCGACAAGGGCATCAACATCCGCGCCATCACCACGTCGGAGATCAAGATTTCGATCCTGATCGACGGCCGCCTATACCGAACTTGCGGTTCGGACTTTGCATTCCGTCTACGGTCTGGATAAGCAATAGCTGAAGTCACCGTCGGCACGGCAGCCGGCCGCGGCGGCGCGGTGCGCCGGCCGGCCGCGATACTGGCGCGTTGGAGAGAGCGCCGATGCGAGACCACGTCGGCCGGCCCGCGCGTGCTCCTGAGACGGCTCCGCGAGCTCATGGCGGAGCCGCTCGAGCCGCAGGACGCGGCTCGACCGGATCGTCGCGCGAGATCGCCGCACAACATGGTCGCGGAAGTGTGCTCGCTCTACGTGCTGCGCGCCGATCGGCGTGCTCGAGCTCTACGCCACCGAAGGCCTCAACCCGAGGCCGGTCCACCATGGCGCAGCTGCGGCTCGGCCAGGGCCTCGTCGGCACGATCGCGCGCGAGCGCGCGGCCGCTCAACCTGTCCGACGCGCAGAAGCCATCCGGCCTTCGCCTACCTGCCGGAGACGGGCGAAGAGATCTACAACTCCTTCCTCGGCGTGCCGGTGCTGCGCGCCGGCCGCACGCTCGGCGTGCTCGTCGTGCAGAACCGCACCAAGCGCACCTACTCGCGAGGACGAGGTCGAGGCGCTCGAGACCACGGCGATGGTGATCGCCGAGATGATCGCCGCCGGCGATCTGGCGCGCGCTGACCCGGCCCGGGCTGCGAGCTCGACCTGCGCGCGGCCGCGCAAGCTTCAAGGGCCTGGCGCTTCAACGACGGCGTCGGCCTCGGCCATGTCGTGCTGCACGAGCCGCGCATCGTCGTCACCAACCTGTTCAACGAGGACACGCGAGGCACGAGCTGCGGCGGCTCGACGAGGCGCTCGGGTCGCTCCGGCTCTCCATCGACGACATGCTGTCGCGCCGCGAGGTCGCCTTCGAGGGCGAGCACCGCGCGGTGCTCGAAGCCTACCGCATGTTCGCCCACGACCGCGGCTGGGTGCGGCGGCTGGAGGAGGCGATCCGCAACGGCCTGACGGCGGAAGCCGCGGTCGAGAAGGTGCAGAGCGATACGCGCGCGCGCATGCTGCACATGACCGACCCCTATCTGCGCGAGCGGCTGCGCGATTTCGACGATCTCGCCAACCGGCTGCTGCGCGCAGCTGATGGGGCACGGGCCGGAGACGCTGGCCGGCAGCCTGCCGAAGGACGCGATCATCGTCGCGCGCTCGATGGGCGCGGCGGAGCTGCTGGACTATCCGCGCGACAAGCTGCGCGGCCTGGTGCTGGAGGACGGCGCCGCCACCAGCCATGTCGTGATCGTGGCGCGCGCCATGGGCATCCCGGTCGCCGGCCAGGTCGAAGGGCGCCGTGTCCATGTCGGAAAACGGCGACGCGATCATCGTCGACGGCGAGGACGGCACGCGTGCATCTGCGGCCGCAGCCGGACCTCGAAGCGGCCTATGCCGAGAAGGTGCGCTTCCGCGCGCGCCGGCAGGAGCTCTACCGCGAGCTGCGCGACCAGCCGTCGGTGTCGCAAGGACGGCGTGCAAGATCGACCTGCATGATGAATGCCGGGCTGGCGGTCGACCTGCCGCAGCTGGCCGAGTCGGGCGCGGCGGGCATCGGCCTGTTCCGCACCGAGCTGCAGTTCATGGTCGCGGCGACCTTCCCGCGCGCCGAGGCGCAGGAGCAGCTCTACCGCGACGTGCTGGACGCGGCGCAGCGGCAAGCCGGTGACCTTCCGCACGCTCGACATCGGCGGCGACAAGGTGCTGCCCTATTTCCGCGCGCGCGCAGCGAGGAGAACCCGGCGCTCGGCTGGCGCGCGATCCGGCTGACGCTCGACCGGCCGGGCCTGCTGCGCACCCAGGTGCGGGCGCTGCTGAAGGCCGCCGGCGGGCGCGAGCTGCGCGTCATGCTGCCGATGGTCACCGAAGTCTCGCGAGATTCGCGAGGCGCGCGAGCTGATCGACCGCGAAGTGCGGCCATCTGTCGACGCTTCGGCCACCAGCTGCCGACCAGCCTGAAGGTCGGCGCGATGCTGGAAGTGCCGGCGCTGCTGTTGGCAGCTCGACGAGCTGATGGCGGCGGTGGACTTCGTCTCGGTCGGCTCGAACGACCTGTTCCAGTTCGTCATGGCGACCGACCGCGGCAATGCGCTGCGTCGCCGACCGGTTCGATCCGCTGTCGGCGCCGTTCCTGCGCGTGCTGAAGCAGATCGCCGACGCCGGCAGCGCGCACGAGCACGCCGGTGACGCTGTGCGGCGAGCTTGCCGGCAAGCCGATGTCGGCGATGGCGCTGATCGGCGCTCGGCTACCGCTCGATCTCGATGTCGCCGGCCGCGATCGGCCCGGTCAAGGCGATGCTGACCGAGCTGCCGCTCGGCGAGCTGGAGGTGTTCATGGCCGAGAACCTCGCAGGCAATGCCGCGATGGCGCCGATGCGTGCGCTGTTGCAGGGGTTCGCGGATCATGGGGAATACCGCTTTAGTCATGGCTTTTGGGGTTTTCATACATAGGTCCAATTCGATCTATGAAGACCGCCCAGCCGAGCAATACCAATTTCCGCGCCAATATCTTGGGCGAGTTCGTCCGCTCATCGGCGATTGGATCGTTTACCTCGAGCCGAGCAAGGTCCGAAATTCAAGAGGCTACTTTGCGATCGCCCAGGTACGCGATGTGATCCCCGACCCGGCTGCGGACGCAATGTATCTAGCGCTCATTGAGCCCGGGTCTTACCTCGATTTCACTAACCCGGTGCCGTTCTCCAACGCAGATGGGCTCGTCGAGCGCGGGCTCTTGAACGATGTGGGCAGGATTTCCGGGAGGGCACAATCGGCAGCACGGCCAATCTCTTCGATGGACTTCAATCGCATTCTCGAACTGGGATTTGATGAAGGCGAGGAGTTGCTCCCGCGGGTTGGAGCGGTACCAGCCAATCAATGGGGGGAAAGCCAACAAACTCCATTCGAGTACGACCAGGGCCGATCTCGGGTAAGCTATCTAAGTTCCCGAATTGTAAGAGACAGGATCTTTCGCAAGGTCGTTTTGCGTGCCTACGATTTCCGCTGTTCAATAACCGGCCTGCGTTTGATCAACGGTGGCGGGCGAGCCGAAGTAGACGCAGCTCATATCAAGCCAGTCGAAGCTAACGGGAACGGGAAAAAGCGAGGTGAGCCTGTCGGAACGGAAAGTGAGGTGGAGAGAGCAGAAGCCGGGTGTTGACGAAGTTCTGACAGCCGGACGGCAGGCGTGGAAAGAATCCAAAGGGGAAGCCGACAAGGCCACGGCGGCTTTCAAACTTTGGTGGAAACGAGTGCCAAAGCACCACCCAGCCAGCCACCTCCGCAGGTACGGGAACATTTGTGCCGAAACAGGGAGAGTCTTTTCTGTTTCTGACATCGGGTGGCCCGGAGGTGGAGGGCCACGCTATGAGGTCGTACATCCCATAACCAAGAAGCCTGTCCCAGTTCCCAAGGGAGGTTGGAGGTTCGGCACGCCCAAGAGCATGAGGCAGGCAATCCAAGATGGGCGTGTCCTGTTCAGAGAGGACCACATGAAGGGTATAAGCAAGAAGACCTTTCTTGACGAAACTACTGCTTCCCCAATCCCCTCTGCGTTCAATCAGGCTCGCGGGCGTGCATCCGTAAACCTCGCACGGCTGCTTGGTGAGAAGCGGTTTCCGTTTCCGAAGGACCACACGGTGTTGGCGCGGTGGTTTCGGATGGTGGCCCCGAAGGACGCGGTAATTCTCGACTTCTTTGGTGGGTCGGGCAGCACGTTGGAGGCGGTGTTGCGTCTGAACGCCGAGGATGGCGGGACGCGGCAGTGTGTGTTGGTGACGAACAACGAACTCGCGGCAACGGACCAGAAGCGGCTCACCAAGGAGGGGCACCGTGCGGGTGACCCAGCGTGGGAGGCGCTGGGGGTTCACGACTATGTGACCCGGCCTCGTGTCGAAACCCTGCTCACTGGGGTGCGCCCGGACGGCAGCGAATACGCGGATACGGTGCCGGGGAATGTGGTGTTCACGCGGCTCACCTACGAGAACGGGCAGTCGGTGGCGTACAACCGTGCGTTCACTCGTGTCGCGTGGCTGCTGTGGCTGAAGGCGGGGGCCACCGGCTCCTGTGTGGAGCACGTGACGGACACGTTCGCGGTGGCTGACACGTATGGGGTGTTGTTTGACCTCGACCACACCACCGGGTTCGTCCAAACCGTCGAAGCGGCTGGCACGGTGAGGATGGTGTTTGTGGTGACTGACGACGACGCGGGCTTCCAGACCGTGTGCGCCCGCCTCCCCCAGCACGTGGAACCTGTGCGCCTCTATGAGTCGTATCTGTCGAACTTCCGGGTCCAGCACGGCGGATAACGCTGTCCTGCTACGCAGGGTCGGTGGTCGTCTCTAGGGTGGCTTCCTGAAGGTAGGGGCCTGCTACGGGTGGTCCCTCGCTGATTGAGGGAGTCGGGCCGACGTGTCGACGCTGCGGGAACTGCTGGCCCAACTGGAGAAGACCGACCCAATGCTCGCGGGTGCCCTGTCGCGTGAAGTGCGAGCGTTGGCGCAACGCCGCGAGTTTGGTCTGAACTTTGAACGCCACACCCCCGAAGCAGTCGAGTTGCCAGGTCGTCCCGTCCGTAAGGGCGACAAGGTGCGGGTGCTGCCTGCACGTGACGGCAACGACAAGACCGACACCCGGCTCTGGGTGGTTACCCGGCTCACCACCAGCGACGGTGGGGAACGTGTCGCCCACCTGACCGCTGCCGTGGCGGACAAGGCCGGTGACCGTGACACGACCACACACCTCGTGGCGGATGTGGTGGTGGTTGCCGAATTCCGCGACACCATCTACCCCGGCCTCAAGTCCACCGGGACCGTGGAACACGGCGGCGATAAGCCGTTCCACACCGTGTTGAACGCCGAGAACTATCACGCCCTCCAAGCCCTGCTTTACACGCACGCAGGCCGGGTGGACGCCATCTACATTGACCCGCCCTACAACACGGGCGCGAAGGACTGGAAATACAACAACGACTACGTGGACGGGGAAGACATTTACCGTCACTCCAAGTGGTTGGCGTTCATGGAACGACGCCTCAAACTCGCTCGACGGCTACTCAACCCGACCAACTCGGTGCTCATCGTCACCATTGACGAGCGGGAGGTTCACCGGCTGGGTTTGTTGTTGGACCAACTGTTCGTTGGGGCGAAGCGGCAGATGGTGACTATCGCCATCAATCATCGTGGCGTGGCGCGTAACCGCGAGTTCACTCGCGTCGAGGAGTACGCGTTCTTTGTGTTCCTTGGCGAGGCGGGGCCGACCCTCAGTGTGGACGACCTCCTGTCTGCTGAATCGAAGTCTGACGCCTCGGAGCCAGTGCGGTGGGAACGACTCATTAAGGGCAGCAACAACGCCCGAAGGGTTGACCGGCCACGCCTGTTCTACCCGGTGTTCGTGGACCCGAAGAAGCGGTCAATCGAAGGCGTCGGGGACGCAATCGAACTGTCGGAGGGCCGAGATACCGTTCGGGTTCCCGAAGGCTGTGTGGCGGTGTGGCCGCTGTCTCGTGAAGGTGACGAGAAGCGGTGGCAAGTGTCGCCTGCGACCCTGCGAACACATGTGGCAAACGGTACCGCGAAGGTCGGCGCGTACGACGCGAAGAACGACCGATGGAGCATCCTCTACCTGAACCGTGGACAGTTGGAGCGCATCGAACGCGGCGAAATCAAAGTCACGGGTAGAGACACAAATGGGGTTCTGGAGTTGGTGTCAGTGACCCGCCCCCTGCGAGCAGCGATGACGGTGTGGAACCGTCCATCGCACAACGCCGGGTACTACGGCTCCGGCGTCGTCAACGCGTTGCTACCCGGTCGTAATGAACCGCCCCGGCATGTCCGGAGAGCTGCATTCGTTGGAAGGATCACTCTCATGGCACGTCCCTCGAGGTACCCGACCGAGCTGCGTGAGCGCGCAGTGCGGATGGTGATGGAGTCCAGGCGGGACTATCCGCACGAGTCCGCCGTGATCAGGTCGGTCGCGGCGAAGCTGGGCATCACCTCTACTGAATCGCTGCGTAAGTGGCTGCGGCAGGCCGAGATCGACGGCGGTGTCCGCGTCGGCAAGTCCAGCGAGGAGATCGCTGAGATCAAGGCGTTGAAGAAAGAGGTCGCCGAACTGCGGCGGGCGAACGAGATCTTGAAGAGCGCTTCGGCTTTCTTCGCGGCGGAGCTCGACCGCCCCAACAGGTTCTGATCGACTACATCGAGGACCACAAGGTGGAGTTCGGGGTCGAGCCGATCTGCCGCGTGCTCAGTGAGCACGGGATCAAGATCGCTCCGTCCACCTACTACGAGGCTCGCTCACGCCGGCCTTCCAAGCAGCAGATCCGCGACGCGGAGCTGGTCGAGATCATGGTCGCCGAGCGCAACCGGCAGAAGCTGGTCGCGCGGTTTGGTGCACGCAAGATGTGGCTGCACCTGCGCGGACGGGGCCATGACGTCGCTCGATGCACCGTCGAGCGGCTCTACCGTGAACAACGCTGGGTCGGGGCGCTACGTCTGAAGAAGTTCCGGACCACCATCGGCGACCCGGCCGCCGAGCGACCACTGGACCTGGTCGATCGGCAGTTCTGGGCGAGCAGGCCCAACCAGCTATGGGTCGCCGACTTCACATATGTCGCGACCTGGTCAGGCACTGTCTACGTCGCCTTCATCTTCGACGTCTTCAGCCGTCGGATCGTGGGCTGGCGGGCCGCCACGCGGATGACGACCGACCTGGTGCTCGACACCCTTGAGCATGCGATCTGGACCCGCCAGCAGGCCGGTGTCACCGACCTTTCCGGCCTCATCCATCACACCGATGCAGGGTCTCAATACGTCAGCTTTGCCTTCACCCAGCGCCTCGTCGACGAGGGGGTCGACCCCTCAGTCGGGTCTGTTGGCGATGCCTATGACAACGCCCTCGCCGAGTCCCAGATCGGGCTCTACAAAGCCGAACTCATACGTCCTGAAGGTCCCTGGCGCGGCGTCGAACACGTCGAACTAGAGACCCTGAACTGGGTCGACTTCTTCAACAACGAGCGCCCTCACGAGGCGCTCTCCGACCTCACGCCCATGGCGGCCGAGGAACTGCACTACGCTGCAAGAAACGAGCTCACGCCAACCGGCTGAGCCACCAAACCCAGCCTCCGGACTCGCCGGGGCGGTTCAGTACCTCGACCCGAGGGGACAGATTTCGTCCAGCAGTTCGGGTGGGAGTTGTGCGTCGTCTAGGTTCGCACCGAAATGGAATGGTTCTTGCGATTGTGTGTGCAAATGTGTCGGCTTCCGGTAAACACGCCCGCCTGTGTTTCAGGGGGCCGGGTAGTTTACCGTCCCATTCGTCGTTAAGTCGACCCGCGCAGAAATGCGACCCCACGTTTGTGCGGTTTCCAACAAGCCTGTGAAGGTGGGTTCCCGTACGTACGCACCCATGAGATGTACGTCGTTTAGCGTCATCGGGTAGCGGCCTGCCATAACCCGCCGCACATGGTCGATGGTGACCCCAAGAAACATTGCTAACTGTGTGGTGGTTTTGTCGCGTGCGAGTAGTACTGCCCGGATGTCGCGGACGAAGTGGTGTTGCTGTTCAGCGGCTTGTAGCGCGGCGAGTTCGTGGAGGCTGTGGTGGGGTTTCCATGCGGGTCGGGTGATGTGGATGCGCCCGAACTTGTCGTGTCGCGGGTCGTCTGCGAGCCACCAGCGTGGCTCCCTGATGGTCCTGCGCGGCACCCCACACCCTTGGTTGGTAACGATTCGGTAACTGGGCAAGCGGTTGGACCGCTTGTGCATGTCCTCTACCTAACCATTCGTGTCAACCGTCCGTAATACGTTCTTTGGGTCCGCTCCCACGTGAGGCCCCTAACCGATGGAAACTTGCTTAACCCTGTTTGCGAATGGCATACTCTTCGTCCGCTCAAGCCGCGTCTGCCGGTTTCCTATGGGCGAAACCGTAAGTAGATACACCTGTCTCTCAACCTGTCACCCGTCGAATCCGACTATCCGTCTATTCGCTGGCAGGAACACCTCAAGGTGTGCGACAAACCGCGCCGCTGCACACACACGGTGGAGTTGCCGGAATGGTGGGTGGGTCTCGTGACCGCCCGCGCCGACTACCACCCGGCGTCGGTTGACCCGTTGTTTACGGAAACGAATCGTCGTATCAACCGTTACCGGGGCGCAGGCTATTCGGACGCGGTCGTGTTGTTTACGCAGGCCGCCGCTCGTGATTGTTTGTGGAAGGCGACGTTGCCGCTCCCGGCTGCGTGGCCGAACTTCACCCTCTCCACCATCGGGGCGCTCGCTGACTGGTGCGAAACCACCGGGTTGCCGTTGGAACGCAACGTCGTGTTCCACCGCCGCACCATCAACCGTTTCCTGTCCACCGCCCCCATCACTAAACGGTCGCAGGCGTCGTATCGGAGTCGTCTCGACACCATCGCGGTGGCGCTGTTGGCGGCACCCGTCTACCGGGGTGGCTACGACCGGCCCACCCTCGGGAAACCCGAAACGTATGTCCCGTTCTCGCTGGAGCAGGAAACCGATTTGTGGGCGTGGGTGTGCGGTATCCAACCCGCCCCAAGGCGTCGGCTCCTACAGGCCGGGTTTCTGCTCGCGGTCGGGTGTGGTGCCCGCGTCACCGACTTCAACAACCTGTACCGGCGTGACCTCGCAGCGACCGAACTTGGGGTGGAGGTGACGTTCCCGCCGTTCTACATGACCGGGCACGCTGACCGGCCACGACCAGCCCGCACCGTCACATGTCGGGCACGGTGGGAATCCGAACTCGCAGACCTCTTCAACGACGTGGACCCAGACGACTTGTTGTTGTCGGTGGGCACTAGCCGCACCACCCGTTTGGATGACGCTTTCCACGCCGCGAAGAAGAACTCGGTAGCGAAGACGCCGCCGCCGTTCGACTTCACCTTGGCGCGGCTCCGCACCACATGGATTGGACGCCACCTAGAAGCAGGCACCCCACTCCAACTCCTACTCCCCGCCGCTGGCCTCACCGGGTTTGAACGACTAGAACGCATCTACCCGCTCATCACACCCGTCGACCACGCCACCGACCTGCTGCGCGGCACCGGGGGTGGTCCCCTGTGACCACCGCACGGCACCTACGCCACACCATCAGCACCGGCACGGTCACCGACCAGCAAGGGTTGTTGCCGGTTTCCCCGGAACTTGCCGGAAGCACCGTCGACCTCGTCACCGCACCCAGCCGCAACCGTGTCACCGACCGGGACGCCGAAAAAGCCCGAAGCGTGCTCGCTGAAACAGGTGTCACCGAGTTCTTCGTCCAGAGTTTGAAGAAGACAACCGGACGCCCCGCGAGGGTCACACCCGAAGCCGTCTTGGTCGCCATGTGGTTGGCAGCGACGACGAACCGGCCCATGAACGTCAACGTCTTCGCGGACATTCTGTTTCATGGACTCACCCCCGCCATGCGCTCCATTTTGAGTGTGAGTGACGGCACCGTGCGGCGTGGCGGCACCGCCGCCCAACAGCGTCGTTGGGACCGTACTGCCGCCGTCGCCGTAGGCCGCACCCTCACCCGCATGGTCGGCTGCATCGACCCCTCCAACCACCCCTCTGGCCGCAACATGCCGTGGACCCTCCTCCCGTCACGTGGCCTGTCTGACGCGGAAGCCACCGAACGGCAAGCACTCCTCGATTGGGTGTGCAACCAAATGCTCACCATCCCCCTCAACCAAATGCCCCAGACCGTGCGGGCGCAGTGGGACGGGTCCGCGTGTATCGACGCCACCCCAATGGAACTCCCCAGCCGTGGACGCGGCTTGGACAACCCGGAATGTTCAGCCGACCCAGACGGTGGGTTCTACATCCGCGAGGCCGACCACAACGGAGACGCCGACACTGCGGCCCCGGTTGGACGATTCACCCGTAGGAACCCGTCACGCATGTGGGCGCTCGACCTCGCTGTCGTGGTCGCAGCCGACCCCACCGAAGGCACACACCAGAAGTTCCCCGCCATCCCCATCGCCCTCACATCAGACCGCCCCGGCGTCGACCCCGCAGGTGCCGCGAGACGCGTCTTCGCCACCATCAAACAACGCGGCCTCCCCACCGGCACGTTGACTGGTGACGGCCTCTACGCCCACGCAGCCCATGTCACGTTCCAGACCCCGGCACGCCAAACCGGCTACGACCTGATTCTCCCTATCCGGTCGGAAAGTGAAGGGCTGCAGGAGACCCATAGGTCGGGAATGTTGCTGGTGGACGGCACCTACCACTGCCCCGCCATGCCCACCGCCTTGCAGACCGCCGTCACCGACTACCGCAACGGCACCATCACCCTCGACCAGTTCAAGCAACTCATCAAAGAACGCAACACCTACCGGATGCGCACCCACCAACGCCCCGACGCGAACCTGCAAAACGAACGACTCGCCTGCCCCGCATCGGGTGCGAATCCCACCGCCGTCTGCCCTTTCAAGCCCGCGTCCGAAAACCCCCGCACCACGTCGGTGCGGAACGGGCAACGGGTCGATGAAAGGCCCCAAATTTTCCCCACCCACGAACCTCTCGGGGTCTGCCGCAGCAACACCGTCACGTTGCGCCCCGAAGACGGCGCACGGTTCCGGCAAGCCATCCCCTTCGGCACCGACCAACACCACGCCACCTACACCCGGTTGCGCCAATCCCAAGAAGGACTCCACGGCTTCGTCAAAGACGAAGCATATGAAGCACTCGGTGCCCCAACTCGCCGCAGGAAACGCGGCAAAGCAGCCCAAACCCTGTACGCGGCGTTCCTTTTCGCTGCCGCAGGAGTCCGCAAAATCCGGGTCTTCCTCCAACGCGCAGTGACACTTCCAGACGGCAGCCTCGGTGTGCCACGTCCCGCCGTCGCACAAAACATTCCCCTTGAACCGCCCCGGCGAGTCCGGAGGCTGGGTTTGGTGGCTCAGCCGGTTGGCGTGAGCTCGTTTCTTGCAGCGTAGTGCAGTTCCTCGGCCGCCATGGGCGTGAGGTCGGAGAGCGCCTCGTGAGGGCGCTCGTTGTTGAAGAAGTCGACCCAGTTCAGGGTCTCTAGTTCGACGTGTTCGACGCCGCGCCAGGGACCTTCAGGACGTATGAGTTCGGCTTTGTAGAGCCCGATCTGGGACTCGGCGAGGGCGTTGTCATAGGCATCGCCAACAGACCCGACTGAGGGGTCGACCCCCTCGTCGACGAGGCGCTGGGTGAAGGCAAAGCTGACGTATTGAGACCCTGCATCGGTGTGATGGATGAGGCCGGAAAGGTCGGTGACACCGGCCTGCTGGCGGGTCCAGATCGCATGCTCAAGGGTGTCGAGCACCAGGTCGGTCGTCATCCGCGTGGCGGCCCGCCAGCCCACGATCCGACGGCTGAAGACGTCGAAGATGAAGGCGACGTAGACAGTGCCTGACCAGGTCGCGACATATGTGAAGTCGGCGACCCATAGCTGGTTGGGCCTGCTCGCCCAGAACTGCCGATCGACCAGGTCCAGTGGTCGCTCGGCGGCCGGGTCGCCGATGGTGGTCCGGAACTTCTTCAGACGTAGCGCCCCGACCCAGCGTTGTTCACGGTAGAGCCGCTCGACGGTGCATCGAGCGACGTCATGGCCCCGTCCGCGCAGGTGCAGCCACATCTTGCGTGCACCAAACCGCGCGACCAGCTTCTGCCGGTTGCGCTCGGCGACCATGATCTCGACCAGCTCCGCGTCGCGGATCTGCTGCTTGGAAGGCCGGCGTGAGCGAGCCTCGTAGTAGGTGGACGGAGCGATCTTGATCCCGTGCTCACTGAGCACGCGGCAGATCGGCTCGACCCCGAACTCCACCTTGTGGTCCTCGATGTAGTCGATCAGAACCTGTTGGGGCGGTCGAGCTCCGCCGCGAAGAAAGCCGAAGCGCTCTTCAAGATCTCGTTCGCCCGCCGCAGTTCGGCGACCTCTTTCTTCAACGCCTTGATCTCAGCGATCTCCTCGCTGGACTTGCCGACGCGGACACCGCCGTCGATCTCGGCCTGCCGCAGCCACTTACGCAGCGATTCAGTAGAGGTGATGCCCAGCTTCGCCGCGACCGACCTGATCACGGCGGACTCGTGCGGATAGTCCCGCCTGGACTCCATCACCATCCGCACTGCGCGCTCACGCAGCTCGGTCGGGTACCTCGAGGGACGTGCCATGAGAGTGATCCTTCCAACGAATCAGCTCTCCGGACATGCCGGGGCGGTTCATTTCGCCACCTCGACGGCAACCACGACGCCGAAAACCCGCCACGCGCACGGTCCCACCCGCCCCGGAACGCCAAAACTCCCCACAACCAGACGGTTGCGGGGAGTTTCGTGGCTACTCACAAATAGTTTCGTGGACAGCCCTCGGCGGTGGCGGAGGGATTTGAACCCTCGGTGGGCTTGCACCCACAAACGCTTTCGAGGCGTTCTCCTTAGGCCGCTCGGACACGCCACCGCGGGGAAGATTACCGGAGCCGGGCGGCCGACACAGAATCCGGTCCGCATGAGCTCGGTCCACAAGGCTGACGCGGGCCGTACGCACGGGTAGCGTTCGGTCGCATGGCGAAGAAGCGGCGAGTCCCAGCCCAGGACGCGATGTTCCTCTGGGGTGAGACACCCGAGACCAAGATGCACGTGGCCTCGGTGATGCCGTTCACGCCACCACGAGACGCCGGTCCGAGCTATCTGCGCGACATGGTCTACAAACTGCGCGACGCGCCCGTCGAGTCACCGTGGAATCTCAAGCTCACGCACCCGCACCTGCTGATGCACCCACTCCAGGCCTGGGTCGAGGACGACGACTTCGACATCGAATACCACGTACGCCGCTCCGCGCTGGCCAGCCCGGGCGACGAACGCGAACTCGGCGTCCTGGTCAGCCGATTGCACAGCACCCAGATCGACTTCACCAGGCCCCCCTGGGAGGTGCACTTCATCGAGGGTCTGACCGGTGGCCGCTTCGCGATCTATACGAAGGTGCACCACGCATTGGTCGACGGTTTCACGGCCGTCAAGATCCTCGGTCGCAGCCTCAGCCGCGACCCCGAGGCGCGCGATCAGCCGTACTTCTTCAGCCTCAAGCCGACCAAGCGCGCCAAGACTCCTGCCCCCACGAAGTCGCTGCTCAGCAAGATCACGGCGCCGGTGACCGGCGTCGCGCAAGGAGTCGGAGCCGTGGCGAGCATGGGCACCGATGTCACCAAGGCGGTGCTCAAACTCGAGACCGAGAAGCTGCGCGACAGCGAGATCATCAACAGCGTCAGCGCGCCCAACACGATCCTCAACGGGCGCACGGGTCGCAACCGCCGGTTGGCGACCCAGCAGTACGACATGGCGCGGATCAAGGCACTCGGCGAGCGCTCCGGCGGCACCCTGAACGACGTCGTGATGGCGATCTGTGGCGGCGGGCTGCGCAAGTTCCTTACCGAGCAGGGGCAACTGCCCGAGAAGCCGCTGATCGCGTTCATGCCGGTCAACATCCGCAACGAGGGCGACGAGGGCGGCGGCAACATGGTCGGCGCCTCGCTGGCCACGATGGGCACCGACATCGCCGATCCGATCAAACGGCTGGAAGCCGTGATCGCCTCGACGCGGGCCGCGAAAGCGTCCATGAAGGGGATGGGCCAACTCGGGGCGCTGGCGTGGTCGGGTTACATGCTCGCCCCGCAAGCACCGCAGGTGCTGGCCTCGATGGCAGGGCTGAAGAGTCCACTGCCGGTGGCGTTCAACGTATGCCTGTCCAACGTGCCCGGCCCACGCGAGACGCTCTACCTCAACGGGTCGCGGCTCGAAGCCGTCTACCCGATGTCGATCCCGATCCACGGCATGGCGCTCAACATCACCTTGGAGTCCTACGCAGGCACGCTGAACTTCGGCTTCATCGGCTGCCGTGACGCGGTGCCGAGTCTGCAGAACCTCGCGGTCTACACCGGCCGGGCGCTGCAGGAGTTGGAGGACGCGTACGCGAGACGCGACGGCTCCCGTCTGCTCAAGGAGCCCGCTCCCAAGCCTGCGACGAAGAAGGCACCGGCCAAGAAGAGCACCACGACGAGTGCGAAGTCGCGAGCCCTGGCGACCAAGAAGACGGCAGCGAAGAAGAAGGCATGAACATCCTCGGCAAGGTCCGCGATCTCGCGGAGAAGACACTGCCCACCCCTGCGCTTCCCGGGGAGGCCGAAGCACTGCTGGAGGACCGCCGTTTCGGCGAAGCCCTGGCACGCGAAGCCAGTGATGCCGGGCGCGACATCGACGACGTCCGCGACGAAGCGGCCGAATACCTGCGCGAGATGGCCGCCAGCCACGGCCCTCGTACGACCGCCCAGTGGGCCAAGGCCGGCGACTGGTTCGCCCGCGCGTACGACGTGCTCGTCGACGAGGACCAGATCGCCCGGTTGAAGAAGCTCGACCGGCAGCACAGCCTGGCGCTGGCGTTTAGCCACCGGTCCTACCTGGACGGCGTGATCGTGCCCAACGTGCTGCGCGCGCGACGCTTCAGTCCTACCTTCACCTTCGGCGGCGCCAACCTCGATCTGCCGTTTCTCGGGCCGCTGGTGAGCCGCAGCGGCTTGATCTTCATCCGCCGCAAGACCAGCGAGATCCCGGTCTATCGGGTCACGTTGAAGTCCTATATCCGCGAACTCGTCAAGCACCGGCGCAACCTCGCCTGGTCGATCGAAGGCGGGCGGACCCGCACGGGCAAACTGCGACCGCCCGTGCACGGGATCTTGAAGTACATCGTGGAAGCGGTCGAGGGCGACTCTGCCGACCCCGATGCGCAGGTCGTCCCCCTCTCGATCGTGTACGACCAGCTGCACGAGGTCGCCAACATGACCGCCGAGGCGCGCGGGGCGCGCAAGAACCCCGAGGATCTGCGGTTCGTGGTGCGGTTCGCGAGCTCGCAGCGCAAGCGGATGGGACGGGCGTACCTCACCGTCGGTGAGCCCTTCTCCCTGCGTGGGCGCCTCGACGAGTTGCACGCCGACGGCCTCACCACACACCAGGCGATCGAACGGATCGCGCTCGACATCAGCCACCGGATCAACCGCGCCACCCCGGTCACCGTGACGGCGGTGGTGTCCTTGGCGCTGCTCGGCGCCGACCGCGCGCTGACGCTCGATGAGGTGCTGGAGACCGTCAAACCGCTCGCGAACTACATCGAGACCAAGGGCTGGCCGGTGGCGGGCGCGGCCAACCTGCAGGACCGTTCGACCGTACGCCGGGCTTTGCAGGACCTGGTGACCAGCGAGGTTCTGACGTCGTACGACCGGGGCACCGAGCCGGTCTGGCGGATCGCGCAGGGCCAGCACCTGGTGGCCGCCTTCTATCGCAATACGCTGATCCACCTGCTCGTCGATCGTGCGATCGGCGAACTCGCGCTGCTGACCGTGAGCGAGCTGCCGCCCGATGCCGATCTGCCCCCCGAAGGCGAGCTGCGGGTCGGCTGGGACGAGGCCAAGCGGATGCGCGATCTGTTGAAGTTCGAGTTCTTCTTCCCGGGGCGCCAGGAGTTCGAAGAGGAGTTGCGTCGCGAACTGCTGATCCTCGTGGGCGAACAGGTCACGGAGGTCTCCCCCGCGACCGCTCGCGAACTGCTCGTCAATGCTCAGCCACACCTGGCGCATCTGGTGCTGCGGCCCTTCCTCGACGCCTATCTGGTGCTCGCCGATCGGCTCGCCGAACACGGCGACGACGCGGTCAACGAAGACGACCTGCTGGACGAGACCCTGGCCGTCGGACAGCAGTGGCAGTTGCAGCGCAAGATCGCGTCGGCCGAATCGGTGTCGCTGGAGTTGTATAAGACGGCGCTCGCCCTGGCTCGCCACCGTGGGCTCCTAGAACAGGGCGAAGGGGTCGCAGAGAAGAGGCAGACCTTCGCGGCCGAGATCGCGGATTCGGTACGCCGGGTGCAACTCATTGCCGACCTCGCCGCCGAGGCGACATCGTGAGCGGACTGTCGGACGCCGTTCGTGATGTCATCGCCGCGATCGAGGCAGGCCCGTCGGGCCCTGAGATCGGCGCCTTCTTCGACCTCGACGGGACCCTGGTCGCCGGCTATACCGCCGCGACGTTCTATGGGGATCGGCTGCGCCACGGCGAGGTCTCGCCCGGCGACTTCCTGCGTACGGTCGTCAACGTCATCGACGGCGAGGTGCTGGGCGGCGACCCGACGCGGGTGGCGTACCTGGCCTTCACCGCGCTGCGCGGTCAGAGCGAGGAGACCTTCGCCGAGCTTGGTGAACGACTGTTCCGGCAGAAGATCGCGCACACCATCCGCGGCGAGGCACGCGCGATCGTACGCGCGCATCAGCGGATGGGACATACGATCGCCGTCGCCTCGGCGGCGACTCGGTATCAGATCGGGCCGGTCGCGCGAGACCTCGGCATCGATCATCTGATCTGCACGACCCTGGAGGTCGAGGACGGCATCTTCACGGGCGAGACGATCGGGCCGATGCTGTGGGGCAAGAACAAGGCGACCGGCGTGCGTACGTTCGCGAAGGCGCATGGGGTGTCGTTGTCTGACTCCTACGCCTACGGCAACGGTTATGAGGACGTCGCCTTCTTGTCGACGGTCGGGTACCCGACCGCGTTGAGCCCGCACAGCGGCTTGCGCGCCGCCGCCGAACGGCTGGGGTGGCCGGTGCTCGACCTGCGTGATCCGGCCGCCGGAGGGATGGTGCCGCTCGTGCGTACGTTCGCCGCCCTCGGCGGGATGAATGCGGCGGTGACGACCGGCCTCACCCTGGGCGCGCTGACCCGCAACCGGCAGCGCGGGCTCAATGCGGCCGTGTCTCTCGCGACCGGGCTGCCGCTGGCACTGGCCGGGGTGAAGCTCAACGTCCGTCATGAGGACCGGATCTGGTCGCACCGACCGGCGATCTTCGTGGCCAATCACCAAAGCTCGCTCGACATCGTGGTGATGGGTGCGCTGCTGAAGGAGGACTTCACCTTCTTGGCCAAGAAGGAGGCGAAGTACGACCCTCGCGCGATGGTCGGCTCGTTGCTGATCGACCCCGCCTTCATCGATCGCTCCAACTCCGAGCAGGCGCGCACGACCCTCGATGCGCTGGTCGCGCGCATTCAGGGCGGCACGTCGCTGATGATCTTCCCCGAGGGGACCCGCTCTCGTACGCCCGTGCTCGGACCGTTCCGCAAGGGTGCCTTCCACCTCGCGATCCAGGCGGGCGTGCCGATCGTGCCCGTCGTGATGCGCAACACCGGCGAGCTCATGCAGAAGGGGTCGCTGGCGATCAACCCCGGCGTGATCGACGTGGTGGTGCTCGAACCCGAGACCGACTGGACGGTCGAGAATCTCAACGACCACGTGGCGGCGCTGCATCGCCGCTTCGAGGAGACCCTGGCCCGCTGGCCGGAGGAGGACGACTGATGCCGACCGCCAAGAAGGCTTCCTCAACTCAACGCCCAGCGAGGGCCAAGTCAACGGACAGGGAGCCCGAACTCGACTCCGACGTCACCGATCTCGAGCGCTGGGCAGCCGCCGCCGTCTGGTCGCACCGCGCCGAGTTGGACGCCGTCGAGACCGCGCTGTGGCGCTCAGAGCGACACCCGGCGTTGTCGGCGACCTCGTGCATCCTGATCATGCTCGATTCCGAGCCGGAGTGGGAACGCTTCCGAGCCGCGACCGAGTGGGGCACGGCTCTCGTACGCCGGCTGCGGCAGCGGATCCTGGAGCCCGCACTGCCGACGACCAACCCGATCTGGGTCGATGACGAGCACTTCACCTTGGACTACCACCTACGCCGTCAGCCGGTCGGTGGTTCCGGATCGCTGGCGGACACCTTGACGGTGGCGCAGCAGATCGCGATGACGCCCTTCGACCGGACCCGGCCGTTGTGGGAGGGCGTCCTGCTGACCGGGCTGGCCGACGGCGGGGCGGCGTACCTGCTCAAAATCCACCACACGTTGGCCGACGGGCTGGGGACCGTTCAACTGCTTTCGTTGCTGCAGTCGCGCACTCGTACGCACACCTCCGACAAGCCGACAGCTCCGACGGCTCCAGCGGGCAGTCCGGACGATGCGGTCGCTTTGGCCACGTCGGGGCTGCTGCACGATCTCTCGTCACTGCCTGCGCGCGCGGGGGTCGCGGTGCGGCACGGGCTGTTCGCGGCGCGGCATCCGCGCACGGTGGTCGCGGAGACGCTGCGCTATGCGGCTTCCGTACGCCGGCTCGCGTCACCGCCGCCAACCTCCGGGTCGCCGCTGCTGGAGGACCGCGACGGACGCTCGTGGAACTTCCTGGCGCTCGACGTGCCGCTGGCCGAGCTGCGAGCGGCCGGTCGTACGGTCGGGGGCTCGCTGCAGGACGCCTTCATCGCGGCACTTCTGGGCGGCATCCGGAAGTATCACAACTACCACGATCTGGCGGTCGAGGATCTGCCGATCAGCCTGCGAGTGTCGCTGGATCGCGCCGACGATCCGATGAGCGGGAACCGCTTCGCGGGCGCGATGATCGCGGCGCCCGCGGGGTTGGTGGATCCAGCGGATCGGATCGCGGCGGTGCGCGGCGAAGTGCTGTCGTTGCACACCGAGCGAGCGCTGGACGCGTTCCGGGCGTTCGCGCCCGTGGCGAACGTGCTGCCGTCGGACGTCACCACCTTCGCGTTGCAATCGGGTGCCGCGGCCGACCTGTCCGCGGCAGTGATCCCGGGGCCGGCGCGCGAGTCGTTCATGGCGGGCGCGCGCGTCAACGGGATGTACGCGTTCGGCCCGCTGCCTGGTGTCGCGATCTCGGCGACACTGTTGACGTGTGGCGACACTGCGTACGTCGGCCTCAACGTCGACGGCCTCGCGGTGCCTGACCTCGACGAGTTGCGCCTGTTCCTGATCGAGGGGTTCGACGAGGTGCTGGCGCTGGCTCGTTAGGGTCCGTCGTATGTCGGTCCTGCTCTCGCGCCACAACCTGGAGTTCTGTCTGTACGACTGGTTGGGCACTGACGAGCTGACATCGCGGTCCCTCTATGCCGACCACGATCACTCCACGTTTGCGGGTCTGTTGGAGTTGAGTGAGCAGTTGGCGACCGAGAAGTTCGCGCCACACAACCGAGCCAGCGACCTGACTGAGCCCACCTGGGACGGCACCACGGTGACGGTGCTGCCCGAGGTCGGGGAGGCGATCCGGGCCTTCGCAGATGCGGATCTGATGGGTGCGTCCTTTCCTACGTCAGCGGGCGGGATGCAGTTGCCGATCTCGGTGCATACGGCTTCGATGTTGTGGTTCCACGCGGCCAACGTGGCGACAGCCGGATATCCCCTGCTGACATCGGGCAATGCGCATGTGCTGCTGGAGCACGCTTCTGCCGAGGTCGCCGACATGTTCGTCCCACACCTGCTGAGCGGCCGTTTCCTCGGCACGATGGCGCTCTCGGAGCCCGCTGCCGGGTCGAATCTCGCCGACCTCACCACGCGCGCCGAGCGGCAGGACGACGGGGCGTACCGCCTCTTCGGCCAGAAGATGTGGATCTCCGGCGGCGACCACGAGTTGTCGGAGAACATCGTCCATCTGGTGTTGGCCAAACTGCCGGATGCGCCTGCGGGTACGGCAGGCATCTCGCTTTTCGCCGTGCCGAAATTCCTGGTGAACCCCGATGGCTCCTTGGGCGAGCGCAACGACGTCGTGCTCTCGGGGATCAACCACAAGATGGGGTGGCGCGGCACGGTCAATACGGCTCCGGTCTTCGGGTCCGGTGCTCATCTGCCCGGTGGTGCACCCGGCGCGGTCGGCTATCTGGTCGGGGAGGAGAACCGCGGCCTGCGCTGCATGTTCACCCTGATGAACGAGGCGCGGATCGGGGTCGGGTCGGCCGCGGCTGCTTTGGGCTCGACGGCCTACCTGAAGTCGCTTTCCTATGCGCGCTCTCGGCCCCAGGGCCGCTTGCTCGGCGCCGCTTTGGACTCACCGCAAGTGCTGCTGACGCAACACGCAGACGTACGCCGGATGCTGCTGGCCCAGAAGGCGTACGCCGAGGGCGCGATCGCGCTGGTGCTCTATGCCTCGCGGCTTGTCGACGACGAGCGATCGTTGGAGGACGGGTCCGAGTCCTCGCGGTTGCTGGCGTTGCTGACCCCGGTCGCGAAGTCGTGGCCGGCCCAGTGGTGCCTGGCTGCCAACGATCTGGCGATCCAGGTGTTGGGCGGGGCGGGGTACACCCGCGACTACGACGTGGAGCAGCACTATCGCGACAACCGGCTCAACCCGATCCACGAGGGCACGCACGGGATCCAGGCGCAGGACCTGCTGGGGCGCAAGGTGCTCGGCGACGGCGGGGCAGCGCTCTCGCTGCTGGCGACGCGGATGGCGAAGACGGTGGCGCGCACGGATTCTGTTCACGGCGAGGCGCTTACCCAGGCGATGGAGTCTCTCGGCTCGGCGACAACACGAGTCGGCGCAATCGCACTGGAGGATCCCGCCCGGGCGATGGCCAACGCGACGGCCTATTTGGAGGCGTTCGGCCACATCGTGGTCGCGTGGCTGTGGCTGGATCAGGTGGTGGCCCTGGGAGACCGCGCCGATTCGTTCGCACGCGGGAAGCGGGCGGCGTGCGAGTGGTTCTTCGCCTCCGAACTGCCGCGTGTGGGCGTCTGGTTGGACTCGATGGCCGACGAGACGGCCTTCGAGTTGGATCCGGACTGGCTCTGAGCGCGCAGACTCGTTCCTAACTAAGGCAGTTCACAGCGGCTGAGCAACCTCACCGGCGCGGGGAAGCGGCTCCCGCACGCGATTCACCTCGAACTGCCTTAGTTAGTCACAACTCGCGGGCGTCACATCCGCCGACTGTGCCACACGTAGGCCCCGATCAGGGTGACCAATTGCCCCCACACCATTACGGCACCGGGGATCTCGGGCCGGACGCCAACTCCGATCAGGAGGACGGCCATCGCCATCCAGCCGAACGAGGCGAGGCCGGCAAATGCCAACGCCTTCTCGGTGACCCGGTTGTCGCGCTCATCCGCCAGGCCAGCCATGCCGCGCTCGGCCGCCGAGACGCCCCCGGGGTTGCGATTGGCGCGCCAGAACGCGAATGCGGCAACGGCCAACGCGAAGGCACCACCTTGGGCGAGTCCTTTGGCCATCGAGGCGTTGTGTGGGTCGACAAGCAGGAATAGCGTCACGATGATGGCGGCACCCAGGGCTAGTCCGAGTGCTTGTTGGGACTTAGTCGACATGGAAGATCTCCTCCACGGTGGTCTCGAAGTGTCGGGCGATCGCGATCGCCAGCGGCAGTGAGGGGTCGTACTTCCCGGTTTCGATCGAGTTGATCGTCTGGCGCGAGACCCCGAGCGCCGCGCCGAGCGCGGCCTGGGAGAGACCGCGCTGATCTCGCAATGCCCGGACATCGTTGTTCATCGCGCGTTGCCAGTCAGCAGCAACGCGTTGGCACGTGGCTCGTGGTGCGTCATGTCTCTCTCCTCCCGGTCAGTCCCGCTAGCGCACGCGCCCGCGGCTCAGACAGGTGGTGGGCGCCGAGAGTGTTCCTAACCAAGGCAGTTCCCAGTGGCAGGGGCGGCCTCCCCGCGTGAAAGAACTGCGCGTAGGTGCCTTCCGCCTCGAACTGCCTTAGTTAGTGACACGTCAGCCCGACTCAGTCCTTCTCGGCGCGATCCTCACGGCGCCCCACGACTACGGACCCGATCAACAACACGATGGCCAGCCCCAAGAAGAGCCCGCGCAGCACGGCCAGGCCCCCGGATGCGTTGATCCCCATCGCCGCGATGAACGCGGCGAGTCCGGTGACCAGCAGTTGGGTCGACTTGCTCATCATCTGAGTCCTCCTTGCGGTGACGGCGTCAAGGCACCTTGACATGTCAAGCATGCTTGACAGCCGTTCGAATGTCAAGTGACCTTGACAACTCAGGATCGGAAGAAGTCCGTCAGCAGCGCACCACATTCGGGTGCCAAGACACCGCCGACAACCTCCGGGCGGTGGTTGAGTCGCCGATCGCGGACGACATCCCACAGCGAGCCGACCGCACCGGCCTTGTCGTCGAAGGCCCCGAAGACCAAGCGGCTGACTCGGGCTAGGACGAGCGCACCCGCGCACATCGTGCACGGCTCCAAGGTCACGACCAGGGTGCAGCCGTCGAGCCGCCATTCGCCACGTGCCGAAGCAGCCGCCCGCAGCGCGACGACCTCCGCGTGACCGGTCGGATCGCCGACCGCTTCGCGCACGTTGTGACCGCGACCGACCACCTCTCCGGACGCCTCGACCACCAACGCACCGATGGGGACATCACCGGTCGCCAAGGCCAGCCGCGCCTCGTCGAGCGCGGCGCGCATCAGGTCGTCGTACGCCTCCACGATCTCAGCCTGACAGACCCCGGCGAGGCATTAGTGTTTCCGCCATGCGCATCCTCGTCGTCGACCACCCTCTCGTCGCCCACAAACTCACCGCCTTGCGCGACGAGAACACCGACTCGCCGACCTTCCGGCGCCTGGCGGACCAGTTGGTGACGCTGCTTGGCGTACGAGGCCACGCGCGACGTGCGCGTCAACGCGGTCGACATCAATACGCCTGTCGGACCCACCAGTGGCGTGAAGCTCTCGACGCCGCGGCCACTGGTCGTACCCATCCTGCGCGCGGGACTCGGCATGCTCGAAGGCCTGATGCGATTGCTCCCCACCGCCGAGGTCGGCTTCCTGGGCATGGTGCGCAACGAGGAGACGTTGGAGGCCTCGACGTACGCCGAGCGCCTGCCCGAGGACCTGTCGGGACGCCAGTGCTATGTGCTCGACCCGATGCTCGCGACCGGCGGCACCCTGGCGGCTGCGATCGAGTTCCTGACCGACCGCGGCGCCGACGACATCACCGCGATCTGCCTGCTCGCCGCGCCCGAGGGCATCGCGCGGATGGAGAAGGAACTCAAGGACCTCTCCGTCCCGGTCACACTGGTCACGGCCGCGATCGACGAGAAGCTCAACGAGAAGGGCTACATCGTGCCGGGCCTGGGCGATGCGGGCGACCGGCTGTACGGCCTGGCGCAGTAGCCACTCACAATCCGCAGGTCGGCGATCTCGTCAAGGTGATGAGTGCCACTCCCCCGAGTGATGGACCCCACGCCATGGGCGCTGTCGCTCGGTTAGGTTGAGGTCGCTATCACCTTTGGAGGCCCGTGTGCGCATCGGAATTCCCCGCGAATCCAAGTCCGGCGAGACGCTCGTCGCAGCGACGGCCAAGACGGCCGAGCAACTGCAAAAACTCGGCTATCAGGTCGTCATCGAGTCCGGTGCCGGCACCGCCGCCGATCAGCCCGACGAGGCTTTCATCAGCCTGGGCAACGATCAGGTGAGCGTCGGCTCGGCCGACGACGTCTGGTCCAGCGATGTGGTCATCAAGGTCAACGCACCCACCGACGAGGAGATTGGTCGGCTGCGCCCCGGCGCGACGATCGTCTCGATGATGGCGCCCGCTCGCTCGCCTGAACTGCTGGAGCGACTGCAACAACAAGGCGTCACCGCGCTGGCGATGGACGCCGTCCCCCGCATCTCGCGCGCCCAGTCGATGGACGTGTTGTCTTCGATGGCCAACGTCGCGGGCTACCGCGCCGTGATCGAGGCGGCGCACGAATACGGCCGGATGTTCACCGGGCAGGTGACCGCAGCGGGCAAGACCGCGCCGGCGCGCGTCTTCGTCGTCGGCGCCGGTGTCGCCGGCCTGGCCGCCGATCGGTGCGGCCAACTCGATGGGTGCGATCGTGCGCGCCTTCGACGTACGCCCCGAGGTCGCCGAGCAGGTCGAGTCGATGGGCGCGGAGTTCGTCCGCGTCGAGATGGAGCAGGAGGTCTCCACCGACGGCTACGCCAAGGAGATGACGGCCGACCAGGAGGCCGCGACGGCGGCGATGTACGACGAGGAGGCGCCGCAACGCCGACATCGTCATCACGACCGCGCTGATCCCGGGCCGCCCGGCGCCCAAGCTGATCACCGCCGACACCATCGCCGCGATGGGCAACGGCAGCGTGATCGTCGACATGGCCGCGGCCAACGGCGGCAACGTCGGCGCTGACCGAGACCGACCAGCGGGTCGTCACCGACAACGGCGTGGTGATCCTCGGGTACACCGACCTCGCAGGGCGACTGGCCGCGCAGACCTCGCCAGCTCTACGGCACCAACATCGTCAACCTGCTCAAGCTGCTGACGCCCGAGAAGGACGGCCAGCTCACGCTCGACATGGACGACGTGATCCAGCGCGGCATCACCGTCGCCCGCGACGGCGAAGTCGATGTGGCCGCCGCCGCCCGTACAGGTCTCGGCAGCCCCGAGCCGCACCCGCGCCGGTCGCCGCGCCGGCCGCGCCCGCGAAGCCGAAGGACCCGCGCCGCAAGTGGTACGCCGCCGCGCTGGCCGCGGTCCTGTTCGCGCTCGCCGCGGCGTTCGCCGCCTGGCACTTCCTTGAGCCACTTCACGGTGCTTCGCGCTCGCGGTGGTCGTGGGCTACTACGTGATCTCCAATGTGTCGCACGCGCTGCACACACCGCTGATGAGCGAGACCAACGCCGTCTCCGGGATCATCCTGGTCGGCGGCATCCTCCAGGTGGGCAGCGACAACCCGCTGGTGATGGTGATCGCGCTCGCGGCCGTCTTCGTGGCAAGCATCAACATCTTCGGTGGCTTCCTGGTGACGCTGCGCATGCTCGAGATGTTCCGGAAGGACTGACCAAATGAATGATCTGCTGACTTCCACACATCTCACCGGTCTCGTCACCGGCTGCCTACATCATCGCGGGCCTGCTCTTCATCGCCGCGCTGGCTGGGCTGAGCAAGCACGAGACCGCCAAGGCGGGCAACCTCGCCGGCATGATCGGCATGGCGATCGCGCTGATCGGCACGCTGCTGCTGGCCGGCCAGAAGGCCGAACTCGACGGCGAGCGTTCGTTCTTCATCACCTTGATCATGATCGCCGTCGCGATGGCGGCCGGTGCGTGTCATCGGGGCCTGGAAGGCGCGCACCGTCGAGATGACCGGCATGCCCGAGCTGATCGCGATGCTGCACAGCTTCGTCGGTCTCGCTGCGGTGCTGGTGGGCTTCAACTCGTACTTCGAATCGCAGGAGATCGCGCATCGCAACGGCGTTCACGACCTCGAGGTCTTCATCGGCGTCTTCATCGGTGCGCTGACGTTGACCGGCTCGATCGTGGCCTACCTGAAGCTGAGCGCGAAGATGAAGTCCGCGCCGCTGATGCTGCCGGGTCGGCACTGGCTCAACCTGGCGATCGTGCTCGTGTCTGCGGCGCTGTGCGTGTGGTTCCGCGTCACCGAGAGCGACCTAGCGGTCGTACCCGCTGTTGGCGATGACCGTGCTGGCGCTGATCCTCGGCTTCCACATGGTCTCCGCCATCGGTGGCGGCGACATGCCGGTCGTGGTGTCGATGCTGAACTCGTACTCCGGCTGGGCCGCAGCCGCCGCGGGCTTCATGCTCTGCAACGACCTGCTGATCATCACCGGGTCGCTGGTCGGGTCGTCCGGTGCGATCTTGTCCTACATCATGTGCAAGGCGATGAACCGCTCGTTCATCAACGTGATCGCGGGCGGTTTCGGCGCGGACACGTCCGGTGGGGGCGAGGACCGCGACTACGGCGAGCACCGCGAGATCCAGGCCGACGCTGCGGCCGAACTTGCTCGCCGACGCCAACTCGGTGGTGATCACGCCCGGTTACGGCATGGCGACCGCGCAGGCGCAGTACGCCGTGGCCGACCTGACCTCGAAGCTGCGCGCGCGCGGGGTCGAACGTACGCTTCGGCATCCACCCGGTCGCCGGGCGACTGCCCGGGCACATGAACGTGCTGCTCGCCGAGGCCAAGGTGCCCTACGACATCGTGCTGGAGATGGACGAGATCAACGAGGATCTCTCCGACACCGACGTCGTGCTCGTGATCGGCGCCAACGACACCGTCAACCCGGCGGCGTTGGAGGAGCCCAACTCCCCCATCGCCGGCATGCCGGTGCTGGAGGTGTGGCACGCGCGCGACGTGATCGTCTTCAAGCGTTCGATGGCGACTGGCTATGCCGGGGTGCAGAACCCGCTGTTCTTCAAGGACAACACCCAGATGCTGTTCGGTGACGCGAAGGACCGTGTGGAGGACATCATCAAGTCGTTGCCCTGAGTGACCGGGCGGATCTCGGGGTAGTGCCTGACGCGTGATCCAAAGTTCGGTGGCTTCACTTGCAGCAGGTTTCGAAGCCGCCAAACGTTACGGGCCCGAACCGGGGACGAACTCGTCGTCGTACTGGTCGACCTTCCACTGCGACCCTTCGCGCACGAGATGCGCAGTGAAGGTGATGTCGCCCGGAATGTCGCGGACCATAGTGCGGTCCTTTTGTACGAGCGCGGAGTTCAGCCAGATGGTCGCCGTTCCGGAGACGGTTGCTTCGGCCCCGTCGACAACCACTCTGGTTGTCTTGAAGTTGTCCACACCTCCGGTGAAAACGTAGTCGCCTGTTATAGACGGGTCGGCGGCGGGAGACCCGGGTGCACCGTCTCGCAGGGTCAGTCCCTTGTAGCGTCCGGGCTGCCCGCCGTCGACTTCGAGGAAGTGGTCGAGTTGGGCACCGGCAAAGTAGGTGCGCAGCCGCTTCTGGCTCGCGGCCTGCATCGCCTGGATGCGACCCACGCTTAGTTGACGGAGTTCGGGTCGCTTCCCCTTCGCGAGGTCGCCAGGAGCCTGAACGGCAGCGACGTTCGCGTCCGGGTTCGGGGACAGGGCGTCGATCGCTCCGATCTGCTGCATGGACTCCATGGCCAGTCTCGTGGCTTCGCGAACGGCCCCTGCTTCAGGCTGCGACTGGCAGGCAGAGACGAGCGCGAACGTCACGGCTACTGCGACGAACGACAGCTTGCCCCGGCGAAGTGCGCGGCGGGTCTGCCTCGAGGCAGTGAGGGGATTGCATTCCATCAGGACGCTCCGTCCGCGATCGCGACGATGTAGTAACTGGTGCTGGCCTTGTGAGGATTGAACACCCACAGGTCCCAGTTGGCGTGGTCGCGGTTCGACTTCTGGCCGTGCACCAGGGTTCCGGCGCGAGTTGCGCACGGATCAGGGTCGAGTGTGGAGAGCGAACTCCTCCACGACCTCATAGCGCGGCCTCCTGCGCGGGCCCTCACCCAGATGCGACTCGATCAGAGTGACGCGATCTGCACGCCAGGAGGGGCCTTCGTACGCCTCCAGCAGCCGGACCCAGTTGCTCATCTCGGTTGGTCGCCCTAACCGCGCCACTGTGAGGTGGGGCGCGAAGCGTCGACCGTCGACTTCGATGCCGGCAGTGGCGGCGGCCGTACGAGCCCCCGCCGCAGCCCGCTCCAGTTCGCTGCGCCCCGCGTCGTCGGTCTGTGCTCCCGCCCACAGCACGCGAGCGGACGCCGGGTCAGGGAACGCTCCCCCGCCGCTGATCCGAAGTTCGAAGGAAGTCCGCTTGGCCGCGGCGCGCTCCAGCCGGTCCACGAAGTCATCGGACTTGCCACCCGGCACCGCCGCGCAGAAGGCCAGCGTGAAGTGGAACTGCTCCGCAGGCGTCCAGCGAAACGATCCGGACTCTCGGCGTACGTCCAAGAACTCGTCGAGGTGCTCCACCGCCTCCTCGGGAGGCACGATCGCGACAAACATCCGGGCCACGGAGCCATCGTGCCATCCCGACAGGTGGCGGACCGATCAGTTCTTGGTGATGACGCCGTTCCACGCCGACGAGGCGCCCGAGTGCCCGGCCAGAATGACGGCTGTGAGCACGAAGGCGGCAGCGCCGATGCCCAGGACGATGGCCGGCCATGACCGGCCCTTGCCCGGGGCAGCCAGCCAGAAGATCACCGCGCCAACCGCGCCGAGCATGACGTACGTCGAGATCGCCGCCAGGTCCCCACGTGCGGCGTGATCGAAGCCCGGTTCGCCCACCCGGTGCTCCAGCGCTTCGCCGCTCTGGGTGGCGACGAAGGCGCTGATCGCCGCGATGGTGCTCAGGCCGAGCAGGGGCCACTGCAGACCGCGCTGCCAGGCGGGCTTGAGGACGTACGTCACCAGCAGCAGCGCTGCCAGCGGCGCCAGCACCACCACCGCGTGGACGACGAGTGGGTGGACGGGCAGGCCTGCGATCGAGTCGAACATATGCGGATCCGTTCAGTGAAGGTCGTTGCCGTGTCGGCAACCTACGTCCAGGGTGGTTGCGCAACCTGTGAACAGGCTGTGAGCAGGTGCTAGCCCAACTGTGAGCCGACCAGATCGCCGACCAAATAGGTGATCCCCATCGCGAGGAGCCCGCCGGCCACATTGCGTACGACAGCCGGAACCCACGGCGCCAGACCGAGACGAGCGCTGACGTAGCCCGTGAGGGCGAGCGCCGCCGCGACGCTCGACACCGTGGCGATCAGTCGGGCAGAGGAGGGAGTGAATGCCACGATCAGCAACGGGAGCAGCGCCCCGAGAGTGAAGGCGATCATGGAGGCCCAGGCGGCATGCCAGGGGTTCACCAACTCGTTGGGATTGATGCCGAACTCGAGTTCGGCGTGCGCGGCCAAGGCATCGTGTGCAGTGAGTTGCTCGGCGACCTTCTCGGCTAGCTCGGGCTCCAGACCCTTCTTCTCATACATCTTGGCCAGTTCGGCCAGTTCCGTCTCCGGCATCCGCCGCAACTCTTCGGCTTCGAGGGCGAGGACCGCCTTCTCGGAGTCGCGCTGCGTGCTCACCGAGACGTACTCCCCCGCAGCCATGCTGATCGCCCCGGCGACCAGTGCCGCAGTGCCGGCGACCAGAATCGCGTTGTGGTCGGTGGTCGCTCCGGCGACACCCATCACCACACCGGCGGTCGACACGATGCCGTCGTTCGCGCCGAGGACCGCGGCTCGCAGCCAGTTGAGTCGGCCGCCCTCGCTGGGATCGACCTCGTCGTGCCAGTGGGCGGGCTGTTCGTCGGTGCCGATGTGCGGTTGGCTCACTCGCTGATCCAAACTCGGTCCGAGGGTCGGCGCAACGAAGGTGAGGCTTGCCTGTCGCTTGCGTTCAGTCACTAGATTTCAGTACGTGGACGAGCGCGGCTGGGACGTCATCAAAAGCATCCAGGTCTTCCTCGACGAGGCGATAGACGAGGTGCGCCAGCGTGGCGACGAGAGTGGCCCTTGGCTCATCGATGAACTGACCTCGCATCTAGGCACCGACGCGTCGAAACTGCCGGTCACACGGATGGAGGTGCCCGGGCATCAGTTCGTGAATCTGGACATCGCGATGCAGGCCCTCGTCGAGCAGCACGGCGGCGGCTCCGTACTCGGTGTCGGCGGCGGGGATAGACGCCACCACTCGTCCTTCGGTGACCTGCTGCAACGCAACTGGAGGGTGCCGATCGGCTCGGTCGACCGCGATCGCGTCGACACCGGGCCCGACTCCTCCCGCGACGCGGTGACGTTCGGCATCCACCTGTTCTCCTACGACGGCGTGCCGGTCGCGGCACTGCAGAAGCGCCGCAAGGAGCAGTACGACGGCGCCAACGGCCTGGAGATCCTGGCTGCGGACGACGTGGTCGAGGCCCTGCTCGCCGACCTGCGCCGGATGATGCTGGAGAAGTCGGTCTTCCGCGGCCAGGTGTTGAGTTTCGGCAATGCGGACCCGATGTATCACCGGGGCTCTGGCGGCATCGTCTTTCTGCCGCGCCCCGCGATCAGCGCTCACGATCTGGTCTTGCCCGAAGGCGCGGCGCACCGGATCGAGCGACACGTGGCCGGACCTGCCCGCCACCGCGAGCGCCTGCGGGCGGCCGGGCAGCACCTCAAACGTGGGCTGCTGCTGTACGGCCCCCCGGGCACAGGCAAGACCCATTCGGTGCGGTATCTGCTCTCACAATTGCCGGACGTCACGGCCGTCGTACTCGCCGGAAACTCCCTTGGACTGATCTCGGAAGCAACCGAACTCGCCCAGGCACTCGAGCCCGCGATCGTGGTGATGGAGGACATCGATTTGATCGCCGAGCACCGCGAGTATCACGGGCCGCAGCCGCTGCTCTACACGCTGCTCGACGCGATGGATGGCCTCAACGCGGAGGCCGATGTGGCGTTCGTACTCACCACCAACCGCGCCGATCTGCTGGAGGAGGCGTTGTCGCAGCGGCCCGGGCGCGTTGACCTGGCACTGGAGGTGCCGCTGCCGGATGCGGCGGCGCGCTCGAAGTTGCTGCGTCTGTATGCCGGGTCGCTCGGGCTGTCGGACGAGGCGATCGAGTCGGCGGCGAAGCGTACGAACTGCGTCACCGCGTCGTTCTTCAAGGAACTCGCGCGGCGCGCGGTCCTGGTCTCGGCCGACACCTCACGTGAGATGTCGGATGCGCTGTTCGGCGAGGTGCTCGACGAGATGCTCGGGGACAGCGAGGCGTTGACCCGGTCGTTGCTCGGCTCGACGGGGCCGGGCTCGGGCGGGATGGGTTCACGAGGTCGATCGGCCGGACCGTCCGGCTTCGGCACCATCTGACCTGTCGCATCTGCTCTTCGCGAACCCGCCGAGCTGTCGCATCTGCTCCGCGCGAACCCGCCGAGCTGTCGCATCTGCTTCAGTTATGCACAGGCGCCGAAGCAAACGCGACAGGTCGAGGCCCTCCGCCGAAGCAAACGCGACAGGTCGACTACAAGCCGAGTTGAAGCGGGCCCCTTCACCTCCACTCGTCAGTCACACCCGGCTACGCCGGGGCTCCCTCCTCGCTCCGGCTCAGAGACCCACCTGATCGGGCCCCTTCACCTCCACTCGTCAGTCACACCCGGCTACGCCGGGGCTCCCTCCTCGCTCCGGCTCAGAGACCCACCTGATCGGGCCCCTTCACCTCCACTCGTCAGTCACACCCGGCTACGCCGGGGCTCCCTCCTCGCTCCGGCTCAGAGACCCAGGTCCCGCGCGATCAGCATCTTCATGATCTCGTTCGAACCCGCCCAGATCTTGGTGACGCGGGCGTCGCGCCAGGCGCGGGCCACGCGGTACTCGTTCATGTAGCCGTAGCCACCGTAGATCTGTACGCAGTGGTCGAGCACGTCGTTTTGCACCTGCGACGTCCACCACTTCGCCTTGGCCGCGTCGACCGCGGTCAACTCTCCGGCAGCGTGCGCGATGACGCACTGGTCGACGTACGCCTGACGTGACCTCGACACGGGTGGTCAGGTCGGCCAGCAGGAACTGGGTGTTCTGGAAGGCGCCGATCGGGTACGCCGAACGCGGTGCGGTCCTTGGCGTACTGCGATCGTCTCCTTCAAGGATCTGCGGCCGCGTGCGCGAGGTTGGTGACCGCCGAGCCGAGCCGTTCCTGAGGCAGGAACTGCATCATCGAGATGAAGCCGGTGTCGAGCGGGCCGATCAGGTCGGCGTTGGACACGCGTACGTTCTCGAACGACAACTCGGCCGTGTCGGACTCGTCCTGGCCGACCTTGTCGAGCACGCGACCGACCGAGAAGCCGGGCAGTGTGGTGTCGACGCCGAAGAGCGAGATGCCCTTGGCCTTCTTCTCCGGCGACGTGCGCGCCGCGACGATCGACCAGGTCGCGCTGAACCGCCGTTGGTGATGAAGGTCTTGGAGCCGTTGATGATCCAGTCGTCGCCATCGCGTACGGCAGTGGTCTTGAGGTTGGCGAGGTCGGAGCCACCCGACGGGCTCGGTCATGCCGATCGCGGTGACGAGTCTCGCCGGTGGCGAACTTGGGCAGCCAGCGCTGCTTCTGCTCCTCGTTGGTCAGGTGCACGAGGTACGGCGCGCATGATGTCGGCGTGGATGCCCAGGCACGACGGCAACGTCATGTTGACCTTGGCGAGTTCCTCGGTGAGCACCGCGTTGAAGCGGTAGTCGCCGGCCTCGGCGCCGCCGAACTCCTCCGGAATCTCCAGGCCGAGCAGACCCGCCTCGCCCGCATCGAGCCAGAACTGCCGGTCGAGGCCGTGATTCTCGGCGTACTTCTCCAAGTTGGGGACGACCTTGCGGTCGCAGGAACTCCTTGACGGAGGCGCGGTACGCCTCGTGGTCCTCGTCGTAGATCTCGCGCTTCATGCCATCGATCCTACTGCTGGGTAACCGGTTCGCGTGACCCGATGCGTACGCCCGCTGTCGGCGCCGTGGCAACCCGCGCTTTGTCCGCGTGCGGCGGGGCGATGGGGTCTCGACTCAGCTCGACCGACCCGACGGCCCGCTCGGCACCTTCCCCCGCCCTGGCTGGGCACCCGACTGCGGCCGATCATGCCCAACGGGTACGGCGAGATCCGCCCCACGCCCCCGGCGCTGCGCGTGCCTTTGCGCCCGCTCGGCGGATTTCACGCGTGCGTTCGCGCCCGCTCGGCGGATTTCACGCGTGCGTTCGCGCCCGCTCGGCGGGTTTCTACGTAGTCACCTACGGACGACGTCTCGCCAGGACGGCCATAGCGTCGACGCGTGGTCGTTCACGATGCCAACACCTCACCCGCAGCGGGACCTTCGCGCGGCGCGCTGGTCAGTTTGCGCGTCCCGACACCCAGAATCGACCCCAGCGCGGAGGTCTTGGGCTCCTACCGTCCCTCCATCGGGTGCGTGATCCCGGCCTACAACGAGGCTGACTCGATCACTCAGGTCCTCGAATCGCTGCTGAACCAGACCCGCCTGCCGGACGCGATCCACGTGGTGGTCAACAACTCCACCGACGATTCGGTCGAGGTGGCGCGGCGTTATGCCGGACTGCACGTACGCGAGGTTGACGGGGTCGACGAGTTCACCGAGGTCTACATCCACGACATCGGGGACAACCCCGACAAGAAGGTCGGTGCGCTCAACTACGGCTTCCGCCTCGTTGACGGCGTCGACTACTTCCTCGGTGTGGACGGCGACACCGTGGCGGAGCCGGATGCCATCGAGCACCTGCTCACCGAGATCGAAAGCGACCACCGCATCGGTGGTATCTCGGCGATCTACGACATCGACGACCGCCACATCAAGGGCGCGGTGGCCCGCTTCCTGATCGCCGGTCAGCGCCAGCAGTTCGCGTCCTTCAACATGCAGAACCTGCTGCGTGGCAGGCAGATGGCCGTCCTCGGTGGGCAGTACTCGATCTTTCGCATGTCGGCACTGCAACGGGTGATGGAGGAAACCCACCAACAGCACCCGTGGGTCCGTGACAGCGAGATCGAGGACTCACTGCTGTCACTGCAGATCCGCAGCGCCGGGTTCCTGACCAAGATCAGCGCACATGCTCGCGCCCACGTCGGCGGCATGCTGACGTTGAAGTCGCTCGACGCCCAGCAGGTCAAGTGGAACGCCGGCGCCATCGACTTGATGTGGCCCGGCCAGCGTGGCGACACCCGCGGCCAACCGCTGCACCCCAACCTGCGGCTGCGCTGGTTCGAGAACTTCGCGATGCTGCTCAACACCTACACCCGATTCTCCCTGGTGGTGTTGTTCATCTGCTCGATGCTGATGGACGCTTTCGTCTTCAGTTGGGTCTGGCTGACCCCGCCGCTGATCGCGACTCTGCTCAACCTGCGGATCGCGCATTCGATGAAGGCCCGCACGTGGCGCGACTACGCGTTCGCGTTGTTGTGGTTCCCGGCCGAGATCTACATCTGGGCCCGGATCGGGCATTTCGTACGCGCGTGGGCGAAGTTCTTGTCTCGCTCCGACGCCGACAACTGGGCCTTGCAGTCACAAGCCGAACGAGGCCGCGGTTCGCACGCCTACTTGGCGCCGTACGGGATCGCACTCGTCAGCGCGGCTGCGCTGATCTTGATCTTCTTGCAGTTGCCGGAGTCCTGGCGGATCGTCGCGCTCTATGTCGGCTGGATCTCGCTGGCGATTCTCACGATCGCGCAGAGCAGTTGGCTGTTCTTGAAGTGCCTGCGCAACTACCGCGGCTACCAGGTCTAGCCGGCCATGAGACGCAATCCGAAGCCACGAGGGGAGTCCACGATGACCGGTACCCATCCATTGCGGATCCTGGTTGGGCTGCTGGCCGCCGTCCTGCTCACGACGGCCTGCACGCCCGCCACCGGGACCGATCCACAAACCACCCAGACGCCGGAGCCGCAGCCCTTCGTACGCGAGGCTCCGTTCGGGTCGGAGTTCTCCCGCGACGGCACCCTGCAATCGCACATCCGGATCAACGGCATCGACTTCGTCTACACGGTCTGGTCGGCCAAGGCGACGCCACGGATGCAGGAGTGGTACCCCAAGGGCGACAAGTTCTTCTCGTTCTCCTTCCAGGCCTACGACACCCGCCGGCGCCTGAGAGACCCCTTCGCGACCAAGCGACTTGTGTGGTTGGAACGTACGCAGATCACGTCGAGCACCACGACCAAGTCAGGGACCGTGGAGTCGCCGTACGCCCTCGACGCGCGCGCCGAGGACATCACCTTCGATCCCGAACCTCGCACCCTGCGTCGGAGGGGGATGCTGATCACCTCGCCCAAGGGTGCCTTCGAGTTGCGCAACCAGGCGATCAAGGACATGGCCGACGACACCGAGGGCGTGACGCTGACCTTCCGGTTCACCGTGCACGTGCAGGCCAAGCCCGGATCGCGGCGCTATTTCAGGCGCGATGTGGTGCAGGAGTTGCCGATTGCGATCTTCTCCTCCGAGTACGCCACCCGTCCCCAACCTGTTCCCTACAACGCGACGTAGGTGCCGCCATGTTCAAGATCATCGCCCTCACCACCGCCGTACTCAGTGCCGTGTCGACGTGCAGTTCTCCGCAGGAGGAGAGCACACCGGCCCCGACCTCGGTGGTGCAACGGGTCCAAGACGTCCTCCCGAAGCCGGTCGCGGCCATGCGCCAAGAACAGTTCGCGCTGCTCTACGTCCGAGCCGATGCCCAAGCGTGTGCGAACGTCTGGGCCGCGGGCGTACGCCTGCCCGCGAACTATGAGTGGTGTTCGGACGACAAGGGAGAGCCCGTCGCCGGCGTCCGCATGGGGTCGTGCGAGGTCGTCGCGTTCGACAACCGGCTCTATGCCGTGCCGGGTACGCGGATCCGGCAGGTGCGCGGGGAGATCACCTCTGACCAGCGCTATCTGCGCGCCTTGACCACGTGCCCCTTGCGTGGCCGGGCGCAGGCTTCGGGAGGTGGCCATGAGTGATCCCACGGCCCACCGACTGCGCCGTGCGGTCGTGATCGACGACGATGACGACATCCGCGAATTGCACGGCCAGATCATGACGCAGAGCGGCTTCCAGCCGTTCCTTGCCAGCAACGCTGTGGACGGCCTGGCGATGGTGCGCGAACTCGACCCGATCGTCACCATCGTCGACGTGTCGATGCCCGGCATGGACGGCTTCGCCGCGGCTCGGCTGATTCGGGAGTTCAGCGACACCTACATCCTGATGGTCAGCGCACTGTCCGACGAGATCGACATCATCGAAGGCCTGTCGGCCGGGGCCGACGACTACCTGCGCAAGCCCTTTCGCCCACGGGAGTTGCGCGCGCGGGTCGAGGCGTTGCTGCGCCGACCTCGCGGATTCACCGAGCTGGCGGGCGAACCGAGTCCGCCGGCGCCGGCGCCGGCGGCGGTCGAGCCCGAGGTCACGAAGGCCGCTGTCCTGGTCGACCCGGTCGTGCACACCCCGACCGGTCATGACGAGGATCCCGTCGAGGTCGTCGTGGCAGACACCGGCGGGGACCAGGACGAGGAGGTCGTACGTTGTGGCTCGCTGGCCCTGAACACAACGCGGCAGGAAGTCAAGGTCGACGGCACCGAGATCGGGCTCAACCCCAGCGAGTACGCGCTCCTGGCGGCGCTGGTCGAGTCGGGCGGCCGGGTCCGCAGCACCGCCAACCTGGTGCTCTGCTTGCGAAACGAGGGCTATGTCACCGACTACCAGATCGACGAGAACGACCAGCGCACGGTCCGGGCACACATGTCCAACCTGCTGCGCAAACTCGGCGACACGGGGGTGACACCGAAGTGGGTGGAGAACGTACGCGGCGTCGGCTACCGCATGTGCATGTGAGCAGCAGAAGTGAGGCACAGATGAGATTCAAGGCAGCTCTGGCAGGCGTGACGGGACTGATGTCAGCACTCGCACTGACCGGACCGTACGCAGCCGCTGCACACACCACCGAGGTGCCGGGGTCGGGCCTCGGCGAGGTGGTGGGGCGCGCGATCGGCCTGGACGGCGAGGGCGCCGCCCGGGTCAAAGTGGCACTCTTCGACACCAACTGGACCTTCCTGCGCGATGCCACCACGACGGCGACCGGGCGCTTCTCCTTCGCTGGGCTGACTCCGGCCGGCTATCGCCTGCAGTTCTCCGACCAGGGGCCGCGCTGGCGCCTGGATGCCTTGATGACGGTCGACCGCTTCGTCAGCGTCACTGCGGACGCCACGACCGCCACCAGCATCCGGTTGCGCCGCGGCGCGTACGTCACCGGCCGGGTCGTGGCCGGCCCGCAACAACGCCCGGCGCGTGCGGTGACGGTGGTGGCCAGCGATGCCTCCGGGGTGTCGTACGAGGTGCGCGCGAACTCGCGCGGCGAGTTCGCGATGGGCGGGCTGCCGAAGGGAAAGGTCACCTTGTGGGGACGTGATCGCCGCGGGCGTTGGGTCGGGCGCGGACTGGACGTGCGATTGGAGCGGCCCGGGGCCGGGCCGGACGTACGCCTGCGACTGCCGGTGCGAGCCGGAGGCCTGCAGGGGTTCGTCTTCACCGGCACCAGCCTGCCCACGGAGTCGATGTGGGTGACCGCGGTCAGCAAGCGCACCGGCCAGTGGTGGAGTGCCCGGGCTCGGCGCGGTGACTTCTTGTTGCGTGGCCTGATGCCTGGTCGCTACACGTTGATCGTGCCGGGCACCGCGGGCTACCCGGGAGCCGAGGTGTCGCCTCGGGTACGCGTACGCGCCGGCAGGACTCGCCAGGTCGAGGTCAGGCTGTCGCCATTGCCGGGAACGTGACGGTGAACGTGGTGCCGACGCCCAGGCGCGAGGAGACGTCGATCTGACCGCCGAGGCGCTCCACGGTGCGCCGTACGATCGGCAAGCCCAATCCCGTCCCCGGACGTCGCAGCGCCTCGACGTTGGTCGAGCGGAAGAAGTCGGTGAAGAGTTTGCGCTGGTCGGCTTCGGAGATGCCGAGGCCTTCGTCGCGGCACTGCAAGCTCACCTGCTCTCCGTCGCGGCTCAGGCTCAGGTGCACGACGCCACCGGCATCGGAGTATTTCACCGCGTTGCTGACCAGGTTGTGCAGCGCGTCGAGCAGTGCTTGGGCATCACCCGACACCACAGTCGCCGCCTTGGGCACCTCGGATGTCAGCGCGATGCCGCGTCGGGTCGCCGCGGCGAGGTTGAGTTCCACCGCGTCTCGTACGGTCGAGTTGAGGTTGACCGGCACAAGGGGTGCGCCGGCCTCCTGCACCACCGAGGACAAGGTGCCCAGGTCGTTGAGCAGGCGCTCCAGCCGCAGGGTGCCGCGCGCGATCGCGTCCAACGCCGTCTCCTGACTTTGCAGGTGCGGCCCGTCCTGCAGGACCTCGACGTAGGACGACAACAAGGTCAGAGGGTTCTTGAGTTCGTGTGACACGGTGCGAGCAAACTCGTTGCGCAGCCGGTCGACCCGGCGAAGCTCCTCGATGAGTTCCTGCTCGCGATCCAGCGCGTGTGCCAGTTGCACCGCCCGTCCCAGGTCCTGACCCATGTCGGTGGCCGCGACGGACTCACCGCCGGTCCACCGCGACGACCCACGCGTGAAGAGCACGGCGCCGACGAACTCATCCGCGGCTCCGATCGGCAACACGATCATTGGACGGTTGGCCCGGGCCGCGACGTGAGCAGACAGAGCTGTGGCATCTGCCAAGGACAGGGACGGGTCGCCCCAGACCTCCTGGGATTCGACGATCAGCACCGCGCCCCACTCCCAACACCGCCGAGCGGACCGATCGATCACGGCAAGCAACGACTGGGGCAGATCGCCGATGTTCTCCGAGATCGTCTGGTTGTCGAGCCGGAAGACCAGTTCGTCCGCGCGCAGTCCTGCGGTGAGATAGGGCCGTGCGGCATCGAGGAAGGCACTGACTCCGCCGCGACTCGACAACCGGCGTACGGCCTCCCCCGCAGCGCTGAGCAGACGGGCGCGGTGTGCGAGTTCCTCACGTTCGAAGGCGGTCAGCAGGGCGCGCAGTGGCAGCGCCAGATCCGACGTCAGTTCACTGAGTTGGCGATCGGTGCGGCGCAGCCCGTCGAGAGGTTCATCGAGATAGAGGAAGCCACGCAGGTCGCCGCGGTCGTCTCGAATGCTTGCCACCAACATGTCCTCGGCTCGCCACCGGTGCACGTCGGATGAATCAGGAAGGTCCGGGATGTGCCCATACTCGGCGAGCAGTGCCTTGGCGTGCGAGGTCAGCCACTCGGTCGCCACGAAGGTGAAGTCGCCATAGATAGCGCCCAATCGCAGAGCCGGCGTCATCGCCGCGAGCGGGGAGGCCGTACCGAGCAGGGCCCGCCCGGTTGCTGCACTGCCCGCGATGGCCACGAACTCCAGCATCCCGTCGGCGCGCAGCACCTCGATGGCACAGACCGCGAAGCCGGTGCGAGCGCGGACATCCTCAGCGATCACCAGCAGCGCCTCGCGATCCGATGGCGCGCCCCAGGTGTTCGAGCGGGGCCTGGAACGTGGGCTGGCGTCCTGGTCCACGTCCTTGTCCTCCCTGCCGTTCGTACGGTGTCGGGTCCATCATGACTGCCAAGGTGGCCGGCGGCGGCACATGGACCAGGATCGACGGGATGCGAGTCTGGCGGCGCCGCGTGGGTGAGGTCACCCACCGGTGAGGTTTTATCGTTCCAAGCAGGTGCATGCTTGACTCGTTCGTCCGTCTCGGCGACCCCTGAGGAGTTCCACACATGCAGGTCTGGCCCGGCAACGCGTACCCCCTTGGCGCGACGTACGACGGCAGCGGCACCAACTTCGCGATCTTCAGCGAGGCGGCCGACAAGGTCGAGTTGTGCCTCTTCGACGAATCCGGGGAGGAGACGCGAGTCGAACTCACCGAGGTCGACGCGTACGTCTGGCACTGCTATCTGCCGCAGGTGCAGCCCGGGCAGCTCTACGGCTACCGCGTGCACGGACCGTACGAGCCCGAGCACGGCACCCGCTGCAATCCGAACAAGCTGCTGCTCGACCCGTACGCCAAAGCCACCAGCCGCGACATCGACTGGGACCAGTCACTCTTCGGCTACAACTTCGGCGACCCCGACAGCCGCAACGACGACGACTCGGCAGCGCACATGACGCTCGGTGTCGTGATCAACCCGTTCTTCGACTGGGAAGGCGACCGGCTGCCGGGCACGCCGTACAACGAGACCGTGATCTATGAGGCCCACGTCAAGGGTCTGACCAAGCTGCACCCCGACGTGCCCGAGGAGCACCGCGGGACGTACGCCGGCCTTGCCCACCCCAGCATCATCAGCCATCTCAAGAAGCTCGGTGTCACCGCGATCGAGCTGATGCCGGTGCACCAGTTCATCCAGGACTCGACGCTGCTCGACAAGGGGCTGCGCAACTACTGGGGATACAACACGCTGGCCTTCTTGGCGCCGCACGAGGACTACGCCGCGAACAAGGGCGGTCAGCAGGTCCAGGAGTTCAAATCGATGGTCAAGGCGATGCACGCCGCGGGCATCGAGGTGATCTTGGACGTGGTCTACAACCACACCGCCGAGGGCAACCACATGGGCCCGACGCTGTCGCTCAAGGGCATCGACAATGCGGCCTACTACCGCCTCGTCGAGGACGACAAGCGCTATTACATGGACTACACCGGCACCGGCAACAGCCTCAACGTCCGGCACCCGCACTCGGTGCAGCTGATCATGGACTCGCTGCGCTATTGGGTCACCGAGATGCACGTCGACGGCTTCCGGTTCGACCTGGCCGCGACCTTGGCGCGCGAGTTCTTCGACGTCGACAAGCTCTCCACCTTCTTCGAGCTCGTCCAGCAGGACCCGATCGTGTCGCAGGTCAAGCTGATCGCCGAGCCCTGGGACATCGGCCCGGGCGGCTATCAGGTCGGCAACTTCCCGCCGCTGTGGACCGAGTGGAACGGCAAGTACCGCGATTCCGTACGCGACTTCTGGCGCGGCGAGCCCACGCTGGGCGAGTTCGCGTCGCGGTTGGCCGGCTCGTCTGATCTGTACGAGCACAGTGGTCGCCGTCCCTTCGCGAGCATCAACTTCGTGACGGCACACGACGGCTTCACGCTGCGCGACCTGGTGTCGTACAACGAGAAGCACAACGAGGCCAACGGCGAGGACGGCAACGACGGCGAATCGCACAACCGCTCGTGGAACCACGGCGCCGAGGGCCCGACCGACGACCCCGCGATCCGCGAGTTGCGAGCGCGCGCACAACGCAACTTCATCGCCACTCTGCTGCTCAGCCAAGGCGTGCCGATGCTGCTGCACGGCGACGAGTTGGGGCGTACCCAAGACGGCAACAACAACACCTACGCCCAGGACTCCGAGATCTCGTGGGTGCACTGGGACGACGCCGACAAGCCGCTGATCGAGTTCACCTCGGCGGTGGCGGCGTTGCGCGCGGCGCATCCGACCTTCCAGCGCAAGCGCTTCTTCACCGGCGACTCGGTCCGTACGGGTGACGGCGAGCGACTCAACGACATCGTGTGGTTGGCCCTGGACGGCACTCCGATGACCGAGTGGAACAACGGCGGTCAGGCCGTCGGCATGTATCTCAACGGCCACGGAATCCCCGGCACCGACCGTACGGGGAACCCGATCACCGACGACCACTTCCTGCTCTACTTCAACGCCAGCGGCGACTCGGGCGAGGTCACGTTGCCACCGGTGGAGTACGCCGAGGGCTGGGACGTCGTGATCGACACCTCGGGAGCGGCGGTGGACAGTGCACCGCACGCAGCCGGTTCTTCACTTGCGCTGGCGGGGCGCTCGTTGATCGTGCTGCAGCAGCACTCGGGACCTGCCGAGGACGTCGACCACTCCGTCGCGGCATCTTTGGCGGCTGCGGCGCAGGCGCCGGTCGTCAAGCCCTGATCGCCATGCGGATCCCGGCAAGCACCTATCGCCTCCAGATCACCGACGACTTCGATCTTCTGGCCGCCGCGCGGACGTTGGCGTACCTGCACGACCTCGGCATCGACTGGGTCTATCTGTCGCCGCTGCTGGCGGCGGAGTCGGGGTCGTCGCATGGGTACGACGTCTCGGACCACTCGGCGATCGATCCGTCGCGTGGTCGTGGCTCAGGGCTGTCGGCGCTGTCGAGCGAGGCGCGGCGCCTCGGGATGGGCGTGCTCGTCGACATCGTGCCCAACCACGTCGGCATCGCGCGGCCGTACGAGAACCCGTGGTGGTGGCACGTGCTCACCCACGGGGAGTCCTCGGAGTACGCCTCGGCCTTCGACATCGACTGGGCTGCTGGCGATGGTCGGGTGCTGATCCCGGTGGTCGGCGACGACGATCTCCTCGATGACGGCCGGATCGCGAACCTGCGTGTCCTGGCGGGCGAGTTGCATTACCACGATCAGCGCTTCCCGCTGGCTCCCGACAGCGCTCCGCTCGGGCCGGACGAAGACGCCAACGCGGTGCACGCGCGACAGAATTACGAGTTGGTGTCGTGGCGACGTGCCGACACCGACCTCAACTATCGACGGTTCTTCTCGGTCAACACGTTGGCGGCGATCCGGGTCGAGGATCCGGAGTGGTTCGCGCGCTCTCACGAGGAGGTCGCGCGGTGGTTCTCCGAGGGGCTGGTCGACGGCCTGCGGATCGACCATCCGGACGGTCTTCGTGACCCGGGCGGGTATCTTCGCGATCTCGCCGACCTGACCGACGGGGCGTACGTCCTGGTCGAGAAGATCCTCGAGCCCGGCGAAGCGCTGCCTTCCGAGTGGGACACCGCAGGAACGACGGGGTACGACGCGCTGGCGCTGATCGACCGCGTGTTGACCGACCCTGCGGGCGAGGAGCCGCTTGGTGAGTTGGAGTCTCGACTGCGCGGATCGGTCTTGGACTGGCCGGCGCTGATCCACGGCACCAAGCGCGACGTCACCGACCACGTGCTGCGCGCGGAGGTCCGCCGGATCGTACGGGAGCTGGCGCCGCTGGTGGGCGATGGTTTCGCACCCCCGGTGGGTGCCGATGGTTTCGAGACGCTCACTTCGTCCGCTCCTCAACCACCGGACTCATCGGTGGTTGAGGAGGGCGCAGCCCCACCGGTGGTTGAGGAGGGCGAAGCCCGACCGGTGGTTGAGGAGGGCGAAGCCCGTCTCGAAACCACACAATCATCGGGTGCCGATGGTTTCGAGACGCTCACTTCGTTCGCTCCTCAACCAACGGACTCATCGGTGGTTGAGGAGGGCGCAGCCCCACCGGTGGTTGAGGAGGGCGCAGCCCGTCTCGAAACCACACCGCTCGAGGACGCGGTCGCCGAACTCCTCGCGTGCTTCCCGGTCTACCGCTCCTACCTCCCGCTGGGCCGAGAGCACCTGGAGGAGGCGTTCGCGCTGGCGCGGCAGCATCGGCCCGATCTCCACGCGACGCTCGACCTACTCGAACCCATCCTCGGCGACGGCGCCGCGGACGCGACGCAGAGGTTCCAGCAAACCTCCGGCATGGTGATGGCCAAGGGGGTCGAGGACTGCGCCTTCTATCGCACGTCCCGGCTGACCTCGCTGAACGAGGTCGGCGGCGACCCGTCGGTGTTCTCGCTCTCCGTCGACGACTTCCACACCGCGATGGCGCCCCGTCAAGCCGAGTGGCCGGCGGCGATGACAGCCGCCTCGACCCACGACACCAAGCGTGGTGAGGACGTCCGCGCTCGGATCGGCGTGCTCGCCGAGATCCCGCAGGCCTGGACCGCGGCAGTCGAACAAGTCCAGCAACTCGCCCCGATCCCGGACCCCAACTTCGCCAACCTGCTCTGGCAGGCCGTCGTGGGCGCCTGGTCGCACGATCCCGCCCTGCGCGAACGGCTCCATGCGTACGCCGAGAAGGCGATGCGCGAAGCGGGCGACCGGACGACCTGGACCGACCCCGACGAGGCGTACGAGTCGAGCGTGCACGCGGCCATCAACGCGGCTTTCGACAACGAGGCGGTTCGGGCGATCCTGGACGAGGTGCTCGACCAGATCGTCGACGCCGGCTGGTTCAACGCGCTCTCGGCCAAACTGCTGGGCCTGACGCTCCCCGGCGTACCCGACCTCTATCAGGGTTCCGAGCTCTGGGAGCAGTCGCTGGTCGACCCGGACAACCGGCGATCCGTCGACTTCGAGACCCGGGCCGAGGCACTGGCCGAGCTTGGCGTGCCCGTGCTCACCGGGGGGCTCGACGACCCCGGCCTGGCGAAGTTGCTCGTCGTCACGAAGACCCTGCAACTGCGCCGCGACGAGCCCGGCGCCTTCGAGTCGTACGCGCCGGTGCGCGCCAACGGCGAAGCGAGCGATCACGTGGTGGCGTACGACCGGGGCGGCGTCGTCGCGGTGGCGACCCGCCTGCCACTCGGCCTGGCGAAGCGCGGCGGTTGGGGCGAGACGACCCTGGAGTTGGCGCCGGGTCGGTGGCGAGACGAGTTCACGGGCGAGGTCTTCGCCAGCGACGGCGCGATTCCTCTCGCCAACGTGCTGTCCACGTTCCCGGTGGCGCTGTTGCGCCCGTTGCCCCACAGGTCACGCCAGCGTGGGACGTACGACGTGTGGGCGCCGCGTCCGGAGCGCGTACGCCTCCAACTCGGCGACGAGACCATCGAGATGAAGCGCGGCGCGGGCGACTGGTGGCATCCGACCGAAACGGTGGAGGAGCGCACCGGGGTCGACTACGGCTACCTCCTCGACGACGACGAGACGGTGCTGCCCAACCCGCGCAGCCGCTGGCAGCCCCACGGCGTGCACGGCCCGAGTCGTACGTTCGACCCCGACGCTTTCGCATGGACCGACCGGGCCTGGACCGGACGCCAACTCGCCGGCTCGGTGCTCTATGAGCTGCACTTGGGCACCTTCACCCCCGAGGGCACCCTCGATGCAGCGATCGAGAAGCTGCCGCACCTGCGCGACATCGGTGTCGACCTGATCGAACTGATGCCGGTCAACGCCTTCAACGGCGAGCACGGCTGGGGTTATGACGGCGTGCTCTGGGGTTGCGTACACGAGGCGTACGGCGGCCCGGCCGCCTACCAGCGTTTCGTCGACGCCGCCCACGCACACGGGCTCGGCGTGATCCAGGACGTAGTGCACAACCACATCGGGCCGTCGGGCAACTACCTGCCGCGCTTCGGTCCGTACGTCACCTCCGACAGCAACGACTGGGGTGACCGGATCAACCTCGACGAGGAGGGATCGGAAGAGGTACGCCGCTTCATCCTCGACTCGGTGACGTCATGGCTGCGCGACTTCCACGTCGACGGGCTGCGCCTGGATGCGATCCATGCCCTGGTCGACTCCTCCGAGACTCATCTGCTCGAAGAACTCTCCACCGAGGTCGGCGCACTGTCGGCACACCTGGGTCGGCCGCTGACGTTGATCGCCGAGAGTGACCTCAACGACCCGCTGCTGATCACGCCGCGTGAGGGTGGCGGCACCGGCATCGATGCCCAGTGGAGCGACGACTTCCATCACGCGTTGCACGTCGCCCTGACCGGCGAGACGGATGGCTATTACGCCGACTTCGCGCCGTTGTCGGCGCTGGCGAAGGTCTGCGAGCAAGGCTTCTTCCACGACGGCACGTACTCCTCCTTCCGCGGTCGTGACCACGGTGCGCCACTCGACGTCGCGCGGGTGCCGGGCTGGCGGCTCGTGGTGGCCAACAGCAACCACGACCAGGTCGGCAACCGGGCGCGCGGTGATCGGCCCGATCTCGACGTCGATCAGGCGCAGGTGGCGGCACTGCTGACGCTGGCGGGGCCGTTCACGCCGATGCTGTTCCAAGGTGAGGAGTGGGGTGCGACGACTCCGTTCGCCTTCTTCACCTCGCACCCCGAAGCAGACTTGGGCGAGGCCGTCTCGGCTGGACGGCTGCGCGAGTTCGCACGGATGGGCTGGGACCCCGACGAGGTGCTCGACCCGCAGGACCCGGCGACGTTCACGGCCTCGAAGCTGGACTGGAGCGAGACCTCCACCGAGCGGGGCGTTGCGTTGATGGAGTTCTATCGCTCGATGGCGCAGGTGCGGCGAACGTTGCCCGCGTTGACCGACCCCGACCTACGCAAGGTGCGGGCAATCGCGGACGAGGACGCGCGTACGTTCGTGCTGCACCGTGACTCGGCTTTCGGGTCGGTGGTCGTCGCGGTGAACTTCTCCACCGCGGAGCAGGTGATCGATCTCGGCGTGAACGGCGCGGAGTTGGTCGTACGCCTGGCCACCGCCAGCGGCGCGACCCTGAATGAAGGTGTCCTCACCCTGCCGCCACATGCCGGTGCGTTGCTGACTTCGCACTGAAAATGCCGAACGGCCGGTCCGGGCTGCACAAGGCAACCCGGACCGGCCGTTACGGTGTTCGATCAGGGTTTGATCAGGCGACGGTCGTGTTGAGGAACTTCGCCGGCACGCCGGTGGGCACGTTGCGATCGGTGGTGTAGGGGTACACCGTCGTCGAGAAGACGACCGGGCCCGCCGAGTCGAACTCGAAGTCCTGTCCGGCCGCAGCGGTCTTGGAACCGTTGGCGGGGACGCCCATCGCGGCCAGGCCGGTGGGCGGCGTGGACATCCGGATCTCGGTGCGACCCGGGCCGGGCTCGTAGCCGGGCTCGAACACGATCCCGAGGTTGGCAATGTTCTGGCCGAACGCCTTCATGCTGAGGATGGCCTTGTCGGACACGATCCGGACACGAATGCCGGCCGCCGCCGCGTTTCCGTTGTTCTTGAACGTGGCCGGCGGAACCGTCACCACAGTCGCGCTCTTGCGGGTCGGGGGCGCCGGGGTGGACGTCGCCAATGCAGGTGCGTTCTGGTCGGCGAGCGGAACAGAGGCGAAGGCGGTCGGAACACCACCGTTGCCCGCGGCGACGTTCACCGAGAAGTTCAGGGCCTTGGTCGAGTCAAGGTCGAAGTCGAGTCCCAGCGGCAGGTCGAACGACGCACCGGGAGCGATGTTGACCACGGCCGCGGAGATCGTGAGGGTGACCGACTCCGTGCCGACACCGGTCACGTCGACCAGGCCGGCGAAGTCAGCGTACGGCTGGCCGCCGATGCGGACGTCGGTGATGTTGCCGCGACCAGCCGCGCGAGAGCCCGGGTCCGTGGTCGAGATCGTCGCGATCAGGCCCTCAGCCGCAGCAAGGCCGGTGTTGGTGAACGTCGTGGTGTTGGGCGGGATGGACACAGTGCTGTCCAGCGGCACGCGGGTGGGGGTGCCCGCGGTCGAGGTCGACAGGTCGGGGGCGGGCGGGGGGGTACCTGCAAAAGCGGGGGCGGTCGAAGCCACCGCCACGACCGGCGCAGACCAAGCAGCCGTGCGGACCACCGTGCGTCGGTCCACTGCGGGACGCTTGTTCAAATCCATTTTTCTCCCTCTCAAGAAGTCGCCCGGGGGCGGGAACGTGACGAGGCTAACCTCATTCGAGCAAAATGAGAACAGGTTCCACCCATTGGTCAACCTTTGTTCAACACCGCCTGCGCCTTCGGCCGCATTTGCCGCGGTTCAGCCCAGTACTTCGTCCACCCATTGCGGCACAAGCGCGGTCGCTCGGCCTCGCCGCGACTGCCTGAAGTCGCCACTCGTTCCCGTCGCGTCGAGATTGAGCTCCAAGGTCGCCGCGCCAGCCCCCGCCGCGAAGTGCACGAAACCGGCCGCTGGATAGACCTGCGCGCTCGTCCCGATCGCCACGAAGAGGTCACAGGTGTCGAGGCGTTCGAAGATGTCGTCCATCGCCAACGGCATCTCACCGAACCAGACCACATCGGGTCGCAGCAACGTACGACTGCAACTCGGGCACCCGGGACGGTGTCCCAATGCGCCCTCCCATTCATGCCGGGCTCCGCAACCAGCGCAGCGAGCGCTGCGCAACTGGCCGTGCATGTGGTGCACCTGCGGCGAGCCGCCACGCTCGTGAAGATCGTCGACGTTCTGGGTGACGAGGTAGAGATCGTCTTGCAGGGCCTGGCCGAGCCGAGCCAGCGCACGATGCGCGTCGTTGGGCTCGACCCGCTTGAGGGCCGCCCGGCGTTCGTCATAGAACCGTTGCACCAGGTCGGGGTCCTGGGCGTACGCCTGCGGGGTCGCGACCACCGCAGGGTCGTAGCCCTCCCATAACCCATCCGCGTCGCGGAAGGTCGGCACCCCGCTCTCGGCGGAGATGCCGGCTCCGGTGAGGACGACGATGCGCATGTCAGCCCTTGAACGTGAAGTCGATGGTGAGTCCCTCGACCTTGGTCACGTCGACGTTGACCGGGGTCGTACCGCCGCTCGTCGTGACCTCACAGTCCTGATGCGCGCCGACCTCGCCGATCAACTCGCCGTCGCAGTGGCCGGTGACTCCGGTGTAGCCCTGCATCTCCAGGCTGCCGGCGATGGTGTCCACCACGGCGTCGGCGCCGAGGAACGGCAGTACGTCGAATCCACCCCGGGCATCTGTGGCCGTCGCCCGGACGCCGACCAACTTGCTGCCGTCGGTCGCCTCGCAGTCCGAGGTCGCGCCGGCTTGGCCGGCCAGGCCCTGGGGGCAGGTGACCTTCAGGCCCTTCTTCTGATATCTGGCCCTGACCTGTTTGGCGAGGCGGGTGGGCGACAGAAGCTTCTGGCGAGGCGGTTGTCTGCGATGTCTCCGGCCGCTGCGCATCCGCCCGGGGTTTGCCCTGGTCCTCGGCCGCGCAGCCGGAGAGCACCAGGGCGAACGCAGCGAACGCGCCGCAGAGTCGGATCGAAACCATGCCCAGACGTTAGGACATCGCACCTATTGCGCCATCTCGATGCCGGCTCGGATCGTCTCGGCACACAGCGCGGGGTCGTCGATCATCGGGCAGTGCCCCACGCCAGGGAGTACGACGTACGTCGCTGCGGGCATGAGTTGCTGGGCGGTAACGCCGTTGACCTCAGGAGGGAAGAGCCGGTCATGTTCGGACCAGGCCAAGGTGATCGGGCACGGCAACGGGTCAAGCGGCGCAACGCTCTCGGTGGTGTTCAGCATGTCTTCGGTGGCGGTGCAACCTTCGAGATCTTGGAGCATGCCGATGGCTTGGCGAGCCGTCAGTCGTTCACCATGCTCGGCCGCGATCCGCATGCCGAGGTGTCGTACGAACCCCAGCCGCATCGCCAGCGGCGCGACCGCAGAGAACCTGCGCGCGAGTGCCACCTTGCTGCGGATCTGCTCCGTGGCGATCGTCTTGTCGGCTGCGCCGGGGGTCCAGCAGCCCGCCGGCGAGAAGGCGCACACGCTCAACGCCCGGCCGCGCCGCGCCAGCTCGATGGCCATCCAGCCGCCCATCGAGTTGCCAGCGAGGTGTACGGCTCCAAGCCCGCGGTGGTCCAGCAGTTGTTCCACCTCATCGACGAGCCCGCTGAGCGTGACCGGCTGCGTACGCGGTCGGCCACCGCGGTGGCCGGTGGCCGTCGGGATGATCAGGTCGAACTCGGGCAGAAGCGGGGCGACGTCGTCCCACGCACGCGCCGAATGGGTGACTCCGTGCAGGAGCAGGAGCGGGGTCATGGCGGGCGAGTGTAGGGGGATTGACTGGGCGTACCCCGCCTTGCGGTTCTTGGTGGTGTCACCCAGTAGCACCAGCAAGCACCCGTACGCCGCGACTGGTCGCCCCAGGCGTTCTCGGCCGAGCTCACAGGCTTCGCGTCACTCGGCGGCGGCTTCGGATCTCGCCCAAGCGATTCTTTGCGCCCAGTACGCGCCCAGTAGCGCCGGGACAGGCTGCTGACCTGCGGCGGAGCGTTCTCCTAGTAGTACCAGGGGTACGGAGTCCAGTCCGGCTCGCGCTTCTCCAGGAACTGGTCGCGGCCCTCCTGCGCCTCGTCGGTCATGTACGCCAGCCGGGTGGTCTCACCCGCGAAGAGCTGCTGGCCGACCAGCCCGTCGTCGATCAGGTTGAACGAATACTTCAGCATCCGCTGCGCCGTCGGGGACTTGCCGTTGATCATCCGGCCCCACTCCAGGCCGACCTTCTCCAAGTCGGCGTGCGGCACGGCGCGATTGACCGTACCCATCCGCATGCCGTCATCGGCGTCGTACTTCTCTGCGAGGAAGAAGATCTCGCGCGCGTACTTCTGCCCGACCTGGCGGGCCAGGTACGCCGACCCGAATCCGCCGTCGAAGGAGCCGACGTCGGCGTCGGTCTGCTTGAAGCGCGCGTGCTCGCGCGAGGCCAGCGTCAGGTCGCAGACCACGTGCAGCGAGTGACCGCCGCCGGCCGCCCAGCCGGGCACCAGACAGACCACCACCTTGGGCATGAAGCGGATCAGCCGCTGGCATTCGAGGATGTGCAGCCGCGCGAGGCGGGCTTTGTCGATCGGGTTGGGCTCGGCCCCTGCGTCGTCGTGGCCGGGCGTCTCGTACTGATAGCCCGCCTTGCCGCGGATCCGTTGATCGCCGCCGGTGCAGAACGAGTGCTTGCCGTTCTTCGGCGAGGGCCCGTTGCCGGTCAGCAGCACGCAGCCGACATCGGCGGACGTACGCGCGTGCTCCAGCGTGCGCAGCAGTTCGTCGACCGTGTGCGGACGGAACGCGTTGAGCACGTCGGGGCGGTCGAACGCGATGCGTACGGTCCCGTGGGCGCGCGCCCGGTGATAGGTCAGGTCCGTCAGATCCTCGAAGCCGGGTACGACATCCCAGGCTGACGGGTCGAACGTGTCAGAAACGCCCTCGATAGCACTCATAGGACTGAGGCTATCGAGGGCGTTCGAGGCAGAGATCAGCCGATCCGGATCATCTTCCGGTTCACGAACTCCTCGATGCCGAAGCGACCCAGCTCGCGGCCGACGCCGGAGCGCTTCACGCCACCGAAGGGCAGCTCGACACCATCGGCGTCGACGACGTTGACGAAGACCATGCCGGCCTCGATCTGCGACGCCACCCGCTTGGCCTGCTCGGGGTCGTTGGTGAAGACGTACGACCCCAGTCCGAACGGGGTGTCGTTGGCCAGGTCGATGGCCTCGGCCTCGTCCTTGACCTTGAAGACCATCGCGACCGGCCCGAAGAGCTCCTCATAGAAAGAGTCGCTGTCGCGGGTCACATTGGTGAGTACGCCGAAGGGGTAGTGCGCGTCCTCGCGCTCACCGGCGGTGACCAACTCGGCACCGTTGGCGGTCGCGTTGGTGACCTGTTCGGCCAACCGCTCGGCTGCGGGCAGCGACGAGAGCGGGGCCTTGCCGCCGGCGGTGATCCCGGCGGTGAACTTGCCGAGGAACTCGTCGTAGAGGTCCTCCTGCACGATGAAGCGCTTGCCCGCGTTGCAGGCCTGACCGGTGTTGCCCAGCCGCGCCGCCAGCGCCGCCTCGACGGTGGCGTCCATGTCGTCGGTGCCCAGCACGATGAACGGGTCGGAACCACCCAACTCCAAGACGACCTTCTTGAGGTTGCGACCTGCGACCTCGGCCACGGCGGCACCGGCACGCTCTGATCCGGTCAGCGACACGCCCTGGATGCGCGGATCCGGGATCACGATGTCGGCGATCTGCTCGTTGGTGGCGTAGATGTTGACGTACGCCCCCTCGGGGAAGCCCGCGTCCTTGAAGATCTGCTCGATGGCCGCCGAAGACGACGGGCACTGGGGCGCGTGCTTGAGCAGGATCGTGTTGCCCAGGCACAGGTTGGGTCCGGCGAAGCGGGAGACCTGATAGGCCGGGAAGTTCCACGGCATGATGCCGAGGAGTACGCCCAGCGGCTCGCGCGTGATCATCGCCGAGCCCTCGCCGTCGAGCAGCGTGATCTCCTCGTCCTTGAGGAACTCCTCGGCGTTGTCGGCGTAGTACTGATAGATCGCGGCGCTGAACTCGACCTCGCCGACGGCCTCGTCGCGGGGCTTGCCCATCTCCTCGACGATCAGGTCGGCGAGCTCGTCGACGCGCTCGTTGTGGAGCTCGGCGACGCGCGCCACCAGCGCGGCGCGCTCGGCGACGGTGGTCGTACGACCCCAGGTGCGGTAGGCGTCCTGCGCCTTGTCGAGGGCGGCGCGGATGTCCGCGTCGGTGGCGGTGTCATAACTGCGCACCAGCTCGCCGGTGGCGGGGTTGCGGACGGCGTACTCGGTCACGGTGTCTCCTTCGGTTGCTGCGTTAGGGGTAGTCAAGCCCTCTGGATCGAAGGCCACAAGGGTCAGCGGTAGGCGGTTTCGCCGGTGACGGCTTGGCCGAGGACCAGGGTGTGCATCTCGACGGTGCCTTCGTAGGTGAGTACGGACTCCAGGTTGTTCATGTGCCGGATCACCGGGAACTCCAACGAGATCCCGTTCGCACCAAGAATGGTGCGTGAGGTACGACAGATCTCCAACGCCTCACGCACATTGTTGAGCTTGCCGATGCTCACCTGTTCGGGACGCAGCACGCCGGCGTCCTTGCGCCGGCCGAGGTGGATCGCGAGCAGGACACCCTTGATGTATTCCAGGTGCATGTCGGCCAACTTGGCCTGAGTCAACTGGAAACCGCCGAGCGGGCGACCGAACTGGGTGCGTTCCTTGGCATACGTCTGCGCCGCCATCAACGACGACCGCGCCGCCCCCATCGCACCCCACACGATCCCGTACCGGGCCTCGTTCAAACACGACAGTGGACCCTTCAACCCGCCCACCTCGGGCAGCACCGCACTGTCGGGCAGCCGTACCCCATCCAGCACCAGTTCACTGGTCACCGAGGCCCGCAACGACAGCTTGTGCTTGATCAACGGCGCCGAGAACCCAGGCGTGTCGGTCGGGACCACGAAACCTCGGATCCCTTCGTCGGTCTGGGCCCACACCACCGCCACATCGGCGACCGAACCGTTGGTGATCCACATCTTGCGACCATCCAGAACCCAGTCCACACCATCGCGGCGTGCCCTGGTGCGCATCGACCCCGGGTCCGAACCATGGTCAGGCTCGGTCAGACCGAAACAGCCGATCGCCTCACCAGTAGCCATCCGGGGCAGCCACTCCTGTTTCTGCTCCTCCGAACCCCACCGCCAGATCGCGAACATCGCCAACGACCCCTGCACCGACACCAACGACCGGATCCCCGAGTCAGCCGCTTCGAGTTCCAGACACGCGATGCCGTACTCGGTCGCGGTCATCCCCGCACAGCCGTACCCCTCCAAATGCATGCCCAACAGCCCGAGCTTGCCGAACTCCCGCGCCAGCCCACGAATGTCGTCGATCTCGCCACGCTCGAACCAATCGGCCACATAAGGATCGACATGATCAGCACACAACTGCCGCACCGACTCCGCCACCGCCAACTCGTCAGGACTGAAGAGATCATTGAGCGCCGCCGGATCACGCGGGTCCAGAGGGGGCAACTTGGTCGAGGTGCTCATGAGTGGTCTTCCTGTCGTGAGGTGGTGAGCCAGCGGCGCACGTCATCATCGTGCTCGCCGAGGCGCGGGGGTGGGCGATAGTCGGTGACGGGAGTCGCCGAGAAGGTGATCGGATTGCGGACTTGAGCCGGGACTTGCGAGCCCACGTCGACGAGCGGGTCCAGGCCTAACGAGGAGGCCAACTCGAAAGCCGAGGCCAGATCCCCGACCTGGCCGGCCGGGAGGCCTGCGGCAGTGAGAGCGGTGACCCAGTGCGTCGCGGTGTTCGTGGCGAGCAACTCTTCGAGGGAAGCCACGAGTGCGGCCCTGTTCAGCACCCGATTCGCGTTGGTGGCAAAACGTGGATCGGCGCTGAGGTGCGGCGAGCCGAGGACCGAGCAGAGCCGAACAAACTGGCCGTCGTTGCCGCACGCGACCGCGATCGCCCCGTCGGCGCAACGCAGCGACTCGTACGGCGCGATCGAGGGATGCGCGTTGCCCATCCGACCCGGGGATTGGCCGGTGGCCAGGAAGGACGACGCCTGGTTGACCAGTGAGCCGAGCAGGCTGCTGAGCAGGTTGACCTCGACCCGCTGTCCGAGGCCGGTGCGAGCGCGCGTGGCCAACGCCGCCAGGATGCCGACGGTGGCATCCTTGGCGGTGAGTACGTCGACCAGCGCGACGCCGACCTTCGTCGGTTCTCCGTCGGGATGCCCGGTAATGCTCATCAGGCCACCCATGGCCTGGACCAGGAAGTCGTACCCCGCCAGATCACGGCCTCCGCGCGAACCGAATCCGGTGACCGAGCAGTAGACCAGGCCAGGGTTGTCGCGCGACACGGACTCGAAATCCAGGCCGTGCTTGACCAAGGCGCCGTCTCGGAAGTTCTCCACCATCACGTCGGCCCGGCGCGCGAGTTCGCGGGCCAGCCGCAGGTCGCCGGGATCGGCGAGATTCAAGGTGAGGGATTCCTTGTTGCGGTTGGCACTCTCGAAGTACGCGGCGGAGTTCTCGGTCCAGGGTGGACCCCAGGAGCGGGTGTCGTCCCCGGCGCCGGGACGCTCGACCTTGACCACCCGCGCGCCAAGATCCGCCAGCGTCTGGGTCGCCAGCGGACCGGCGAGAACGCGACTGAAATCGGCAACGAGGATGCCCTCCAGTGGCAGCGTCATGAGCCTCGTGGCTTTCGCGTACGAGATGCTGCCGGGGTGGCGGTCTTGCGTGGGGCGCGAGGAATGATCAGTCGACCGTCGACTCGCCTCGGGATCCGCCACGGGTTGCCGGTGCGCGCCGGCTCGGGAAGCCACGAGTCCGCGACCGACTGATAGGTCACGGGTCGCACAAATCGGTCCAGCCCGGCGGCACCGACCGAGGTTGCTTTGGCGTACGACGTGGCGGGCCACGGACCGCCGTGGTTTTGTGCCCAGGTGTACGCCACGCCGGTGGGCCAGTCGCCCACGGTGACGCGACCGGCGTTGAGCGCCAACGTCTCGACCAGCCAGCCGGCCTCGGCGTCGTCGACTCCGCCGCTGACGACGGTGGCGGCCAGGTGACCAGGCAGCAATGTGAGCGCGTGGTGCAACTCGGCGGTGTCGGCGTACTCCACCACCAGCGTGACCGGGCCGAAGCATTCCGCCAGCAGGTCACTGCCAGGGCTCAGCGCCGAGATCGGCGCGGCCAGCACCGCTGCGGGGGCGTACCACCCGGTCCCCGAGCCGGGCACGAGGCCCGCGACCACGGCACCAGCGTTCTGGAGACGCGCCAGGCCTTCGCCGACACCGACGGCGATGCCGGACGTGAGCATGGTCGGCTCCGGCACGGCAGCCAGCAGCGCCTCGGCGATCGTGGCGGCCGCCTCGCGGCCGGCCGGAGCGAAGAGCAGCCCCGGCTTTGTGCAGTATTGACCGTTGCCGAGCGTGAACGACTCGACGAAGCCCTTCGCGACCGCGGCGAAGTCGGCCATCCCCGCCGACGTGACGACGACCGGATTGACAGTGCCCATCTCCGCATAGACGGGGATCACGCGGGTACGAGAGTTGGCCGCAGCCCAGATTGCCATGCCACCCGCTTCGGACCCGGTGAACGCGACGGCCTCGATGCCGTCGGCCAGGACCAGGTCGATGCCGGCCTGCTGTCCGGACACCAGGGTCAAGGTGCCCTCGGGAGCTCCCGCGGCGGCGAGCGCCTCGATCGCCAGATCCGCCAACCGGTGGCTCAGTCCGACGTGTGCGGGGTGTGCCTTGACCACGACGGGACAACCCGCAGCGAGAGCCGCGCCGGTGTCGTTGCCCAGCACCGAGAAGGCGAACGGGAAGTTGCTCGCCCCGAAGACGGCAACCGGGCCGATGGGCCGATTGAGACGGACCAGGCTCGGAGTCGTCGCCGTCGCGGTGTCGAGCGTGAGCCCCAGGTACGAACCTTCGACCGCGACGTCGCCGTAGAAACGCAGTTGGCCTGCCGTGCGCGCGAGCTCTGCGGTGAGCCGAGGCACGCCTAGGGCGGTTTCGGCGTCGGCAAGCGCGACGAGTTCGTCCTGGTTCTCCTCCAGGGCGCGAGCGATCGCCTCCAGCCACTCCCGGCGTACGGCGGGGGCTGAGGCGGCAAGCACCGGAGCCGCAGCCTGCGCCAGCCGCACTCGGATGTGGACAAGGTCGGTGTCAGCATCGGGCAGCGTGGCCACAACTTGGCCAGAGCGCGGGTTGAAACTGCTGGTGATCACGAGTTCTCCTTGATGGCCGCGATCAGCACATCGAGTCCGTCGTTGAGGAGTTCGTCTCCGATGACCAGCGGCGGCAACAGCCGGATCACACTGCCGAAGGTGCCGCAGGTGAGCACGAGGACACCCTGCTCGTGACAGCGCGCGGCCACCGCCTTGGTGATCTCCGGGGCAGGTTCAAGGGTGCCCGGCTTGGTGAACTCGAGCGCCAGCATGGCGCCGCGTCCGCGCACCTCGGCGACCGACGAACCTTCGCCCACGAGCTCCTGAAGGCGCGTCTTGGCGATGCTCTCGATGTGTCGCGCCCGACCGGCGAGGTCGTCGCGCTCGATGACCTCCAGGGCCGCGAGTGCGGCTGCACATGCCACCGGGTTGCCGGCGTACGTGCCGCCCAGACCACCAGGAGGCACCGAGTCCATGATCTCCGCGCGCCCGGTGACAGCGGCCAGCGGCATGCCACCCGCCAACGCCTTCGCCGTCGTGATCAGGTCCGGAACGACGCCGTCGCGGTCGACCGCGAAAAGGTCACCGGTGCGACCAAAGCCGGTCTGGATCTCGTCGGCGATGAAGACGATGCCATGCTTGGTGGCGAGTTCGGCGACGCCTGCGAGGTAGCCCTCGGGGAGTTCGATGAAGCCGCCCTCACCCTGGATCGGCTCGGCGATGATCGCGGCCACGTTCCCGGCCCCGATCTGCGTGGTGATCAACTCCTCCAGCGCGGCCAGCGCCTCGGCGCCAGCGTTCTGCGGGCCGGTCGGCCAGCGCAACGGATAGGGAGAGGGAGCCCGGTAGACCTCAGGCGCGAACGGACCGAAGCCTTGCTTGTACGGGACGTTCTTGGCCGTCATCGTCATCGTCAGCAGCGTGCGGCCGTGGTAGGCGTGGCTGAGCGTGATCACGGCATCTCGCCCGGTGTGACTGCGCGCGATCTTGATCGCGTTCTCGACAGCCTCCGCACCGGTGGTGACCAGCAGCGACTTCTTGTGATGATCGCCGGGCGTGAGCCGGTTGAGAGCGGCACCGACCTCGACGTACCCGTCGTACTCGGTGACCATGAAGCAGGTGTGGGTGAAGCGCGCGAGTTGCTCGTTGACCCGGCGCGCGACATCGGGGTCGTTGGCGCCGACGCTGGTCACCGCGATGCCGCTGGCGAAGTCGATGAGGTGGTTGCCGTCGACGTCGACCAGGATGCCGCCGCCGGCGTGATCGATGAACACCGGGAGCGTGATGCCGAGCCCGTCGGTGAGTTCGTGTTGCCGGCGCTGGTGAAGTTTGCGCGATTGGGGGCCGGGGATCTCGGTGGCGAGAATCCGCTGCTGCTGAGGTTGGGTCATCAGGTCTCTTCCGTTCCGCGAGGGCCCACGACGGGTCTCTCACGAAGGCTAGAACCGGTCAATGCGCGCCAGTTCGCCGATTCGTCGGCTCGACCCTCAGTTTTCGCCGAAACGTCTGCGACGATGGTGCGGTGCGCACGCCGGGCCCCAGAACTCAGGGTGTGGGAGCTCCCACTTTGGGGGTCCTCGCATCGCATCTCGGCGACAACCTCATCCTCGCCGCCGGGTCGGGCTGGTCGGCACGCGACATCACGGCTGTCCATGTCAGCGAACTGCTCGATCCGACGGGATACCTCTCCGGCGGGGAACTGCTGATGACGACCGGGCTGCAACTCCCGACCAGTCAACTCGGCTGCGAGAGGTACGTCGCTCGCCTCGTCGAGGCCGACGTGAGTGCTCTCGCGCTCGGGCTCGGGCCGGTCCATGAGCATCTGCCCGCCCCTCTCGCGACGGCCTGCCGCAAGGCGGGTTTGCCGCTGTTCATCGTGCCGGCGCAGACTCCCTTCCTCGCGGTGAGCAAGGCCTATTGGGCGCAGGTCTCCCACTCGGCCACCCGAGATCTGCGCGATGTCGTCTCGGTGCAGCGCACGCTGGTCGATGCCGCGATCACCGGGGATCCGGTGCGTGCGGTGCTCCAGGTGTTAGTGCGCGCGCTGGGTGGCTGGGCGGCTGTCTTCTCGGCCAGCGGTGAGGTCAGCCGGATCGAGCCTCCCGCGGCTGCGGCCCAGGCCGTGGAGATCCGTGCCGACCTGCGTCGTCTCGCCGGTGTCCACACAGCGGCATCGCTGGCCACGCGCGATTCGACCGTCTTGGTCTATCCCCTGGCGGTCGAAGGTCGCGTCAACGGATATCTCGCGGTGGGATCAGCCACACCACCAGACAGCAGTGGCCGAGCCGTCGTCCTGACCGCGACGGGGATCCTCAGCATCGATGCCGCTCGGCGGGCCCGGATGCTCTCGGCCTCGGCAGAGGCGCAGCGCTGCGTCGGGGTGCTGTTGGACGAGGGTTTCGACGCCGCTGCCCGAGCCCTGGCCAGCAGCCTCGGCTCGCCCCTGCCCACGGTGCTGCGCCTTCTGGCCGTACGCTCGGCAAGCCTGCGTGCGGTCATCGACGCCGTCCGCCACGAGGCGCCGTCAGCTCTCGTCGTTCCCGAAGATCGTCGAGATGCCTGGGTCGTGCTCGCCGCCGCTGACGGGTGGCCGCGACGTGTGCTCGACGCCGTGCGGAGCGCGGATGCCTCGGCAACTCTGGCGCTCTCCGCACCCGTGACTCCCTCGGAGACTGCCCCCGCCCGCGCGAGACTGTTTGCCTTCCTGGCCGGCGCCGAGCCGGGGCAAGCACAGTTGCCCAGTGAGTCCGCGGTGGTCGACGCACCGGCGCTGCTCGACACTCTCTCCGTCGAGCAACGTCGGATCCTGTCGGCCTACCTGCGCCATCGCGGGCGGTGGGAGTTGGCCGCCAAGGAGGCCGCGCTGGCCCGCAACACCCTTCGTTATCGAGTCGATCAGATCGCCACCCATCTGGCTGTCGACCTCACCGACCCCGATGTGAGCGCCGAGTTGTGGCTGGCGCTGCGCAGTCGCGGATAGCTTGGTTCGTCTCAGCCCAGGCGTACGAGTTGCCAAGGCCAGCCTGGGACCGGCACGCGTTCGCGCACCGCATGCCCCCGCAGCACCGAGCCGGCCAACCAGCGAGCCGACTTGGAGCCCACCACCCGGTTGGCTTCGTTGACCAGCACCAGGTCACCATCCATTCCACGCAACGCCCGATAGAGCCGGCGCTCGACTTCGTCTACCCGCAGATCCGCGCCCGCGACCCCCACGAAACGACGCCCGACCAGCACCGGCGTGGTGAGCGTCAGGATGTAGTGGTTGACGCCCCAGAAGTCGACATAGGGCCCGACGATCGAGCGGTGGTCGGCCCGGTGTGGGATCAAGAACCAATCGGCGCGGGTGTAGTCGTAATAGTCCAGGCTTTCCGGATCGAGTTGGAACTCGGTCTGCTCGGGCCGATCGTGCTCCCAGCGCCACCATTCGATCCAGCGGGGTTGGTCGACGAACAGGCCCGGCACAGTGACGACGCCCATGCCTCGGACCAGCCCCAACTGTCCGGTGAGGCGTCGTTGGAGTCCCAGTCGAATCCCGCCGAGGTCGGCCGTACGCAGTGACTGCAGGGGGGCCTGCGCCACGAGCGAGGCCAACTCGTCACGCAAGGTGAGCACTTCGGCGAAGACTCCGTCAAGGTGCTCAGCGATGGCCTCGGCGACCTGCGTCGACGAGGGGACCTGCGCGGGCATCACAACTCGAGTGCCTGGATGTGCAACGCGAGCATCCGAGCCAGGTCCGCGTCGACGCGGGCCTCGGCGATGCTTTGCGCCTTGTTGTGTGCGTGTCGCCCGATCGCCTCCACGAGCGCACGGTGTGATGCCACGACCTCCCGGTGATACTCGGCCAAGGTGGCCACATCCTCACGGTGCGACTCGTCCAGTTCGGGAAGCCACCGCAGCGGGCCGGCCTCAGCCTGGAGTCGCATCTCCGCACGCGTCAGGCGTACGGACTGCGCTGTGGCCGCGACCTCGACCCGGAAGCGTCCATCGATGCGGCACTGCACGGGGGGCTCGGTGGCGGCCTCCAGCGCCGTGACGAGTTCACCAAGGCGGCTGACGAAATCCCACGAGTGGCGATCCGCCGCGAGGCGAGCGGCCTGCCCCGACACGGCGCGCTGCATGTCGAGCAGGTCCCCGATGTCATGGCTGCTCATCGCCTGCAACGCCGCCCTCCCCCGACTTGTCGAGGTCTGCTCGTCGACCTTGACGAAGCTTCCACCGCCGTGGCCGCGCCGGGTCTCGATCAACCCGCGTTCCTTCAGCAGCGCCAAGGCATCACGCAAGGTGATCAACGAAACGCCCAGGTGGCCTGCCAGATCCTGCTGGGCGGGCAACTGGTCGCCGTCGCGCAGCATGCCCAAGGAGATGGAGTCGCTGAGCCGGTTCGCGACGGCCTCCACCCGCCCGCCGCCGGGGTCGATCGGCGCGAACATGACGGAGCGGGCGAGTCCCGACAGCAGCAGCGACGGCACGCGGGCACGGCCTCCTTACCAGGGCAGGATCGGTTTGGGATGTCTGCCTGGATTCTCCGGGTAGTCCCATTCCTGCTGTTCACCGGGTCGGCCCGGACCCAGGTGAGTCTCGTCCTCCTCCCCGGCCACCAGCGTTTCGAACGAGAAGTGCTCGTGCATCCAGTCCAAGTGTTCTGTGCGCATGCTGACGATCCGCTCGACGTCCCACAGCGGCATGTTCTGCTGCCGGAAGTGGGTGCCCATCAGTTCGGGGTCCACCTCGTAGACGTGGTCGAGCCGCATGATCACGCCGTCACTGATCCGGCGCGCCTCGGGTCGTGCGTACTGCTCCTTGTAGACGAACTTGCGCATGACTTCTCCCTTCAGTCCTCGTAGGACTCGTCGAGCATCTGCTTTCCAGGATTCATGATGTTGTTGGGATCGAGGTTGCGCTTGAGCATCTTCATGACGTCCCAGCCGCCGCCCATCTCCTCGGGCACCAGCTCGGCGTCGCCGATGCGGGTGGTGCCGTGACAGTTGCTCATCGACCCGCCGTACTTCAGCGACACCTTCGCGATCTCGGTCTTGAACTGGATCCAGACATCCCACAAGGCGTCGTCCAGCTTCTCCTCCCAGATCCCGATGTCGATCTCGGCGAGGTAGTCACCCCATGGCTTGTAGGACGCGCTGGTGTAGCAATAGGTCCCCCAGTCGTCGAAGATGCCGTACTCCTTGATGTAGCGGTCGGCGATCTCGTGCCACTCCTTGCGGACCTGCGGCAGCACACTCCAGTTGAGCGCCGCGTCCTCGCAGTGCCACGACATCGGGGCAACCTTGCCGTCAGGCGTACGACCATGCAGCGGGTTGGCATAGCGGTCGTGACGCGAGGCCCAGTCGCCCAATGCCATCTCGTCGCCGGTGTAGCGACCGCCGTACGCACGCCCCTTCTCCATCACGATCTTCGACGCGGCCTCGACCTCGGCCCGGGTGCCGTAGAGCGCAGTGGCGAGCACCGAGTTGACCCATTCGGGCATCGGGATGAACGCCTCGTCGTCGCGGCGTAGGTATTCGACCTTCTTCTCGTCGAACAACACGTTGCCCGCCAACGTGGCCACGCCGGAGGTGACCATCCCGTAGAGCGTCTTGTGCGCCAACTCGTAGTCATCGAAGACGAAGAACGCCGCGAACTCGGCCTCGGGCTTGGGCACGATCTCCAGCGTCGCCTCGGTCACGATTCCCAACGTGCCCTGGTGACCCATGAAGAGGTGCTTGAGGTGGAACCCGGTGGAGGACTTGCGGATCTTCTTGCCGCCGCCGTCACCGACCTGGATGATCTCGCCGGTCGGCAGCACGATCTCCATCGACATGCACAGATCCCGGCTGTGACCGAAGCGGGTGCCCAGCAGCGAGAAGCCGCTGCACGCGATCCGACCGCCGACCAGCGAGCAGGGGTACGACGCCGGGGTGTCGGGGTGGAAGACACCGTACGGACGCAGTTCCTCGTTGAGCTTCATCATGCTGATGCCCGGACCCACGGTCACCGTCCTGTTCGCCAGGTCGATCTCGTGGATCTGGTTCATCCGCTTGACGTCGATGATGATGCCGCCGCGGTTGGGCACGGCACCATCGTTGAGGCCGGTACCGCCTGCTCGGGGCACCACCGGGATCTTGGTCCGGTTGGCCAGCTTGACGATCTCGGAGACCTGCTGCGCGGTGCGCGGAAGCACCACGGCGGCCGGAATGTGGTCAGACCAGCGGTGCACCGGGAAGGGTGCGGGGACCCGCGTCCGGTTGGCGCGACTGGAGATGTCGGTCAGCACCGCTCCGGGCTCGTTGCCCATGATTGCCTCAAGATCGGCGACGACGGCGGCGTCGATCTCGGTCACCTTTGTGATGGTCACAATTTCACCTCGTCCAGGTCTGAGGCACCGCGCTTGCCGCCCACATCGAGGCCGGCGCTTGCGGCGACGAGCTCGATGATGTCGGCGACCTCGATGCCGACCTTGTTGCCCGCCATGGCCAACGGCCGCTCCGACCAGACGCAGCCACTGACGAGCATCTCCACGTCGAGTTGATTGGCCCGAGCCAGCCGGTTCGCGGCGATCTGGCTGCTGATCTCGGGCTTTTCGATGGGCAGGCCACCTCCACCGCCGGAACAGTAGGACCACTGGGTCACGTGGTCGACGTCCTTGAAGGTCAGGCCCGGGATCGAGTTGAGGATGAACCTGGGCGCCTCGTGGATGTTCTTGCGCTTGTTGAGCCGACACGGGTCGTGATAGGTCACGGTCTTGTTGACCGGCACCTCCATCTTGAGCCGGCCCTCCTTGATCAGGTCGGCGACCAGTTCGATGATCTGAACGACCTCGAAGTCCATCTCCTCTCCGAAATAGGCCGGGTAGTCCTCGGTGAAGTGAACGTAGTCGTGCGGCTCGATCGCGATGATCTTCTTGACCCCCGAGGCCCGCCAGTCGTCGATGTTGTGCCGGGCGAACTCCATGGACTGCTTGACGTATCCCATCTCTCCGGCGGGACCGCCGCAGCACCACTGCTCGTTCATCAAACCGAACTCGACACCGGCCTTCTGGAGCACCATCGCGGTCGCGCGGGCGTTGGCGGTGCGATAGAACGCGGCCTCACAGTCGACGAACATGATCGTCTCGCCGCCGATGGGAATGTCGAGCCCTTCGGCCCAGTCGCGTACGTAGGGCTGGCCCTGGGGTTGGCCGGTGTCCCTGACTCCGAGCACCGGCTCGTTGGTGAGCTCGCGCGTACGCTCGTTCCACAGTTTCCAGCCGCCCCGGTCGAGGCCTTTGTCGACCATGAGTGCACGCGCCGCCTTGACGACCTTCACGGTCTCCGTGCGGGCTTGGTAGAAGTCACCCACGAACAAGGTGTTGGGGCAGCGCACCTCGCAGCCGCCGCACTGCACGCAGTGCACGTAGTCGTCGGCGACGTCCTCGATGTTCAACACACCCTTGTCCATCGCGATGATGTTGGCCATGAAGGCCGTGGGGGTGTGGTTTTCGTTGCGCGTCACCTGAGTGACCGGACACACCTCGCGGCAGAACTTGTGGCCCGAGGAATAGCAGTTGAAGCCGTTTTGGCGCCACCGGTCGACGAACTCGGCCTGCGCCCCATCCACCGCATCGCGGTGATCGCCATTCATCTCGTCCGTCATCTCAGCCCTCCAAAAGCTGTCCTGTGAAGTGCGCCACAGCGCCTTGTTCGACAACATATGGGCGGGTCAGGAGGCCGGTCAATCTTTCGGAACTGAAATTCTGAAAAGACTATTTCAGTGACCGAAAGGTGCCCTGAAATGGACCGCTGTTCGGGCCTACTCGGACTTCATAGGATGAGGCGAATCCGGCGAATGGAAGGCTTGCGTGATGGACCCCACGAGTTCGGTCGGTGCGCTTCTGGAGCGCGACCACGAGCGCATCGATCTCCTGCTCACCGACTTTGCAGGATCGCTCTCCAACGCAGCGCCTGACGTCGAGACCTTCACCGCCGCCGCGCACGCGTTGCGACACCACATCTACGTCGAGGAGGAATTCCACTTCCCGACAGTGCTGGAGCATGGGTTCGAGGTGCAGATGCTGATCTTGATCCGCGAGCACGGCCAGATCTGGGACGCGCTGGACAAGATCGAGACGATGCTCGCGGATCCCGCGGTGCCGCTTGAGCACACGATGTCCGCCTGGCGCGAACTTCGAGTTCATTCTCGCCGAACACAACCGCAAGGAGGAGTCGTTGGCCTACCCCGCCGGCGACGACCTGCTGCCCGGAGAATTGGCCGTACGCGCTGCCGAACGGCTGCTCAGCGGCGAAAGGCCCCCCGACTGGGCGTGTGCGATGAGTCAGGTCCGGACCCAGCGGACGGCGTCGACTTCGTCTCGGCATTTCTCCGACGATAAGTAGTAGAAACTGCCGTCAAACCCTGACTCTCAGCAACTTTTTAAGTTACGGTCAGTGCCGTTGATATTGCTGGCGGCTGGCGCCGCCTGAGTGATCGGGAGATCGCGATGAGCATCGTCGAGGACAGCCAAGCGCGGACGCAGACGTCCGGGGGCAACGGACCCTGGGACGACGGGCCCCGCAAACAGATGATGATCGGGAAGGGCTGGGTCCAAGGCGTCGCCCTGGTCATGCTCTTCAGCTTCTTCATCATGGGGATCTTGACCTACCGCACCTACACCGCCTCGATGCCCGAACCCGAGAAGGTCGTCGACGAGTCCGGTCAGGTGGTCTTCACCAAGGCCGACATCAAGGAGGGGCAGAAGCTCTTCCTCAAACGCGGACTGCAGCAGTACGGCTCGATCATGGGCCACGGCGCGTACCTCGGGCCCGACTGGACGGCCGACTATCTACGCCGTTCGACCGACCACACGCTCAAGGAGTTCCAGGACGAGGGTGTCGTCGACGCGACGGTGGCCGTACGCGACGAATACCGCACCAACCGCTATGACAAGTCGACCGAGACGTTGGTCTACACGCAGGCTCAACTCGCGGCCTTCGAGGATCTGCAGAAGCACTACGCGACGTACTTCGGCAAGGACGCTCCCAAGTACGGCCTGCTCGAGAACACCATCAAGACCCCCGAGGAGGCCCGCCAACTCACGGCGTTCTTCTCCTGGACCGCCTGGGCGTCTGCCGCCGAGCGACCGGGCCACAAATACAGCTACACCAACAACTGGCCCGCCGAGCCCGCGGTCGACAACGGCCCCACACCCGACCTGATCGTGTGGTCCGGCCTGTCGCTGGTCGTCCTGCTGGGCGGCACCGGCATCCTCTTCGCGATCTACGGCAAGTGGAGTCGCGAGATCGGCTGGCACTCGGAAGAAGCCCCGGCGCTGTCGTTCAAACAGCCTGGGGAGGTGTCACTCACGCCCGCGCAGCGCAGCACCGCGTGGTTCTTCTTCGTGATCGCGTTGCTCTTCTTGATGCAAGCGATGCTCGGCGCGCTGACCGAGCACTATCGAGCGGATACGTCGAGCTTCTTCGGACTCGACTTCATCGTCGAACTCCTGCCCTTCAACCTGGCGCGCACCTGGCACCTCCAACTCGCGCTCTTCTGGACCGCGGGCGCCTTCCTCGCCGCAGGCATCTTCTTGACCCCGTTGATCGCGCGGCGAGAACCGAAGGGCCAGGCGCTGCTGTCGTACGTCCTGCTCGGTGCGGTCGCCGTCGTGGTCTTCGGCTCGATGGCCGCCGAGGCGCTCAGCATCCATGGCGTCTCCTGGGCCAACGGCCCGCTCTTCGAGCAGCAATGGGAGTATCTCGACCTGCCACGGGTCTTCCAGATCCTGCTGACGACCGGTCTGTTCATCTGGATCTTCATCGTCTATCGCGGCATGCGCGCGCGGCTCAAGGGCGAATCCAAGGGCAACATGCCGTGGCTGTTCTTCTTCTCCGCCCTCGCGATCCCGGCGTTCTACGCAGTCGGCCTGCTTGCGCGTACGGAGACCCACATCTCGGTCGCGGAGTTCTGGCGCTTCTGGGTGGTCCACCTGTGGGTCGAGGACTTCCTGGAGCTCTTCACCACGGTGATGGTGGCCTACATCTTCGTGCTGCTCGGCGTCGTCCGAGAGCGGATCGCACTGGGCATCATCTTCCTCGACATCATCTTGTACTCGATGGGTGGCGTCATCGGCACGATGCACCACCTCTACTTCTCCGGTACGCCGGTGGAGCACATGGCTCTGGGTGCGATGTTCTCGGCCGCGGAGGTCATCCCGCTGACGTTCCTCACGGTCGAGGCGTGGACGTTCATGCAGCTCGGGGCGCGGCAGGAAGGCAAGAGCAGTACGCCGTTCCCGCACCGTTGGGCGGTGATGTTCCTGGTAGCGGTGGGTTTCTGGAACTTCCTGGGTGCCGGCGTCTTCGGCTTCCTGATCAACCTGCCGATCGTCAGCTACTACCAGATCGGCACCGCGCTGACCGCCAACCACGGTCACGCCGCGATGATGGGCGTGTACGGCATGCTCGCGGTCGGCCTGGCGATGTTCGCGCTGCGCTATCTGATCCCGGCCGAGAAGTGGCCGGACAAACTGGCCAAGATCAGTTTCTGGTCGCTCAATATCGGCCTGGCCTGGATGGTCTTCGCGACACTGCTGCCGCTGGGCGTACTCCAGCTCTACCACTCGGTCGGCGAGGGTTACTACGAGGCGCGGTCGCTGGGCTACATCACCTCGTCGAGCAACAAGCTGCTCGAGTGGGGACGACTGCCCGGTGACGTGCTGTTCATCGCCGGTGGTTGCCTGCCGTTCCTGTGGATCGCCTTCCAGGGGCTGCGCCACTTCCGCAGCGGCACGACCTCGCTCGAGCTCGGCTCCGATCCACTGTTCACCGAGCAGCAGCCGGTATCCACAGGGGCGACCGACAAGTGACCGCACCCTCGGTCGCGGTCGTCCTGGTCGCGGCGTACGCACTCTGCCTGCTCGCGGTGGCATGGGGTTTCGACCTCATGTCACGGCGGGTGGCCAAACGCTCCAACGAGTGGCGTACGGGCAACTTCGTCTATCACGAGGACCACGACGCCTGGCAGTGCCCGGAGGACCAGTGGCTGTGGCCGAAGTCCTTCGACCCGGAGAACCGCGTGATGCGCTATCGCGCGACTCCGTCGATCTGCAACGCCTGCCCGGTCAAGGACACGTGTACGACGTCCGGCCACGGTCGTGAGATCACCCGCGAGTACGACCCGTGGCCCTACTCGGAGGCGGGGCGATTCCACCGCGGCATCTCGGTGATGGTGGCGGTCGTGGCGCTCGTACTCCCTCTCGGGATGCTCTTCGGCGCCCACAGCATCACCGACCTGCTGGTGCTTTCGGCGACCGTGCTCGGCGTGGTCATCGCGTCGATCCCGCTCGCCAGACACTTGTGGCACACTCCGGCCGGATTCCCCGAGCACGTCTCGCAGGATCTGGTCTACCGCCCCGCTGCTCGTCCCGATCCTTATCGGACGACCTGGGGCACCAAGGGAAGGGTCTGACATGGTCTGGGCGGTCGTCGCCTTGGTGCTGCTCCTGCTGATCGGCGGGTTGTTGGCGTTGTCGCTGAAGGTGATCCCGGAGTACGAACGCGGCGTGATCTTCCGCTTCGGCCACCTGCGTCCAGTCGCGGGCGCGGGCCTGAAGCTGCTGCTGCCGGGTGCGGACAAGCTCGTACGCGTCGACATGCGCGTGGTCACGTTGACGATCCCGCCGCAAGAGATCATCACCCGCGACAACGTGCCGGCCCGGGTCAACGCGGTCGTGCTCTTCCAGGTGATCGACGCCGAGCGCGCGGTGATGTCGGTGGAGAACTATGCGGTCGCCACCAGTCAGATCGCCCAGACGACCCTGCGGTCGGTCCTCGGGCGCGCCGACCTCGACACCATCCTGGCGCACCGCGACGACCTCAACGAGGAACTCGCCAAGATCATCGACACCCAGACCGGCCCGTGGGGCGTCGAGGTGCGCGTGGTCGAGGTCAAGGACGTCGAGATCCCCGAACAGATGCAGCGCGCGATGGCGCGCGAGGCCGAGGCCGAGCGCGAACGCCGCGCGAAGGTGATCAGCGCGCGCGGTGAGTTGCAGGCCTCGACCGAGTTGCGCGACGCGGCGATCACGCTCAGCGAGAGCCCCGCGTCCTTGCAGTTGCGCTACCTCCAGACGCTGCTGGAGCTCGGCGCCGATCAGAACTCCACCGTCGTGTTCCCACTGCCGATGGATCTGATCGGGCCGCTGCTCCAGCGTTTCGGCACGGCTGACACCCCCACCAACTAGGCAAGAACTGCGGCCGCGGGGCCAGCCGCTTGCCTGGCTGACCCTCCCCCGGCCGCAGTTCTTCCGATCTCGGGGGCTGGGCCCTACAACCCCAGCTGAGCCTTGAACATCCGGGCGTACGCCTGACTGCCCGCCAGGTTGGGGTGCGCCGGTGCCGCTTCGAAACTGGTGATACTGGCGGTCCAGCGCTGACCCGCGGGCCGGCAGGCGTCGTGGGTCAGGGATTCGCTGACGTCGACGTAGGTGACCCCCGCGGCTGCAGCCGCCCGCTTCACCGTGGCGTTGATGTAGTTCTGGATGTCGAAGATGTACGGCACGTCGCCGCGTGCGATCCCGGAGTCCCAGCAGCCGGAGTTCCAGGTGGCCGGCAGGACGGTCAGGTAGCCCGCGATGCCGATCTTGGCGTTCGGAGCCTTCGCTTTCGTGGCCTGCAGGGCGCTCACCAGCGCCGGGTAGGTCTGGTTGGCGATCTTGTTCTTGAACGTGTTGCCGTAGATCGACTTGCACGGGCTGCCGAAGCCCCAGGTGAGGGCGCTCGCGGAGGCGCAGGCCATGATCATGCTGACGAAGACGTCGTTGTCGTTGCCGCCGATCGTCATCGTCACCACGTCGGTGTCGGCCGAGAGCGCATTGAGTTGCGGGGCGATGAAGCCGTACTGCTTGCCCGCGAAGTCCCCCGTCTTGGCGCCGCCGCAGGCCACGTCGGTGAGTTGGGCGCCGATCTGGGGCGCGAGGAGGTGGCCGATGTCGTTGGCCGAGCGCAGACACGCCGGGTTGGCCGACGAGTCGGACGGCCAGATGCCGGTGCCGGCCGAGAAACTGTCGCCCATCGCGACGTAGTTGACCGGGTCGGCCGATTGCGCAGGTGCGCCCACGAGCGCCGTGGCGGTGAGGGCGAGGGCAGCGGCGACTGCCAGATTTCGTACGACTCTCATGTGTTCCTCCGTCGGATGGCCGAGCTCGGTGTCGGCATTGGAGCAACTGTGCAAGGTCAGAGCCGTTTTGTAAACGACTGTCACAACATGGCCCGTTTGCCCTCGGGGGTAGTCGTTCGTCAAGGTGGTCCCATGGCCGAGCACGACTATGAGCAGGACACCAAGGTCGCCGACGCACCTCTTCGTGTCCGCGCGCGCGGACGCGCGGTGCTCTCCAACCCGATGACCAACCGCGGCACCGCGTTCACCCGCGAGGAGCGGGACGCGCTCGGTCTGCACGGCCTGGTGCCGCCCGGCTCGACCACCCTGGAGAACCAGACCCGGCGCACGTACGAACAGTTCCGCAGCACCTCCACGATGCTCGGCAAGTTCCTCACCCTCAACGCACTGCGTGATCGCAACGAGATCCTCTTCTACCACCTGCTGACCGCCAACCTGGAGGAGATGCTGCCGGTCATCTATACGCCGACGATCGGTGAGGCGATCGAGCGCTTCAGCCACACCTACAACCGCCCGCGTGGCGTCTTCCTCTCGATCGACCAGCCGGACCTGATCGAGGAGTCGCTGAGCAACTACGGCCTCGGTGCAGACGACGTCGACCTGGTCTGCGTCACCGACTCCGAAGGCATCCTCGGCATCGGCGACCAGGGCATCGGCGGCATCCAGATCGCGATCGGCAAACTCAGCGTCTACACCGCCGCAGCCGGGATCCACCCCCGTCGTACGATCCCCGTCGTCCTCGACGTCGGCACCGACAATCTTGGTCTGCTCAGCAACGACCTCTATCTCGGTGAGCGCCACAGCCGGGTGCGCGGTGAGCGGTACGACGAGTTCGTCGACCAGTTCGTCGAAGCGGTCAAGAAGCTCTTCCCGCGCGCGATGATCCACTGGGAGGACGTCGGCACCGGCAACGCGCACCGCATCCTGACGCGCTATCAGGACGAGGTCTGCACCTTCAACGACGACATCCAGGGCACCGCGGCCGTCGTACTCGCCGCCATCCTGGCTGCCGTCGACGTCACCGGCGTCGACCTGGACGACCACCGGATCGTGGTCTTCGGCGCGGGTTCGGCCGGCATCGGGATCGCGGACCTGATTCACGACACCATGCTGCGCACCGGTCGCGAGGAGACGCCCGAGGAGGCGTACGCCCGCTTCTGGCCCATCGGCATCCAGGGGCTCTATCTCGACGACGACACGACCCTGCTGGACTTCCAGAAGCCGTACGCTCGCACGCGCGCCGAGGTCGCCGACTGGGAGTTGGCGAAGCCCGGATACGTCGGCCTGCTCGATGTCATCAAGCATGTGAAGCCGACGATCCTGATCGGCACCTCGACCAAGGGCGGCGCCTTCAGCAAGGAGATCGTGGAGGAGATGGCACGGCACTGCTCGCGGCCCATCATCTTCCCGCTGTCCAACCCCACGAGCCGCGCGGAGGCGACGCCGTCGGACGTGTTGGAGTGGAGCGGCGGCAAGGCGCTGATCGCGACCGGATCACCGTTCGGTGCGGTGGACCACGGCGGCGTACGCCATGTCATCGCGCAGTCCAACAACGCCCTGATCTTCCCCGGGCTCGGCCTCGGCGTCGCGGTATGTCAGGCCACCCGCGTCACCAAGGGCATGATCGCGGCGGCGTCCGAGGCCTTGGCCGGTCTGGTGAACGCCTGGCGCCCGGGCGCGTCCCTGCTCCCGGGCATCTCCGACCTACGCCTGGTCTCGGCGACGGTGGCGATCGCAGTGGCCCAACAAGCCGAGCGCGAAGGCGTCGCCGAGGTGCCGCTGACCGACCCCATCCAGCAGGTGTACGAGCGGATGTGGCAGCCGGTCTATCCCGAGATCGAGGCGATCTAGCGGGGGGTCGGGTCAACCTTCCTTGCGCTGATCGTTGCGATGCAGCAGCCACATCATTCCGGCCAGCAGCACGATCATCAGCAGCGTGAAGACTCCCGCGAACAGCACCGGCAGCGAGGTCAAGGTGATCACGACTGGGGTGCCTCCAAGACGTACGCACGGCCCTCGTGCGCACCGAGCGTCAAGATGAAGGAGTTGAGGTCGTCGACCTCGCCCGCCTCCGCGCCGGACTCCAGATCGGTCAGAATCGCGCGCGGCTCGAACTCGTCGGAGCGGATGGAACCGGTGACTTCCTCCTGGCTGAAGTTCAACACCGTGACCTGCACCTGCTCTGACGGCAGCCGGTGCACCATCACCAACAAGCCGGGGTGCCCGACCGCGGGGACGTCCACCTGCTCGCCCGACGCGAGGCCGTACGCGTTGCGCAACTCGATGATCTTGCGCAGCCCGTGCGCGAAGGAGGACGGGTCGGCCAACTGCGCGGGCAGGTCGCCATAGAGCGCGCGCGCAGGCGGCATCCCCGCGAAGCCCGCGTGGTCGCCGTGACCCATCAGGTCGTACGCCCCGCGGTGAATCCAGCGGGTGTCCCCGTCTTTGATCAGAGCCTCGACCGCCGCGCGCGGCAGCGGCAACGCGCCGCACAGATCCCACCCAGACAAGGCGAAGACACCGGGTTGCCAGGCGTTGAACTTCGCCAGCAACAGGTGCGCCTGCTTGATCCGCTCGGCATCCTCGGCGGTGATCGAGTCGAGATCGGTGATCCCGAGCGAGGCCGCGATGATGCTGGCGGTGGTCGAGGCGATCCCGTTGGTCGTGAAGATCGCGTTGAAGGGACCGCCCTCGCCGGTGAGGTTGTCGATCAGGTCCGCGCGGACTGCCTCCGCCAGGTCACCACCCAGGATCGTCTCGCCGCGGAAGTCGTACTCCTCCTCCTTGTGGCGGGTGGCGAAGTGGACGAGCTCGTACGTCATCTCGTCGTGGTTCTGCAACGCATGCACGAGCGAGACCGGCAGGACCCCGACCTTGAGCGACTCGTTGAGCGTCAGCCGCAGGAACTCGGTGTCGCCCGTCGCCATGGCGTGCTGATAGGCGGGCCGGTTGACGAAGTCGTACGACAGGTCTGCCCCGCTCTGCGAGGTCTCGAAGATGTCGTCGATGGTGAGGTTGAGCTCCTGGAACGTGAAGCCGCCGACCTTGCGGACCATGCTGGCGATCACGTGGTTGGCAGCTTCGGAGAGGGGGTGTCCCTCCGACCACGCCGGGCCTTCGGCGCTCTTTTCCACGCCCAGGAAGCCGTTGGCGTCCAGGCGCAGCGCGCCCGAGCCGAGATCACCTAGGGAGTGCAGGGCATCACCGATGACCAACTTCATGCCCGCGAACGTCGGGTCGAGCCAGTTGATCGAGGGCTGGCCCTCCTTGAAGTAGTGCAGATACACCCAGCGCCTGGTCACCCCGTCGGCACCGAGCACGGGCGCGGTGGCCGACCAGTTGGTGTCCTTGATGCCGGGATCGTGGAAGATCACCCGCTGCAGCGCGCCGATGATGTAGCCGGCGTCGGCCAGCGCGGCCTCCTGCTCGGCGTCGAGGTTGCGCGAGTCGCGACCCGCAGCGACGTCGGGGAGCAGACCCCAGTCCTCCTCGTCGATCTCGACCATGTGATAGATCCCGGGGTATTCGCCGAACCCCATCTCCGCGAGCCTGAAGTCCGCGCCCTTGCCGGTGTGGCCGGGCACGATGTCGTCGATGATCGTGCCGCCGTGTTCACCGGCGACTTCGCACATCGTGCGGAACTCGTCCTCGGTGCCGAAGAGGCCGTCGATCTCGGTGCTGATCCGGTCGAAGTGCCCGTCGACCGACGGTGTCGGCTCCCAGCCGGTCAGGCCACCCGCGCGCTTGACCGGGCCGGTGTGCATCGCGTCGATTCCGATCGTCTCGAACGCGCGCCACAGCGCCTCGTCGGCCAGCGTGGCGAGGAACGACGAGCCGGGCTTGGTCACCAGCGAGAGGGGGTACGCCGTGAACCAGACCGCGGCCGTCTCGACTGCGTTCACCGGGTTGGGTTGGGCGTACGGGTTCTGCCACATGCTGCCCTTGCCGGAGAACTGCGCGGAGATCTTGACCGCGTCCTCCAGCATCGAGGCCTGCTTGAGCCACTCGATGTAGATCGGGTTCGAGCCGTCGGGCTCACCCGTACGCTCCTCGCCCATCGTCGGCGCGCCCTGGCGCAGCCGTGCCCGGGGTCGCAGCGCGCGGGGCCGAGCCGGATAGAACTGCTCGTCGTACGTGATGTCGCCCGCCTCGTGCTCTTCGGTGGGGGGCTCAACCGGCGTGTTGTCATCCGTCACAGCGGCCATTAAACCGGCCGCGACGGTCTGCGGTCAGCCGGGGATCCGCCGAGGGGTCACCAAAATCGCACGAGGGGTCATGAACGCATGTGAGTTCATGACCCCTCGCCGGGATTTTGTGACCCCTCGGCCTAGTTTTGTGACCCCTCGGCCTTGAGGTCGGCCTCGACCCGGCGGTGCGCCTCCCAGATCTCCTCGGGCAGCCGGTCGAACTGCTCCAGGTGCTCGGCGCGGAACTCGATCTCCTGCTGCCACCGCGCGTTGTCGATGGTGAGCAGCTTGTCGAGGTCGGCCTGGTCGATCTCGATGCCGTCGAGTTCGAGCTCCTCCTGGGTCGGGATCACGCCGACCGGAGTCTGGCGACCGGTGACCTCGCCGTCCTTGTAGCGCATCAGCCACAGCAGCGGGCGCAGGTTGTCGCGGTACCCGGGCCACAGGAAGTGGCCGTCCTCCGGGTCACGCTGGAACCAGTTGACGTGGGCGAAGATCGGCTGCTCCTTGGCGGCGCCGACGATCTTGAGCCAGTGCGCGGCGTAGTCGCCCTCGCCGTACGACATGAACGGCCGCATCGACATCGGGTCATAGCGCAACTGGCCCTCGACACCCTCGGCGGCAAACGTCGCCTCGGCGCCCAGGGTGAGGCCGTCGTACACGCCCTCGGCGAGGTCGGTGATCGCGCGGATCAGCGGTTCACGATCACGCGTACGCCCACCGAAGATGATGCCGTCGATCGGGACACCCTTGGGGTCCTCGAAGTCCGCCGCCACGTTGGGCACGTTGGCCAGCGTGGTGGTGAAGCGGCTGTTGGGGTGGGCCCACGGCGAGTCGTCGGTGGCCTCGCGATCGGAGATCCGCTCGCCCTTCCAGTCGATCCAGCCGGTGGTGTCGGCGGGCGGCGTCTTGGTCTTGCCCTCCCACCACACGTCGTGGGTGTCCTCGTTGTAGGCGATGTTGGTGAAGAGCACCTCGGTGCCCTCCTTGATGGAGTCCAGCGCCGTCGGGTTGGTGGTCTCGTTGGTGTCCTTGGCGACACCGAACGCGCCGTACTCCGGGTTCATCCCGTAGAGCTTGCCGTCCTCGGGGTTCACCCACAGCCAGGCGATGTCGTCGCCATAGAAGTCGACCTGATAGCGCTCGCCCATGCCCTCGGGCGGCAGCATCATCGCGAGGTTGGTCTTGCCCGACGCCGACGGGAAGCCGCCACAGATGTGGTAGCGCTTGCCCGTCTCCTTGTCGGTAATGCCGATCAGCATGAACTGCTCGGAGAGGAACTCCCCGCTGGCCCAGCCGTCGTACGCCGCCTGGCGCAGACCGTGGGCGATCTTGCCGAGCAGCGCGTTGCCGCCGTAGGACGACCCGAAGTGCAAGATCGTGCGCTCGTCGGCGACGGTCACGAAGTAGCGCTGGTCGTCAGGGGTGCCCTGGCCGAGGTTCTCCAGGTCGCCGGTGACGTGCACGGCGCGGACGAACATCTCGGGGTCGGCAAGGTTCTCGATCAGGTCGACGCCGACGCGTGCCATCCGGATCATGTGCATCACGACGGTGCGGTTGTCGGTGAGTTCGACACCGGCCGCGAAGCGCTCCAGCGGAGCTTCCGGGAGGCGACATCAGGTAGGGGATGACGTACATCGTCTTGCCCTTGTACGCCCCGCGCATCCGCTCGATCTGGATCTCTTTCATCTCAGACGCGGGACGCCAGTTGTTGTAGACACCGCGGTCCTTCTCGTCGTTCGTGGCGACGATGGTGCGCTCCTCGGAGCGCGCGGTGTCCTTGAAGTAGGAGCGGGAGTAGTAGCGTCCCTCGCCCGCGGGCAGGATCTCGCCGGCCTCCAGGCCTTCGGCGATCAGGCGCTGGTCGTCAGCCGCGCTGACGACCTCGACTCGCTCGGGCTGGAGGATCTCCGCCCACTCACGCACGTACGCGCGCACGGCCTGGTTGTTGAGGCCCGCCGCATCGAGTGCAGCATCCACGTCGACCATCTTGGTGTCCCTCAGTCCTCTCGATCGAGCAGGCATTTCCACCTGATATCGGCAAGTTATCGTGATCGCGCGAGGCCTGAGACTTCTGATCGGACTTGCACGTTCCAATCGGGCCGAGAGTGGCCAACCGCACACGCGGAAGCCCTCGCTGTCTCTGATGCTGAACAGTCTGACCGCTTCTTGGGATCGACGACATCCGGGCTCTGAGACGCACGGTAAAGAAGCTGACAGGCCGCACGCTGGAACGTTCCAGAACGCGCCGACCCCGCAGATTTCCTGAGGGAAATCAACCCTTGAGGGGGAGCAAAATCGAACGTACGTTTGGCCACTTGGCTCGGGTTGGCGGAACGGGTGTTCGAGGGGTGTGGGGTGTCGGCGGAGCAGACAGAAGAGTCCGAGTGTGCCCAGCCGTCGCTGCTGGAAATGGACCCGCAGGATCCCTGGTGGGAGCGTGACGAGTGGGGGTGGCCGCGCCATCCCCTGCGCCTGTCCGACGTTTCCTTCGCCGTGGATTGCCGTACGCAGCCGCGCCGCAGAGGCACGCCGCACATCGTCACCCTTACCGATGGCTGGGAACTGGAGACCGGTCACGACCTGGACGCCGAGCGCGTCGCCGTGGCGTTGGGCAGCTATTCGACCTGCGTGCAGTTGGCCGACCACCTCCTGCCGGCGGCTCGCGATCACTGGTTGCACGTGCACCGGCTGGTGCCGCCCGCGATCACGCGGCGCGGCAACGCCTGGGTCGTTGCGCAACCCGTCCCGGGCTGTAGTTGCCTGGTGGCATCGCCGACCAGTGCCGACCGCGCCGCCGATCACCTGCGTGGGATCTCGCACTGGGCCGCGGTACACGACGTCAAGCGCGTGGCGCTGAAGTCGGTCTGCGAGCAGATCGGCCGGGTCCTCGACGACGCCTTCTCGCCCGCCTCGTGGGCCGACCATCACTACGCGGGCCGCCGGCTCACCGACCCGGCCGGGGTCCGCACCCTGTGGGAGGCAGGCATCCCGCCGAAGGTGATCCTGGCGGTGACCGACATGATCGCCCCGCACGGCGAACCGATGGATGCCCGGCTCGTACGCGAGGTCGCACTGCACCGCATCGGCGCCCAGTGGCTGGCGCACTTCGAGGCCGGTGGCCCCGCGCTGCTCAACTGGGCACTGACCACCTATTGCCCGCGCGACGTCGAGGAACCTGCCTGCCGGTTCGACTGGCTCGCACTCGGTCTGCACCCCTTCGATGTCACCACGTTGATGAGCTCGACCTGGCGCCCCGAGGAGATCCACGAGATCGCGCATGACGCCGACGTACCGCCTCGCCGTGCAGGCGAAGCAGCAGCCGCATGGTGGCGCCTGGAGATCCAGCCCGAGGCGTACGACCTGATGCGACTGCTGCGCGCCGGGGTGCCGACGAAACCCAACTTCGGGCGCGAACACGTCATCCGGTTGCGCTCGGCCGTGTCCCATGTCCCAGATCCGCCCGAGTTCACCGCGACCGCGTTGATCCTGCAGGCGAGCGGCACGCTCACGACGGCCGAAACGCTGATCAACTTCGGCGTACGCACGGTCGACGCCGCCCTCGAACTGCTCTGAACCGCCCTGCAATCCGCACCATGAGGAGAGACATGTCCGCCATCCGTACCCGCGTCGACTACGAGAACACGTTGCAGGCATTGGGGCTGTGCATCAGCGCCCGCATTCCCGCCCTGATCTGGGGCGACCCCGGGCAGGGCAAGACGGCCGTCATCGAGTCGGTCCAGGACAAGGGCTGGCATGTCGAGACCCTGATCGTGAGCCACTACGAACCCAGCGACTTCGCCGGACTGCCGTTGCTCGACGGTCCGGCGGTGACACTGGCACCGCCCGCGTGGGCCAAGCGCCTGGCTGAGCACGAGGGCCCCTCGATCGCCTTCTTCGACGAGTTCTCGACTGCTTCGCCGGCACTCCAGGCTGCGGCGTTGCGGCCACTGACCCACTATGAGGTCGGCGCGCTGCAGTTGCCCGACACGGTGTCGATGGTCGCCGCCGCCAACCCTGCCGACGTGGCCGCGGCCGGCTGGGAACTCGCCGCGCCGACCGCGTCACGCTTCATCCACCTGCAATGGGGGATGCCGCTCGAGGTCTTCGCCGAGAGTGTGGTGACCGGCGACTGGCCCGAGTTGCCGGTGTATTCGGCGCCCGAGGATCTCCACTCCCACATCTCGATGGCACGCAGTTGCATGGTCGGATTCCTGAGCGCGCGTCAGTCCCAACTCAGCGCGATCCCCACGTCGGCCACGGATCGCGGCAAGGCGTTCCCGACCCCGCGGATGTGGGAGTACGCCGCGATCCTGCTCGGCTGGGCCGAGGCGGTCGGCGCGCCCAAGACCGTGCAGCGGCTGCTCGTCTCGGGGGCGGTCGGCGAGGCGGTCGCCCATGAGTTCCTGGCCTGGATCGCCGCACAGGAGTTGCCCAATCCGGAGGACGTGTTGGAGTTCGCGGACTCCTTCGAGTTCGGCGGGTTGCGCGCAGACCGCGTCTATGTCGTGCTCCAGAGCGTGCTGGCCGCCGTCAAGACCAAGCCTAGTGCCGATCGTTGGCGCGCTGCCGTCGTCGCCTGCTCCCGGGCCGCCGACACGGTGGGTGTGGACCCGGCGGTGCCGGTCGTACGCGCGCTGATGCGACCTGGGATGCGACCCTCCGACGCGCAACTGCCGCCGGAGATCAAGGTCTTCGCCGGAGTGCTCGCGCTCTCGGGTCTGCTGAAGGGTGCCTGACATGGACCCGCAGACGAAGGGGGTCGCCGACAAGATCGCGGCTGCGAAGCTCTGGTTGATCTCCGAAGGCAGCGGCGACGACGGGCCGCGCAACCTGCCCTATCTGGCGACGGCGCTCTATGCCTTGATCCTGGTCCCCAACGACGAGGTCGAGCGGGTGTCGGCCGACGAGCACTGGCGCCTGTACGCCAACCCGACCTGGGTGCTGGCCGCTGCGGTGAGCGAGGTCGCCGCGGAGGTCTTGCACTGCACCTGGCACCTGCTGCTCGAACACGCCGATCGTGCGCACGGAATGCAGGTCGGTACGGCGGGTGCGTCGGCCTGGCACGAAGCGACCGATCTGACCATCGACGACACCGCTCGCCATGACGGGCTCTCGGTCGGATCCGCGAGCACGCGAGCCAGGCAGTCTCGGACCAGGCGTGAGATCAACCGGCTCGGGCACGACCGGGCGGCGGAGGAGTACTTCACCGTGCTCTCCCTGCTGCCGGCCGACTCGGTCGGCCAGGACGGGCACACCGGGGCAACGCCACAGTCCGGCTGCGGCAGTGCGTGCGACGGGCAGCGTCGCTCGTACGAACTCCCAGCCGAGGCAGATGCCGGAGCCGTCGACCGCGTCGACGCCGACCGGATCAGGCACCAGGTCGCCATCGACTATCAGGGCCATTGCACCTCGCGCGGGACGATCCCCGGGGAGGCGCAGCGCTGGGCGAAGCGGATGACCGAGCCCGAGATCCCGTGGGAGCCGCTGCTGGCTCAGGCCGTACGAAGGGCGGTCGGCTGGGCCAACGGGCGTACGGACTACACGTGGAGTCGGCCGTCTCGGCGGCAGAGTGCCTCGCCGCATGTCTTCATGCCCGGCATGCGCCGGCCCGTGCCGCGCGTCGCGACCATCATCGACACCTCGGGCAGCGTCGACGACACCCTGCTGGGCAAGGCGATGGGTGAGGTCGAGGGTGCCCTGCGCGGGCTCGGAGTCGCGGGGGCAGCCGTCACCGTCTACGCCTGCGATGCCGACGTGGGTGCGGTGTCGCGCGTACGCAGTGCTCGGGATGCTTCGTTGGTCGGCGGTGGTGGCACCGACATGCGCGTGGGGATGGCCGCCGCAGCCGCAGATCGGCCCAGGCCGGACGTGATGATCGTGTTCACCGACGGCTACACCCCGTGGCCGGAGGTGCCCCCGCCCGGCATCGCCGTGGTCGCCGCCATGTTGGGGCGCAAGGGTGATCCGATGCCGGGAACGCCTGCTTGGGCCACTCGGATCGAGTGCGTGCTGGTCTAGCCGATGTGTCTCGCATCACGCAACCCGTTGCGCGATGCGCACCTTTGGGTCACACTCCGAAAAGGTGCACCGCGCAATGGGGCGCGGTGTGGTCAAGGAGGTCTGTCCTGTGTCGTTTCCGTCTGATGGTGAGATCGCGAACGCGGCCGAACTCTGGCCGATCACCAAGGTAGCCACCGAAAGACTCGGGATCGACGATCCGCAGGTGCTGGTGCCCTACGGCCACGACAAGGCCAAGCTCGACCTGGCGTACGTCTCCTCGCTGCGCGATCGACCCGACGGCAAACTCGTGCTGGTCACCGCCATCTCCCCTACCCCGGCGGGCGAGGGCAAGACGACCACCACCGTGGGCCTGACCGACGCCCTCCAGCGGATCGGGCAGCGCTCGTGCGCCGCACTGCGCGAGCCCTCGATGGGGCCGGTCTTCGGGATGAAGGGTGGAGCGGCCGGCGGCGGCTACGCCCAGGTCGTACCGATGACCGACATCAACCTGCACTTCACCGGCGACTTCGCCGCGATCGCCGCTGCCAACAACCTGCTGGCAGCCCTGATCGACAACCACATCCATCACGGCAACGCGTTGGGCATCGACATCCGCACCATCACCTGGAAGCGTGTCGTCGACCTCAACGACCGTGCACTGCGCGACATCGTGGTCGGGCTCGGCGGCACCGCGAACGGTTTCCCGCGCGAGGACGGCTTCGACATCGTCGTGGCGTCGGAGCTGATGGCGATCTTCTGTCTGGCCGAGTCGATCGCCGACCTCAAGGAACGCATCGGGCGCATCGTCGTGGCGCACACGCGCGACAAGAAGCCGATCCTCGCCAGCGACCTCGGCGCCCAGGGCGCGCTCGCCGTACTCCTGAAGAACGCGATCCAGCCCAACCTCGTGCAGACGTTGGAGCACGCGCCCGCCTTCGTCCACGGTGGTCCGTTCGCCAACATCGCGCACGGCTGCAACTCGGTGATGGCCACGCGTACGGCTCTCAAACTCGCCGACGTCGTCGTCACCGAGGCGGGCTTCGGCGCGGACCTGGGGGCGGAGAAGTTCCTCGACCTGAAGTGCCGGATGGCCGGTCTCAAGCCCGACTGTGTCGTGGTCGTGGCCACCGTACGCGCGTTGAAGTATCACGGTGGGGTCGCCGTCGCAGACCTGCAGAGCGAGGACCTCGACGCCGTACGCGGCGGTTTCCCCAACATGGAGCGCCACCTCACCAACCTGCGCGACATCTTCGGGCTGCCCGCAGTGGTGGCGATCAACAGGTTCCCCTCCGACACCGACGCGGAGGTCGCGCTGGTCCGTGAACTCGCCCAGGAGATCGGCTTCTCGGCGTTTGAGGCCACCCACTTCAGCGACGGCGGCGCCGGAGCCGAGGCGCTCGCCCGCGGCGTGGTGGAGCAGTTGGAGACCGGGGCGCCCGACTTCAAGCACGCGTACGAACTCGACGGCACGGTCGAGGACAAGATCACCACCCTCGCCACTCGGCTCTACGGCGCAGCCGAGGTCAACATCTCGGCGAAGGCGCGCCGGCAGTTGGCGCAGATCGCCGCGGACGGCTTCGCGAACCTGCCGATCTGTGTGGCCAAGACGCAGTACTCGTTCTCGACCGACCCCAAGGCGCTGGGCGCGCCCTCCGGGCACACGCTCGACGTCAGAGAGGTACGCCTGTCCGCGGGCGCCGGCTTCATCGTGCTGGTGACCGGCGACATCATGACGATGCCCGGCCTGCCCAAGGTGCCCGCGTCGGATCACATCGACGTGGACGACGACGGCGTCGTGACCGGTCTGAGCTGAGGCCTTTACTCGACCGTCCGGATGCCGGTGCGAAACACGCCGGATACACCCGCGCGTTAGCGTGGCTGACGTGACCTTCCTGCTTCGCGTCCAGTTGCCCGACGTGCCCGGTTCGCTGGGCCGCGTCGCCTCCGCGATCGGTGAGGCGGGGGGAGACATCGAGGCGATCGAGATCGTCGACAAGTCCGTCGACGGCACCGCGGTCGACGATGTCGTGCTGACGATGATGCCGGGCGCGATGCCCGACTCGGTCGTCTCGGCCTGCAACGCCCTCGACGGCGTGATCGTGTTGTGGATCAGCCGCTATGGCGCGGGCGGCAACCTCTTCTTGGACCTCGAAGCGGTCGAGGCGCTGACGGCCGAACCCGAGGACGCGATCGCGCGGCTGGTCGAACTGCTGCCGATGACCTTCCGGGTCGACTGGGCCGTACGACTGGCCGACGAGCAGATCGTGCAGACGACCGAAGGTGCCCCGGCGCAGATCGTCGTACGACGTCCTGCCCAGGCGACGCGGATCGCCGACGACGGTGACCTGGTGCGTTGTGCGGTGGCGGCCGGCGAGGAGACGATCGTGCTGGGGCGCACCGGTGGACCGGAGTTCCTCGACTCCGAACTTGCGCGGCTCGGCCATCTGGTCGGACTGGCGGGTTCGATGTCGGGTGCCCGGAGCGACTGAGACGCGGGTTCGGCGGGCAACCGTCCTTGCGGTTCTTGCAGGTGTCGCCAGGTGGCACCGATAAGCACCACAGGCCGGGCCGCGCGCGACTTCGACATTCACGTCGACGAGCACTCGTCGGCGGGGGTTGCGCCCTCTCGCCCGCTTATGGGTGCACTCTTCTCCTATGAGCGAAGCCTTGGAGGAGACCCGACGGCTCGGTGTGGAGACCACCGGCATCGAGATCATCGACGAGTCCGAACGCACCGCGAAGCCCTCCGACCTGTTCTGGCCGTGGTTCGCGGCCAACGTCTCGGTCTTCGGGATTTCGTACGGCTCCTATGTCCTGGGCTTCCAGATCAGCTTCTGGCAGTCGGTCTTCGTGACCATCGTCGGCGTCGTGCTGTCGTTCGTGCTGTGCGGGATCATCGCGATCGCCGGCAAGCGCGGCTCGGCGCCGACGATGATCTTGTCGCGGGCCGCGTTCGGGGTGGCCGGGCAGAAGGTGCCGGGCGTGTTGTCGTGGCTGGTCTCGATCGGCTGGGAGACCTTCTTGTCGATCATGGCGGTGCTGGCGACCGCGACGATCTTCGACCAACTGGGCTGGGGCGGCGGCACCATCACCAAGGTGGTCGCGACCATCGTGGTGGCGGCGTTGATCGTGACGGCCTCGGTGGCGGGCTATCACCTGATCATGAAGTTCCAGTCGATCCTGACCTGGATCACCGGCATCGCGACGATCGCGTACGTCGCCCTCACGCTGGGCGACGTCGACTGGGCGAGTGTGACTGCGATAGAGCCGGGCCCGATCCAGTCGGTGATCGGCGCGCTGGTGATGGTGATGACCGGGTTCGGCCTCGGGTGGATCAACATCGCCGCCGACTGGTCGCGCTATCAGCACCGCGATGCCTCGGCCGGCGCGATCGTCGGGTGGAACACCCTCGGCGGCGCGCTCGCGCCGACCCTGCTGGTGATCTATGGTCTCGCGCTCGCCGGCTCTGATCCCGAACTGGCCGACGGCATCGTCAACGACCCGATCGGCACGCTGGGCACGATCCTGCCGACCTGGTTCCTCGTACCGTTCCTGATCGCCGCCGTCCTCGCCCTGGTCTCAGGTGCCGTGCTCGGCATCTATTCGTCCGGCCTGACCCTGCTGTCATTGGGCGTACGCATTCCCCGCCCGTCGGCTGCCCTCATCGACGGCGTGATCTTGACGATCGGCACGATCTGGGTGGTGTTCTTCGCCGAGAACTTCCTCGGTCCGTTCACCTCGTTCCTGATCACGCTCGGCGTACCCCTGGCCGCGTGGGCCGGGATCATGATCGCCGACATCGCGCTGCGCAAGCGGGACTACGACGAGCAGGCGCTCTTCGACGCGCGCGGTCGCTATGGCGCCTTCGACTGGATCTCGCTCGGCGACGATGGCGCTCGCGACCGTGATCGGCTGGGGCATGGTGGTCAACACCGTCGAGGGCACGTCCTGGAACAACTGGCAGGGCTACTTCCTCAAGGCGTTCTTCGGCTCCAAGCACGTTGCTGGCGACCCCGGCTATTGGGAGGGCACCTGGTCGTACGCGAACCTCGGCGTCCTGATCGCGCTGGTGCTCGGGTTCGTGGTGACGTACGTAGCCCGCCGCGGCGTGGTGGCCCGTCAAGAGTCCTGACCGGGCGGGAACGCACGCGTAAATCACGCCGACCGGGCGCAAACGCACGCGTAAATCACGCCGACCGGGCGCAAGTGCGCGCCTAGGCGACGCTGCGGATCCGGGTGACGAAGATCGACCCGAGCAGGCAGACGCCGAACGCCGTCAGATAGACGATGCCGTAGCCCAGCGACCACGACTCACCCAACGTCGCGACCGAGCCGCCCGAGCGTCGTACGACCTCCAGGATGCCGCCCGCGATCGCCGGAGCCAGCACCTGCGGCAAGGCCGCGGCGATGTTGATGACGCCTAGGTCCTTGGCGCGTTCTTGGGCCTCGGGCAGGACCTGGGTGATCAGTGCGAAGTCGACGGCCTGATAGATGCCATAGCCACAGCCGAGAACGATCGCGGCCACCATCAGCGAGGTCCAGTTCTGTGACAGCGCCATGATCAGGGCGCTGATCCCGACAACGACACCCGACCAGATCACGAAGACCTTGCGCTTTCCGGCCCGGTCGCTCCACCAGCCGACGATCCCGGCAGTAAGCACGGTCGTGACTCCGTAGATCATCACCAGCAGCCCGAGCCGGCCATTGGCGTCGTCATCGGTGAACCCGAGGCCGTCGGTGAGGAAGTAGAACAGGTAGTTCAGCGCGATCCAGTTGCCCAGGTTGACCAGCAGTCGCGTGATCCAGGCCCACGCGAAGTCGGGGTAGTCGCGCGGCGAGACCCAGAAGGATCGCAACATCGCGGACAGCGAAAACGGCTCGCGCGGGTGATCTGCAGGCAGCGGCACGTCGCGCGAGCCGAAGACGTACGGCAGCGCCAGCACCACCATCACGATCGCGATCACCACATAGCCCTGCGCGATCGAGCCAGTGATGTCGGCAATGGTGATGCCCACCAGCACACCGACGGTGCCGGCGATCGCGATCAATCCTCCGATCAAACCGCGGCGCTCGACGGGCACCTGGTCGGGTACGGCCGCCGTCACGGCCGCCCACGCTGCGTTCAGGGTCAACTGCACCAGGCACCAGCCGACAACCAGCATCGGGGTGTTGCGGCACTGCGAGACGAGGAGGAGCGCGACAGCGCCGGTGAGTACGCCACCGATCACCCAGGGCACGCGCCGACCCAGCCGTGACATCGTCCGATCCGACAGCGCGCCCCAGACCGGGTTGCTGACCATCGACACGGCGGCGCCGGAGAAGAGCACGATCGCCAGGATGAGTTCCTTGCTCATCCCGCCCGGCTCGGCGGCAGCGATCTCTTTGGCCTGCTGAGCCAGCAGCACCTGGATCGGTCCGAACCAGCCCGCCGTCACCGCGAGGTTGAGCAGCACCAGCGATGCCGTCCAGCGTGCCGGTGGGGTGGTCGTGGGTTCGGCCAGCGCAGTGGTGGTCACCGGGTCATTGTGGGGTGTCAGAGTCGGTGTACCCGGGATCGCGGACGTTTCCGGCCCGAATTCCGGCCAGGAACGTCCCACTTACCCTGGAAACCCGCAGCGATCAGGCGCGTTCGAGCAGGTACAGCGCCATTGGGGGCCTGGCGGTCGAACCGGGATCTGGCCCAGCCGCGTGCCACGTCGACGCGCGATGCACTCTGTGCAACCTGTTGCGTTCGGATCGTTCTGGAGAGCATCATGTTCCCTGACGCAAGCCAGCGATTGTGCGAATTGCTCTACCGGGCCAGGGAGTCGAATGAATAGATATCCCATTGCCGCGACGATCGTCGCCACCCTGGGGAGAACGCTGCTCGGTAGCCCCACATACGCGAGCCCTGGCGCTGATTCAGTCGTGTCGGCTGGTGCATCTGCACCGAACGAAGTCGTGGAACCGGCAGGGGGAGGCGGCGCCCCTTGGTGCAGCCCGTCTGACATCTTCCAAGCTGCTGCCGTAAAGTACAGTCGGGCAGATCTAGTCATCAATCCAAAAGGCGCGTTACCGGCGTGAACTGGCGCCAGATAGGGCTGGGGCAATACATCAAGTCCTATCTGGGAAATGGCGCTTACGGTATGGCTCACGTGTTCATCGACGACATGGGCGGAACCGAGGACGCGGGGTGGTTCCCCTTGCCTTCCGACACCGCCAACGACAACCTCGATCCCACGTGAGATTAGTCAACGATAACCCCTCCGCCGATCTCCTACTGTCGGTTCACCCAAGGAACGGTTGGCTAACCATTCCGCCGGGATGCTCGGCTGGGATAACTGCGGAGCCTGGCAATTCGGTGTGGTGGTACGACATTGCCGTGGTAGCCCGCGGCGCGCACTTGCGCGTCCCCCCGCAAGTAAACCTGACCATCCTAATCTCGGACAGTTCCGGCCACTTGTTGGAGAGTTTCTTAACAGAATCCGATTTATCAACGCCCGTAATTCGCTATTTTCGCGAGGGCCCCATTCACGACTGGGCAGCCAATTTGCCCTCAGATTCTTGGCGGGCCATGCTATTCGTGGATGCGGATGTATCCCTGGAATGCCAGGATGTCGCCGACACTCCAAACAGCGACTGGATCCTGCTTTCCTCCAATCCCCAGATTGGGACGAGCCCAACCCTGCGGTTCACCACTGGACGCGTTGAACTGTCCAGCCAATCACCTCTCAATATTCAATGTCCCGATTGGGGGTGATCGCTGGCGGGTCCTTCCGCCTATTGAGGGCTCATCCCAATCACATGCCCGCAGCCGGTGCATCGATAGCGGCGCATGACCACCTCCAGCAGCGTGGGTCGCCGGCGCGGCCTGGTTCGAGTCGCTGAGAGACTGCTTCGAGGCCCAGTTCGTCTTGAGTTCAGGTGACGATCTAGTGACCTGGCCGAACTCGATCAGGCGCGTTCGAGCAGGAACAGCGGGATCTCGCGGTCGGTCTGCTCCTGGTACGACGCGTACGTCGGCCAGGTCTCGACCGCCCGCTGCCACCATTGGGCCCGCTCGTCACCGCTGAGTTCGCGCACGGCGTACGACGCCTTCTCGGCCTTGTCTTGCAAGTCGACGGTCGGGTGTGCACGGAAGTTGGCCGCCCACGACGGGTCCTCCGGCGCGCCACCCTTCGACGCGACGGCGAGGTAGCTGCCCTCGTACTCGACGCGCATCACTGGGTTCTTGCGCAGGCTGCCGCTGTGCGCACCGACAGAGGTGATCACCACGATCGGGTACTCGGTGCCGGGCAGCGTGCCGCCCAACTCTCCGTTGCTGGCCTCGTATTCGGCCACGTTGTTGCGCACCCACTCGGTGCTGCTCGGGACGTATTCACCTTGAAGAGTCATGGTGGGCATAACGACGAGGGACGATCAGGGATTCCGGGGCCGGGAAATGTGGTTTCGAGACGCGAGCTTCGCTCGCTCCTCAACCACCGGTTGGCGCCCTCGACCACCGGGGGTGCGTGGTTTCGAGACGCGCCTGCGGCGCTCCTCAACCACCGGATGGTCCTCCTCCACCACCGGGGGACGGTCCTCGACCACCGGTGGGGTGTGGTTTCGAGACGCGCCTGCGGCGCTCCTCAACCACCGGATGGCGCTCCTCGACCACCGGGGGACGGTCCTCGACCACCGGTGGGGTGTGGTTTCGAGACGCGCCTGCGGCGCTCCTCAACCACCGGTTGGCGCCCTCGACCACCGGGGGACGCTCCTCGACCACCGGTGCGGTCAGGGCCAGAGCGAGTGGTAGGCGTTGATCGCGGGCTGGCCACCCAGGTGCGCGTAGAGAACGTGGGAGTCCGCCGGGATCTCGCGCGACTTCACCAGGTCGATCAACCCCGCTAGCGACTTTCCCTCATAGACCGGGTCGGTGATCATCGCCTCCAACTGTGCGCCCATCGCCATCGCCGCCATCGTGGAGTCGACCGGCAACCCATAGAGATCGCCGGCCCAGCCCTCCAGCACCGTGATCTCGTCGTCGCGCAGATCGCGGCCGAGTTCGATCAAGGACGCCGTGTGTCGGGCGATCCGCGCGACCTGGTCCGTCGTTTGTGACAGCGTCGCCGAGGCATCGATACCGAGCACCCGACGGCGTACGCCGGTCAGTTCCTCCAAGGCCGCGAACCCCGCGATCATCCCGGCGTGCGTCGAGCCGGTGACCGTGCAGACGATGATCGTGTCGAAGAAGACGCCCAGCGCCTTCTCCTGCTCGGCCACCTCGAAGGCCCAGTTCGCGAACCCAAGACCGCCCAGCGGATGCTCCGACGCACCGGCCGGGATGGCGTACGGCACTCCACCTGCCTCCTCGACCTCCCGCAGCGCGTCCTTCCACGAGTCGCGGATGCCGATGTCGAAACCCGCCGGGTCGAGCCGCGAGTCGGCGCCCATCATCCGCGAAAGCAAGATGTTGCCGACCTGCGTGTTGGTCGGGTCGTCCCACGGCACCCACTTCTCCTGCACCAGTCGGCACTTCAAGCCCAGGTGCGCGGCGACGGCCGCGACCTGACGCGTGTGATTGGACTGGTATCCGCCAATCGACACGAGCGTGTCGGCACCGGACGACAAGACATCCGGGACGATGTATTCGAGTTTGCGGACCTTGTTGCCGCCGTACGCCAGGCCGCTCGACACGTCCTCGCGTTTGGCCCAGACCTGCGCACCGCCGAGCGCCTCGGTGAGCCGTTTGAGGTGGTGCACCGGGCTCGGGCCGAAGGTGAGCGGATAGCGCGGGAAGTCGGCGAGTTTCATAACCCCAATCCGACCCTAGGGTGGGGGCGAGGGCAATACCCTCGGGACAACTGAGAAGGAGATCTTTGATGAGCACCTCGACCAAACTTCCCCCTCTGGACCCGCGTGATCCGGCGGCGCTCAATGATCTCTTCAGTCCTGACGAGTTGGCGGTGGCGGAGTCGGTGCGGCAGTTGTGTGCTGATCATGTCGATCCTTATGTGGCCGATTGGTTCGAGCGTGGCGAGATCGACGACATTCGTGGGCTGGCGCGGGAGTTCGGCAAGCTCGGGCTGTTGGGCATGCATTTGGAGGGGTACGGCTGTGCGGGGATGACCGCGACCGAGTACGGCATCGCGTGTCTGGAACTCGAAGCGGCTGACTCGGGGATCCGGTCGTTGGTGTCGGTGCAGGGGTCGTTGGCGATGTTCGCGATCTGGCGGTGGGGTTCGGAGGAGCAGAAACAGGAGTGGCTGCCCCGGATGGCTACTGGTGAGGCGATCGGCTGTTTCGGTCTGACCGAGCCTGACCATGGTTCGGACCCGGGGTCGATGCGCACCAGGGCACGCCGCGATGGTGTGGACTGGGTTCTGGATGGCCGCAAGATGTGGATCACCAACGGTTCGGTCGCCGATGTGGCGGTGGTGTGGGCCCAGACCGACGAAGGGATCCGAGGTTTCGTGGTCCCGACCGACACGCCTGGGTTCTCGGCGCCGTTGATCAAGCACAAGCTGTCGTTGCGGGCCTCGGTGACCAGTGAACTGGTGCTGGATGGGGTACGGCTGCCCGACAGTGCGGTGCTGCCCGAGGTGCGCGGGTTGAAGGGTCCACTGTCGTGTTTGAACGAGGCCCGGTACGGGATCGTGTGGGGTGCGATGGGGGCGGCGCGGTCGTCGTTGATGGCGGCGCAGACGTATGCCAAGGAACGCACCCAGTTCGGTCGCCCGCTCGGCGGTTTCCAGTTGACTCAGGCCAAGTTGGCCGACATGCACCTGGAATACATCAAGGGTGTCCTGCTCGCGATCCACCTCGGCCGGCGCAAGGACGCCGGCGTGCTGCGTCCCGAACAGGTGAGCATCGGCAAGCTCAACAATGTGCGTGAGGCGTTGGAGATCTGTCGTACCTCACGCACCATTCTTGGTGCGAACGGGATCTCGTTGGAGTTCCCGGTGATCCGGCACATGAACAACCTGGAGTCCGTACTCACCTACGAAGGCACCGTCGAGATGCACACCCTGGTCCTCGGCCAAGCCGTCACCGGCGAAACCGCCTACCGCTGAGTCAGAGCCCGACGCGCCACGCACGCTTCGACAAAACCGGCGAAGAGTCGGCGACGGTCCTCGGCCGAGCCGCGGTCGTCTTCGGGATGCCACTGAACTCCGACCAACCAGCGATCCGGATCTTCGAACCCTTCCACGATGCCATCGTGGGCACGCGCGGTGATCACCAGCCCGCGACCGATGCGGTCCACCGCCTGGTGATGGCCCGAACGCACCGTGATGCGCTCGTTGCCGAGTAGGCGCGCGATCCGCGAACTCGGTTCGAGAAGGATCTCCTCGTCGAGGAACATCTCCTCACCAGGCCCGCCGCGGTGAAGCCCGAAGTCGTCGATATCGGGGATGATCGTGCCCCCGCGCGCGACATTGAGCAGTTGCGATCCGCGGCAGATGCCCAGCACCGGGAGGTCGTCGGCGACAGCCGCCTCGGCGGCGGCGATGCCGTCGTGATCGGCGCGCAGGTCGACGCCGTACGAGTTCGGCACATCGCCATCCGGGGCGCCGTACAACGACCCGTCGACATCCCCTCCGCCCAGCATCAACAAGCCATCGCACCGGGCGACGAGCGCCGGGTCGGCAAGCGGTTCGGAGGTGTCGAAGAGTTCGTACGACACCCCCTGCTCCACAAGTTCCTGCAACGCAACGGCTGTGAAACGGCGTACGAGCGCCGCAGTCTCGGCGTTCATGTCGGGGAAGTTCAGCGACACGAGCACGGCCACGTGCGCCACCGGATCTGCCGACGGTGACTGCTTTGGAGTGACTGACTCGACGGTGACGAAGGCTGAGTCCGTCACGTCTGCGACCGCCAGCGTTCGGCGCGCTCGGCGAGGTCGGCAAAGAGCGCGAGGTCGGTGGCGTTGGTGCCGAACAGGTCCTCGGGATGCCACTGCACCCCGATCAGGTCGGCACTCTCGTGCTCGATCGCTTCGATCACGCCGTCAGCTGCGGCGGCGCTCACCACCAGGCCTGCGCCGAGGCGCCCGATGGCCTGATGGTGGTAAGAGGACACCTCGATCGCGTCTTGACCCACGACCTCCCGCAGCCGGGTCCCCGCCGTGACGCTGACCTGATGGGGCGCGCTGCGATGCGGCACGGTCGTCTCGACGAGATCCTGGACCAGGTCACCGCCACACACGACGTTGAGCACCTGGAGGCCGCGGCAGATCGCGAGCGCGGGTTGCCCGCTGGCCAGGTACGCCTGGGTCACGGCGATGTCGAAACTGTCCTGCCACGGCACCACCTCGACAGTCGTCGGGTGCGGCTCCTGGCCATACCGCTCCGGCCCGAGGTCGGCGCCACCAGGCATCAGCAGCGCGTCGAAACGTGCCAGCCGACCTGCGAGTTCACTGCCCGGCCCGGCGCCGAGGCCGTGGAAGACGACCGGCTCACCGCCACCGGCATAGACGGCCTCGCACATCGCCTCGGCCGCCAGGGTCGCGGTGAACCGCAGGATCGGCACACTCGCCGCACGTCGACCGATCACACCGATCAGTGGTCTCATCAGTCGGAGGCCTCCACCTGGTCCTCGAACGGGTAGTCCAGTGTCGGCAGCCACTCGCGCCAGGCCGCCTTGTGTCTCCCGTCCGCGATAACGCGTCCGAGCGCATCGTCGAGTTCGGCGAGGGTGTCGCCATGGCCCTTGGGAACCGAGATCCCCCAGCGGTTGCCCGTGCGCACCACGAAGGCGAGTTCGTAGTCGGGGTGGGTCTCCCCCAGCGGCACGAACACCACGTCGTCGTCGACCACGGCGTCCACTTCGCCGGACAGCAGTGCGGCGAGCATGTCGGCGTACACGTCGTCGGATCCACTGCCGAAAGGCACGCAGATCGCACCGTCGAAGGACTCGGCCAGCGTCATGTTGGTGCTGTTCTCGATCGCCGCGACCCGCTTGCCCGCTAGATCGGCCGCAGTCGAGATCGGCTCGCCACGGCGAATCAGCACCCCTTCGTGGAAGACGGCGTACGGCCGGGTGAAGTCGCTGGCCTCACGGCGCAGATCGGTCATCCCCTGTCCGCACAAGACAGCGTCCGCGTCGCCGCGTTGGCTGGCCGGGACCATGTCGGTCCACGGCACCAACACCCACTGGACCTCCCGGCCGAGTTCGGCGGCGACCAACTCTGCTACCGCCGGCTCGAAGCCCTGACGACCACCCGGCGCCGACGCCAGCCCGAACAACGGCGGCGCATCGGCGTCGAGACACGCCAGTCGAAGCGCGCTCACGGGGCGTCATCCCAGTACATCATCCGCTCCCACTCCGACACCTGGCCGCAATAGCGCGCCCATTCGTCCTCGTGGTAGGCCAACAGCAGGTCGGTGAGTGGGTCGCCGAAGGTCTCCCGGATCACCGTGTCGGCGCGGAACGCCTCGATCGCATCACCCATGGTCAACGGCAGCGTGGGGAACGCCTCGTTCTGTGGCTGGTCATAACTGGAGCCGACGGTCGGCTCGCCTGGGTCGATCTGGTTGTTGAGGCCGTCCTCGCACGCTGCGATCAAGATCGCGTGGGAGAGGTACGGGTTCACGGCCGCGTCGGGGAGCTTGAACTCCAACCGGCCGTTGGCCGAGAGCCGCACCGTGCAGGTCTTGTTGTCCATGCCCCAGTTGATCTTCGAGGGGGCGAACTGCCCGGCATCCCAATAGCGCTTGTAGGAGTTGACCGTGCGGCCCATCACCAGCATCGAGCCGGCCGCGTGCAGCAGCACTCCCCCGAGTGCATGCTTGCCCTGGTCGGTGAGGTGCAGTTCGCGTACGCCCTTCTCCTCCAAGACGTTCTGATCACCTCGCCACAGGCTGAAATTGTGGTGGCAGCCATTGCCCATCTGGCCGGTGTACGGCTTGGGCATGAAGCTGGCCTGGATTCCCAACTCGCGCGCGACCTGCTTGCAGATCTGGCGGTAGGTGACGAGCCGGTCGGCGGTGAGGTTCGCGTGGTCGTACATCCAGTTGAGTTCGACTTGGCCCTCGTCCTCGTAGTCGCCCTCGATCATGTCCAAGCCCATGGCCTGGGCGTACTGGATCACCTTTTGATAGATCGGCCGGGCGCGTTCGAGGTGTTCGATGTGGTACGCCGGGCTCGAGTCGGGTCGGAAGGTGGCCTCCAGCCCGGGGCCTTCCCAGGACATCTCGGGTTCGGTGCCCGTACGCATCTCCAAGCCGGTGCGTTCGGTGAAGCCGGCGTGCACTCGCTGCAGCAGCCCGCGAGAGTCCGCGGCGTACGGCTCACCACCGATCTCGAGCACGTGGTCCGGCTCGTACAACCGACAGAACACCCGCGCCGTGGTGGTGTCCCACGGCAGCACGGAGAAGGTGTCCAGGTCAGGGACCGCGGTGTATTCGGCCGCGTTGACGCCGCCGCCCAGCAGCACACCGGCGCGCGTGGACTGAAGGTTGGCTGCGGCCGTGCGGTGCTGCTGGATGCCGTGCCCGGCGACCCGCTCCAGATGTCGCGCAGGCATCACTTTGCCGAGCACCCGGCCGGTGATGGTGACGGCCTGGTAATAGATGGTCTCCACACCGTGCTGCTCGATGGCGGCCCTCGCGGCGGCGAGAGCGTCGCTGCTGCTGTTGCCTTCGCGGTGTTGATCCAGGGGGGTTGTGGCCATGGCGTTCCTGCTCTCGAATCGTGCGGGCGAGTGGTGCTAGGTGGTGCGGTGAATCAGGCCGGGGCCATGGCGACGAACTCATTGCGCAGATCGCGTTGCCGAGCCCCGGACAGATTGAGCGCAACCGATCCGACGAGTCGGCCGGCGCGGGTATAGCGGGTCAGCAGCCCGGAAGTGAGGTCGCCCAGGTCGCCTTCGACGACCTCGACAGTGTCCGCGAGCCCGGGTGAGCCATAGCTTTGGAAACGCAGGTCGAACTGGTCGCTCCAGAAGGCAGGCACCGGAGCGAACGGCGCGAGGGCGTGCGGGGTGCCGGTGAGTTGGGCAACCAGGGTGGCCGCCGCCCGTTTGGCGGTGTCGGTGGGGATGTTCCAGTGCTCGACACGTCGGGGGACCTCGTCGAAGAGCGGGTTGGGAAAGCGAGCGATGTCGCCAACCGCGACGGCCCGCTCGGCTCCGACAATGGCGAGGTCGTTGTCGACCAAGACGCCGTCCGTCAGGTCGAGAGAAGCGTTGCCACCGAGCCACTCGGTGTTGCAGAGGGACCCGACCGACTCCACCACCAGGTCCGCGGGAAGCGTCTGGCCGGTGTCGAGGGTGACTCCAGTGACGCGCTCGTCACCGGTGAAGCCCGCCACGCCTGGACCGATGACGAAACTGATGCCCTGTCGGGTGTGATAGTCCTGCACGGCGGCGGCCAGTTCGACACCCAGCACCCGGTTCATCGGCGCTCCGGTCGGCTCCACGATGGTCACGCGGTGGCCGAGTTTGTGCAGGGTGCAGGCAGTCTCGCAGCCGATGAAGCCGGCGCCGATGACCACCACGTCGCGGGGGTCGCCCAAGGAACGTTTGAGGTTGAGGCAGTCGTCGATGGTGCGTAACCAGTGGCGTCCGGCGGTGGGTCCCTCCGTACGCAGCACGCGAGGTCGCAGGCCGCTTGCCGCGACGAGTCCTGCGTACGTCTCGACGCTGCCGTCAGCCAGGGTGAGCGTGCCAGCGGCCAAGTCGGCCGAGTCGACGCGCGCACCGAGCCGGAAGTCGACGTCTGCGGTCGAACTGCGTCGGCGAAACGCCAGGCGCTCGAACATCGAGTCGGCGCTGTCGCGCTCGGGATCGGCCAGCACCTCCTTCGACAGCGGGGGCCGGTTGTAAGGCAGGTGCGACTCCTCGCCGTAGACCGTGATCGGTCCGCCGTGGCCGGCCGCGCGCAACTGCTCGGCTGCGCGCAGACCGGCAAGCGAGCCACCCACGACGGCGATCCGCTCGGGGGAGTCGTGCTCGCCCACCTCAGTCGCCGATCAGGATCGCCTGGACCGGGCAGACGTCGGCTGCTTCCTCAACGTTGCTCATCTCGCTGTCGTCGGGGTTGGGGTCGTACTCCAACTTGCCTTCGTCGTTGATGCGGAAGACGTTGGGCGCGGCGATCGCGCACTGGCCGTGGTCCTCGCACAGATTCATGTCGACGGTGACGTTCATGGGTGTCCTTTCGTGGGGTGAGAACGGGCGGGAGAGGCGTCAGGTGCCGGGCGTGAAACCGATCGGCTGGCGCACCGGGCCGGTGTTGCCGGAGTCGGGAAGCCAGGTGCCGCCCTCCATGGGGTACGGGTCGCGCAGCCGCCGTGCCAGCAGTGGCAACGCCTCGCTCATGTCGGAGCGAGCGACGAAGTGGCCCAGGCAGTGGTGGGCGCCGCCGCCGAAGCCGTAGTGCGGCTTGCGGGTCGCCTCGATGTCGAACGAAGGTTCACCGAAGACCCGAGGGTCGGTGCCGGCGGACTGGCTGATCATGTGGACGGTCGTCCCGGCCGGGACGGTGAGGTCTTCGTACGTGAAGGTCTCCAGGGCCTCGCGCGTCACCCAGCGAACGGTGGGGTTGACGCGCATGACTTCCTCCACGGCGGCCTTGCCGAGGTCGGGGCGTTCGGCCAGCAGCCGCCACTGGTCGGGGTGCGCCATGAAGGTCTGCATCGCCAGCCCAAGTTGGTTTCGAGTGGTGTCGTACCCGCCGAAGATCAACAGCACGAGACCGTCGCGCAGCTCGGTGTCGCTCAGGCGCCCGTCCTCGTCTCGGCTGGCGTTGACCAGCGTGGTGACGAAGTCGTCCTGGGGGTTGGCTCGACGGTCGGCGATGAGTTCGTCGGCATAGTCGTAGAGCCGTCCCAGCGCGGCCTCGATCCGTGGCAGTTCCTCCCGGATGGTCACGCCGAGGGCCAGGCCGATGGTCGCGGCCTCCTTGGCGATGATCGGCCATTCCTCTTCGGGAATGCCGAGCATGATCGCGATGACGCGCGCGGCGTACGGCTCGGCGAACTCACTGATGAACTCGCAGTGGTCGTCGTGGTGGAAGTTGTCGATGAGTTCGTTGCCCAGTGCCTGGAAGCGGGGCACCAGGCTGCCGATGAGCTTGGGCGAGAAGGCGGGGTTCATCAGGCGGCGCAGTCGGTGGTGCTCCTCGCCCTCCTTGTTGAGGATCCAGCTCTTCCACCAGGTGGCCAGGGGACCTTCCACGATGCCGTTGTGGGCAGGCCAGGCGATGCTGCCTTGCCGCAGCTTGGGGTGCTTCATCAAACGACTGAGTTGTTCGTAGCGCAAGATCGCGAAGCCGTACGGAGTCGTGGCATACCAGTGCTGCTCGCGGGCGGCGAGCACCGCGGCAGAAGTGATCGAGAAGGCCGGGTCGGCGAGGTTCAGATGCGGGACTGCGGTGGTGGTCATGTCGCTCTCCGGTGGCGGGTGAAAGGCTGACCTTCGAATACTCTAGAAACGTAGGATTGTTTGTCAACCAGTGATCCACGCCACAGCCCACCGGTGGGCTCAAGGCGCGCCTCAGCACCCGAGAACGCGCGCGGGATTCGTCAGACGCCTACCCGTCGGTGACCGCGACCGCGACCTGCCAGCCGAAGCCACCGGGCACGTCGGCGACCTCCGCGATCTCGGCCTCGCCAGCCACGGGAAGGCGCTTGAGCCGCTCCGCCACCAACCAGCGGGCCGAGTTGACGGCAATCACGCGACGGTCGCTGTCGACCACACACACGTGCGCGGTCGACTTGCGCAACTGCCCCAGCAGTCGGCGTTCCAAGTCACGAAAATGCAGGTCCGCTCCAGCAATACCCAAGAACCGGTCGCCATCGAAGATCGGCACGGTCACCGTGGTCGCAAAGAGTTCGGAGCCGGAGTAGTCGACGTACGGCCCCACGATGACTCGCCGCCGCTCGTCGCGGGCCGTGGTGAACCACTCCATGCGGGCGTAGTCGTACAGATCCAGGCTTGCCAACTCGGAGTTCAGGCGCAGGCGAGTCGCCCTAGCGCCACGCATCTGCCACCACATCATGAAGTGGGATTCGGTGTTGCGCACCAGCCCGATGTCGGCAACGTAGCCGTGGCCTTCCAGCAGGGGGTCGGCCGGCAACAGCGCGGTCACATGTTCGGCGACCGGAGCCAGGTCCTCCTCGCGGATCACACCTCCGGCCTCGCGCCAACAGTCGAGAACCAGGCCCGAGAGCACATCGAGATGCTCGAAGACCGGCGTGAGTACGGCACCCACCGCCGAGGCGAGTTCGGCCGCCGAGGGCTGGCCCCAGGACGTGACGTCAGGCATCGGTCAGCTCTCGCGCGTGGCAATCAGGTGTAGATCGACCAGCCTGGCCATGGCCGAGCGTGAATGCTGCTCAGCCAAGTCGCGAGCAAGGTCTTCTTCGCCTGCGGCGACCGCTTCGGCGATGGCGCGGTGCGCCCCAGCGACGAGTTTCACGTCAGGACCCTCGCACAAATCCAGCCAGAGCATGCTGCTGAGTTCGGCCTGGATGCGTACGGCAGCTCGCGTAAGCCGCTCGGAGTGGGCGGCTACGGCCAGTTCGATGTGGAATCTGCTGTCTGCGCGGACTCGGTCGGCGACGTTGTCGGCGTTGATCAGCGAGTCGACGAGATCGCGCAGGCGGGCCAGGTTGGCCGACGACGCGCGCCGCGCCGCCAATCGTGCGGACTGACCATCCACGGCTTCGGCCTCGTCCATGAGGTCGCGCAGTTGCGAGATCGACAGTTCCTGGAGGTGCGCCAGCGACTCGTCAGTCATCAGTTGGGCCTGGCGGCGTACGAACGAGCCACCCGTACGCCCGCGCCTTGTCTCGACCAGACCCATGTCGCGCAAGGCCGAGAGCGCCTCGCGGATCGTCATCGGAGCAACGCCGAACTGCCGAGCCAGATCCACCTCGGTCGGGAGTTGTTCTCCGGGGCTCACGATGCCGAGGAACATGGCCTCTTTGAGCCGCGCCACGACTTCGGCCGCACGCGTACCACCAGCCGAAGCCGGGGTGAGCACGGACAACTTCGGCACGTGGGCGAGGTCCTCTCAAGAATGCATCGAGCAGTACGCACGAGGCTACCCGACAGTAGCCGGCGCAATTGCTTGCGGCTAATCCCCCAAGATTGTAGTTTTCGTTTTCGGCCGATGCCGAGGCCCATCTCGGACCCCAACATCTCGACCTGTTTTCACGCCAGCGCCGGCGCCCCCGGGGCGCCACTCCAGATGGGATCAGACCAATGACAACCGTTCCGCACGACGAGCACGACGAGGATGCCGCGCACCTGGCGTCTCTCGGCTACTCCACGGAGTTCAAGCGGGACATGAGCCCGTGGGCGAACTTCTCGCTCGGTTTTACCTACCTCTCCCCTGTCGCCGGCGTCTACACGGTCTTCGCGTTCGCGCTCGCGATGGCGGGCCCGCCGATGATCTGGACCCTTGTCATCGCCGGCGTCGGTCAGTTCTTCGTCGCCCTCGTCTTCGCCGAGGTGGTCGCGCAATACCCCGTGGCTGGCGGCGTCTACCCCTGGGCACGGCGTCTGTGGGGCAAGAAATGGGCCTGGATGACCGGCTGGGTCTATATGTGTGCGCTCTTCGCAACCATCGCATCGGTGTCGTACGGCTCGGCGCCCTATGTCGCCGCGGCATTCGAAGTCACCCCGACGGTCAACGCCACCATCATGTGTGCGATCGCGATTCTCACCCTGGCCACCATCATCAACTTCCTCGGCACGAAGGCGCTCTCCGTCGCCGCGATGCTGGGCTTCATCGCCGAACTCAGTGGCGCCCTGGTCGTCGGCCTCTGGCTGCTCATCGCCCACCGAGAGCACGGCGTAGGCATCATCTTCGACTCGATGGGCGCAGCCGACGGCCAGAGCTACTTCTGGGCGTTCGCGGCCGCCGCCCTCCTCGGCATCTACCAGTACTACGGCTTCGAGGCCTGCGGCGACGTCGCGGAAGAGGTCCCCAATCCGGGCAAACTCATCCCCAAGGCCATGCGTCGCACCATCTATATCGGCGGCGCGGCCGCCATCTGGGTGACGTTGGCGCTCGTGCTCGCCGTGACCGACATTCCAGCCGTCATCTCCGGCGAGAACACCACCCCCGTCGAGACCGTGCTTGAGGAAGCCTTCGGCCACACCGGCGCCCGCATCGTCCTCTTCGTGGTGCTGCTGTCCTTCCTCTCCTGTGTGATCAGCCTTCAGGCCGCCGCCTCACGACTCGCGTTCTCCTACGGTCGCGACGACATGATCATGGGCTCCTCGCTGCTCAAGCAGTTCTGGCAGGCCCGCCACATTCCGCCGTACGCCCTGGCTCTCGCGGCCCTCGTGCCTACCCTGATCATCCTGGGCTCGAAGGTCTCCACCAACGCGACGGCCAAGATCGTGGGCTTCGCCGCCCTGGGCATCTACATCGGGTTCCAGATGGTCGTCCTGGCCGCGCTGCGCGCTCGTCTGAGGGGCTGGCAGCCCAGCGGCAAGTTCACGCTCGGGGGCTGGGGCCTGCCCGTGAACGTGCTCGCCCTTACCTGGGGGATCATGGGCATCATCTGCCTGATCCGCCCGCTGGGCGGGGACGGCGTCGCGTGGTACGACAACTGGTCCGTGCTGATCTCGGGACTCATCGTCTTGGCGGTGGGCCTGATCTACCAGGCGGTGCACCCCACTGCTGGGCGCAGTACCGCGCCGTTCGACACCGCCATTCCCAAGGAGTAGCCCGACCGGGACCGGTCCTTCGGTGGGACGGTAGGCGGGCTAGCCTGCCTACCGTCCCATCTTCCGCGCGTCCGCACGGTGCGGGCGCCTCTCCACACACAGATTCGGGTGCACGAGGTTCATGACCCAACCATCACTGTCCACCGGCAACGCACACTATGCGCCGGACCCCGGGACAGCGTGGGCCGAGGTGGACGCAGCGCGCGCGTTGCTCCCCCAGGGCCAACCGCTGGTCACGCTGGCCAACTGGCAGTCACCGGTCTACTTGCGGTGGGCGTTCCAGCACATGCGCGAGGTGATGCCCAGCCAGGTCATCCACGGCACCGACACCCCCCGTCCCATGCCCGAGCGGCCACTGGATCTGGGAAGCGTGCAGGTCGGCGGGCTGGCCATGCCCGGGACCGTCGACGACGTGATCGCGCGTACGGACACCGACGGATTCCTCGTGCTGCACCAAGGCGAGTTGGTCTTCGAGCGCTACTTCGGCGACATGGTCCGCCGCAGCCGCCACCTGGTGATGTCGGTGTCGAAGTCGATCTTGTCGTGCGTGGCCGGAAGCCTGGCCGGCGACGGGATCTTGGACCCCACCGCGCCGGTGGAGACGTACGTGCCGGAGATGGCGGGCTCGGGCTATGCCGGGGCATCGGTGCAGACGTTGCTCGACATGCGCACCGGGATCCGCTTCCACGAGACCTATCTCGACCCGCACTCGGAAGTCCGCGTGATGGAGCGGTCGATGGGCTGGGCCCCACGCAATCACGGCGACCCGCTCGGCATGTATCCCTACATCCTCACCATCGAGGGCGAGGGCGACCACGACGGGATCTTCACCTACCGCTCCATCGACACCGATGCACTCGGCTGGATCTGCGAGCGGGCAGCCGGGGAGCGGATGTCGAAGCTCACCTCACAGCGATTGTGGCAGCCGATGGGCGCCTTCCACGACGCCGAGGTGACGGCGGACCCCCTGGGCAGCGCCATCCACGACGGCGGCATCTCGGCGACCCTGCGCGACCTTGGCCGACTCGGCCTGATGCTGCTCGACTACGGCCGCGTCGGGCAGCACCAGATCGTCCCGGCGCAGTGGATCGAGACCGCGGCCCACCCGCCGGCTGACGTACGCCAAGCCTTCGCCGACTCAGAGAACGAGGCCTACCTGCCCGGAGGCTGGTATCGCAACCAGTTCTGGTTCGTGCCCGGTGACAACGGGCCGATCCTGCTGTGCCTGGGCATCCACGGCCAGATGGTGTTCGTCGAATGGTCGACGGGCACGGTGGGCGTGAAGCTCTCCTCGTGGCCGGCCCCGCAGGATCTCGATCGCCTCACCTCCACGATCGCGGCCTTCCGCGCGATCGCCCGCGAGCTGTCGAGCTGACCTACTTCAGGTAGGCCAGATAGTTGGCGCCGACCGGGATCTCGTCCACGGGGGTCGCCTCGTACCCCTCCTTGATGCCGTCGATGAAGTGCAGGCACTTCTCGGTCAGCCCGTTGTCGATCTGCATGCGCGCCTTGGTCACCAAGATGCCGAGGTCCGCGCCCTTGAACAGGTAGCCACCCTCGCCGTACACGCGCAGGAAGAACGCCTCGTCGGTGTCGTTGAGGTAATGCCAGTCGAGAGTGTTGCGTTCGTACTCCAAGGTGCCATCGGGCTGGAGGCGATAGATGCCGGTCTTGGGCGCCTTCTCGATCAGTTTCACCCGCTCGTCGGAGGTCTTCATGATCAGTTGGCTCCACACGTCGACCGCCGCCAGTTCGCGCCAACGCTGGTTGATCTCGTCCACGTCGAGGTCGTAGTCGACGTCGAGATATTCGAGCAGGTGGAAGAGGAACAGCGGCACATCGGCGTACGCCCCCGCGGTCACGTTGGTCATCGAGCTCGCACCCGAGATGCGCGGGTTCAGCTCGCCCAGATAGACCTCGTCGGTGTCGGTATCCACCAGCACGTCCACCTCGAAGAAGCCGTGGTAGCCCTCGTCGCGCAGCCGGTCACCAAGCCGGGACACGTGCTCGATCGCGCGGCTGCGCTGGGCATCGGTGAGCGCCTCCGGATAGAGGTCGTTGCCGCACCAGCCACCGCGATAGGGGGTGAGCTCGGTGTAGCCGGTCAGGTCGGTCATGAACGGTCCGACGACCGTGCCGTGGCGGGTGTTGACCGCCTCGACGGCCGCCGCGAGGTTGTTGATCCGCTTCATCACCTTCAACAGCTCACCGGTGACATCGGCCGCGCACTTGTTCCAGTCCTCGCGAGAAGCGACGAAGAAGGTCGTCTTGCCCGAGTCACCGTACGCCGTCTGCAACACCAGGTCGGTGCCGAGCCCGGCGGCCGTGGACTGCTCGTTGAGGTCGTCGTACGACTCCACCGTGGTCAAGATGTTCGGCACCGAAGGCGCACCCGCCTCGTTGCCGAGTCGGGTGGTGGTGATCTTCGAATCGAGGCGATTGCGCAACTCGAACGAAGGCAGGATCAGGTCGTAGCCGAGCTCCTCGCAGATCGCCTCGGTCTCCTCGTCGAAGAAGACCATCGCAACCTTCGGGCGATCGCCGGTGCGCTTGACGGCCTTCGCGATCCGTTCGCGTACGGCCGGGTGCCGCAGCAGGTAGTTGTTGATGTCCTCACCGGACGTGAAGTCCTCGTGCTCGATCTCCGCCGGCGAGAACACGCGTGGGTGGTAGCCGTCCCAGGAGTCGTAATAGGAGATGAACGACAAGTTGCGCACCCAGCGGTCGATCCCCAGGAGGTTGAACGCAGTGGGGCCGACGAAGAAGATCGGGACCTCGTTGGTGCGAAAGAACGTACGGATCTCCGACATGTTGCGAAGGTGGCGCCGTTCGGGTGCCCCCGACTCTGGCCTTGCCTGTGGGTTGGACTCCGGCTGCTGCTGCTCCGGCGGCTGGTTCTGCGGGCGACGGGTGGTGCTCATCAGGAACTCCTTCAGTAGCGAGATGGCGGTGCGCAACATGGTCAGGCGATCAGGTGAGGGCGGTCGGGGCGATGTCCACCGAGCGTCTCCGCGACGGTGGCGGCACAGGTCAGGCCGAGGCTGAAGAGGTCGGGGTCACGGGCATCAGGCCAGCTGGAGAGCTTCACGATCACCGCTTCGTTGTCAGGATCGACCAGCAGCAACTGCCCGTGGATGCCCAGGCACAACAGCCGTCGCCCGCGCTGGGCCGGCACCCAGAACTGGTTGCGATAGATGGTCGCCACGTTGGCTGGCGCGTCGATCTCGCGACGCGAGAGACTCTCGCGGAAAGCCGCCACGGAGTCGTCTGCACCGGCGCGTACGTCCTGGAGAAAGCGCACGGGCACCACTTGTGTCATCCCCACCGCACCCCCGTTGAGCAGCATCAGCCCAAACCTGGCGAGATCGCGCGCGGTCATGGCCAGGCCGCCGCCGTAGTGCGGCACGCCGAGTCGATCCACGCTGATCGAGCACTCCGATTCCAGGCCCAGGGGCGTAAGCAGATCCGCCAGCAACGAGACGAGCGGACGCCCTGCAGCGACCTCCAAGACCCAGGCGAGCGCCTCGGTATCGAGAGTGCGATAGGCGAAGGGTCCGCCGCTGATGCCTAGGCGAGGGGAGTACGCAACCAAGCCGCGCAACGTCGGCCGAGACTCGTCGACACCCAACAGTGCGTTGCCGATCAGGGCAACCTCGCCATCGGGATCGTCATGATCCTCGCGGTAGTCACCACCGGTGCGCTGGTCGAGCAGGTCGCGTACGGTCACGTCGGCGTAACCGCCGTTCGCCAGATCGGGTACGTAGGCCACGGCGGGCGCGGCCACGTCGAGCAACCCCTGCTCCACCAGGACACCGGCCGCGCAGCCGATCATGGACTTGGTAATCGACATCAACGCCTGAGGCGCGGTCTCCAGGGACCGCTCGGCGTACCACTGCTCCACCACTTCGCCTCGATGCAGTGCCACGAACGCGTCGGTGTGCGAGCGTTCGAGAGCAGTACGCAGGGATTCTGGCCGGGATTCGCCGTAGACCAGCTCCCGATCAAGCAACTCACCAGCCCCCAGTGGGAGCGCCCGCACCTGGCCCAGTCCGTGTCCGACCGGCAGGCGGACACCCACTGGCAACACAGGTCAGACCGCCTCGGGCGCGGGGTGCATGACTTAAACATATAGGACTAGATCATTGTTTCGGTACCCTTAGTCTGGCCACGCGTTGCCCCGACTCGCAGGGAGAGTTCCGGATGCAGGAGTTCGTCGATTTCCTGGGTCGCCACGCCCCGTACGACGGCCTCGAAACCGCGGAGTTGAAGCGGTTGGGCCGCCGCGTGAAGGTGGCCTTCTATCGCGCCGGGGAGACGATCGTCGAGAGCGGGAAGGGGCACTTCGAGCATCTGGCGATCGTCCGAACTGGGCTGGTCCAGATGCTCGACCGTTCCCAGGTCGTCGACGAACTCGGTCCGGGCGACACCTTCGGGCAGTACTGGCTGCTCGGACGCCAGAGTGCCACCGTGGCCGTCCGCGCCGCGACCGACACCTTGCTCTATCTACTGCCCGATCCGGCCACGGTGCTGGAGCACCCCGAGGCTTTGCGATTCGAGAGTCTGGGGCGCGGCGAAACCCGGCGGACATTGCTGACCAGCGCGGCGATCGACTCGACGATGCGCCCGGTGACCGACCACATGTCACCCCCGCTGTGGTGTGACAGTCGAGTCACGATCCGCGAAGCGGCGCGGGTGATGACGCAGGCTCGGGGCTCGTGCGTGCTGATCCGGCTGGGCCGCGAGTTGGGCATCATGACCGACAGCGACTGCCGCAAGCGAGTTGCGACCGGCGAGATGTCGGTGCACTCGCCCCTGTCGTCGATCGTGTCGGCACCGGCGATGACGATTCGCTCAGACGCGACCGCGGCCTCGGCCTTCACCACGATGGTGCACCACGGCGTACACCACCTGGTCGTGCTCGACCCTCGCGGTGAGGTCGTCGGCGTGTGTCGAGCCATCGATCTGGCTGCGGCTGAAATCCGCGACCCGTTGACGATCCGCGCCTCGATCGACCAGGCGACGTCCCTGGAGGAACTCAGCGCTGCGGCGGGACTGCTGCGCCCGACGTGCGTGGATCTCTACGACGCCGGTGTGCCACCGCTGCGGATCGGCGCGATCCTGAGCGCGATGATCGACGCCGTCTTGGAGAAGGTGGTGCGCTGGACGCCACCCTTCGACGAGGCCGGGGATGCGTACGCCTGGTCAGTACTCGGCTCGGTGGCCCGCCGCGAGCCATTGCCGACCTCCGATGTGGACACCGCGCTGATCTGGGCGAACCCGACCGACAAGTCGCAAACCCAGATCATCTTGCAGCAGGCCGACGAGGTGATCCAGGGGCTGGAGCGATGCGGACTCGAGCGATGCCCTGACGGCGCGAACGCCTCCAACCCACTTTTCGGCCGGCCCTATGAGCAGTGGGTGCAGCGGGCCAGCAAGTGGTACGCCAATCCCGACGCGGAAGGCGCGTTGCTGCTGGGGGCCATGCTCGCCGACAGCCGGGCGGTGACCGGTCTGGTCCTCGGGCGGAGCCTGGACGAGGCGGTCCACGCCTTGCCCGGCAGCGATGACTTCGCCCGTCGTACCCTTGCCAACGCACTCACCCACCGGCCACCGCTGGGGTTCGTGAAGGACTTCGTGGTCGACCACGACGGCGAGCACCGCGGCAAACTCAACCTCAAGCAGGGCGGCCTCAGCCCGATCGTGGGCCTGGGGCGTTGGGTGGCGGTGAAGACTCGTTCGCCGATCGCCTCGACACAGGACCGCTTGCAGCAGGGTTTGGAGGCGGGCCTGCTGACCGCTGACGAGTGCGCGCAGCTTCAGCATGCGCACCGCGAGATCTTCGAGATGATCTTCGTCAATCAGATCGAGGCGATTCGTGAGGGCGTACGCCCCAGCACCTGGATCGATCCCCGCGAGATCGACACGCTGCGCCGACGACACCTGCGGTCTTCGTTCAAGGCGATCCACCGGGTGCAGAGCCGACTCGAAGCCGAGCGGGGTGGGCCATGAGGTTGTGGCGCCGCGTCAGCACGTGGAGCGCCCCGCTCGAAGGCCCTTGGCGAGATGCGCGCTTCACGGTCATCGACGTGGAGACCACGGGCCTGGACCTGGACTCTGACGAGATCGTGTCGATCGGCGCGGTGGATGTCGTGCAGGGACGCGTGGACAACGCCACCTCGTGGTACCAGCCCGTACGCCCGTCTTGCCCGATCGCCACCGAGGCGTTGAAGATCCACTCCCTGACCCGAGACGAACTCGCCTCCGCACCGACGATGCCCCAGGTGATCGACGCACTCCACGCACGGCTGCACGGCTCGGTGCTCGTGGCGCACGCGGCCTGGATCGAGCGGGCATTCTTGAACCGGGCGCTGGCGCCGCTGCGCCAACGCGTACCCGAGGGGCTGGTCGACACCGCCGCCCTGGCGCGAGCGTGCGGGCGTGGCGTGGAGGTCGAGGGCCACGAACCCAGCCTCGAGCTGCTTGCCCGACAACTGGATCTGCCTGTTTTCACTCCACACCACGCACTCGGGGACGCGCTCACCACGGCGGTCTTGTTCATCGTGTTGATGGGCCATCTCGAACGTGATCGAGAGCCCCTTCAGGTTGCCGACGTGGTGCGGCTCAGCCGCAAGCACGCGCAGGGGTAAGTAGTCGGCACGCTGTCAGCCAGATCAGCGGCTTCTTCCATGAACGCGAACCGCGGCCTTGTGGCCTCCACCGTCGAGTTTGACATCGCACGTGTGCAGCGGAGCTCCCAGCGCCTCCGCCAGGGCAAGGTAGCTGGCGTCATAACTCGTGAACTGGTGACGCAGGTCCCACACGCGCCCGACCAGTGGCGCCATTTCGCGTCTGTCGATCGACAAATCGAAGTAGTGGCTCAGTGCAGCCTCGGCCGAGGGCTGCGGCAGCTTGTGACCGAGAACGAGTCCACGCAGCACTGACACCACCTCGATGTCCAGCAGGTGCGGTGCGGCCACATCGCCGGCAAGCGCATCGAGCAAGCTCGCCTCCACATCGCGACCAACCAAGGCCTCCACCATGGCGGAGGCGTCGATGACGATCACCTGCGCGACTGCGCGAGCGTGTCGACGATGTCAGTGCTCGTGGGCCCAAGGCTTCGGTCCAACTGCCGCAGGCGCTCCACGATCTCGGCGTTGGTGGGACGCGATGCGATGCGTCCGAGCTCGGCGACAACATACGCAGAGACCGACTTACCTTCCGCAGCGGCGCGCGCCTTCAAAGTGGCCGCTACCTCGTCCGGAACGTCACGCACGTACAGGGTTGTCATGAACTGGATGCTAGCAACGTGCAAGCGTCCGATCCATCGGGCTGCGTCAGCGCGCGACGGGTCTCAGACTGCTCAGGCTCTGTTGGTCTGGCGCGACCGCATGCCTCTGCCTCAGCCGCCGCGTACAGCGCTCGGCCCGGACTTGAACGGTTGCTGACGATCCAGGAGTTGTCCGACTACCTCGGCATCCCGGCGGTCAGCACCCTCGACCGCTTCCTCAACACCGAGGCCCAGCGGGGTGTTTCGCGTGGCCGCCATGGCCGCGTCGTACTCGGTCAGGTCCTCGACCTCGCAGTCCGCCACGATGCGCTCCCGCGCAAACCGGTCCGCGGGACAGCGCCGCTGCGACGTTCGCGTTCGGAGATCCGCTCGCTGTCCCTGAACGACTTGGCTGAGGTACGCCGCATCCTCCGCGACCACCGCACTGGCCCTGGCATTCCGCGACCTCCTCCGGACGGTCAGCTCGCCCAGATCTTCGAGGTGATGCTCGGAACCTCGGCCCGCCTCGGTGAAGCGCTGGCCGTCCGGCGACAGATGTCGACCTTGATCACGAGCCGCCTCTGGTCACGATCACCGGCACGATCGTCTACATCCGCGGGCAGGGCCTCACCTGCCAGCCGCACCCCAAGCACTCCAAGTACCGCGGATCATGTCGACGACACCCGATGACTCGGCGTGGTCCCTGTATGAGGACCGCGAAGTCGACTGCCGTGTCGTTGTAGGTCGCGACGTAGGTCTCGGTGCCGGCGCTCAGGCAGTTGGTTCGAACTGCTGTCGCTTGGGAGGTGCGCCAGTCCGCGGCAGATCCGGAGGTTGCTATCATGCGATATCAGGGAGGTGGAAGATGCCTGACGTGTTGATCAGAGACGTGCCGGGGGAGGACCTGGCTGCTCTTGACGAGCATGCCAAGAAGATGGGGCTGACTCGGAGTGAGTACTTGCGTCGGCGGCTGCACGCTGAGGCGCGCCGCACCACCTCGTCCGTGACGGTGCAGGACTTCAGCACCCTCGCCGCCACGATTGCGGATCTGACCGATCCCGACGTGATGCGTGATGCCTGGTCATGACGGTCTGGCTCGTCGACAAGTCCGCGCTGGTGAGGCTGGCATCGACACCCCAGGCCGATGAGTGGGCCACGCGCATCGAACGCGGTCTGGTTGCGATCTCGACGGTGACCCGACTCGAGGTGGGCTACTCCGCGCGCTCGGCCTCCGACCTCACGCGCGTCTTGGGGGACCCTCCGTTGGGTTCCATGCCGGTGGAGTACCTGACGCCGGCCATGGAGGATCGCGCCGTCCAGATTCAGCACCTCCTCGCCCGACGAGGACAGCACCGAACTCCCTCGATCCCGGATCTGCTCATCGCCGCCACGGCCGAGCTCAGCGGTAGAACGGTCTTGCACCTCGATAAGGACTTCGACCTCATCGCCGAGATCACTGGCCAACCGACCGAGCGCCTCCGCCACTAGTTGCCACTAGTTGCCACTAGTTGTCGGTTCCCAAAGTGGTTGACAAGCGTGTCGTCAGTCCTCGCACTCTCGCCCTGGCCCCGCGGGTGCAGGCGGGGTGGCAAGAAGTGGGCCCGCGACGAACGCCAGAAGCCCGATCACGACGCCGGCGAGTTGAAGCGCGCAGTTTGCAGCAGATTCGGCAATCCCGTGCCTCTCCTGGCTACCCCATCGATTCCAAGCCGAGGCCAACAGGACCGCGCTCAGCGAGCCATCGAGTGCACCGCGCGCCGTAGTCCCCATCTGGAGGTTGCGGGACGAATGCTGATTCACCTGACGCAATACGCCTCGAACCTACTGGACACTCTGCGTGTCAAGGGTGGTCGTATTCATAGGAGAAGTGGGCCGCCCCAGCCGTGCGCCGCGAATCCGATGCCCCGCCTTCGACTGACACCCGTGACGACTGCTGTCCGTCCGACAAGAGGCAATGACGGCATGAACGAAAGCGTAACGACGCAGTAGGACATCTCCTCTCATCGAGCCATGAGCGGACGCTCACGACCACGATGGACAACCTGAATCGCCTCGGCCATGAGGGGCGGGTGGTGAGGGTTCCTCACCACCGTGCTGGGTGGATCTAGTAGCAGTTAGCACCCTCGGTGGGGGCGATTCGCCACCACCGCAGGTCAACCCCTCAGACCGGTCGGATTCTCGGACTCCGCACCACTCGGTGACAGTCGACAATGACCCGAACTCACCCAACTCCGCCCGTGGAGAACTTCCAAAATGAGGAGTAAATGACGAATCAATCGAATCCTCGACCCCCGCACGACAACAGCCCCGGCAAACCTGCAGGTCGACCGGGGTCACAGTGTCGAGATTTGCGCGCCTGTAGGGATTCGAACCCCAAACCTTCTGATGCCGAAATGGCACTTCCTGTCGACTCATCACGCGACCTCAAAACCCTGTCTGACCTGGGCAAACACTGGATTCCGCCGGTTTGATGTTGGGTCGTTCTGGAGTGGTTTGGAGGGGGGTTTATGACGAGTAAATGACAACTCGCGTGTGCCACCGCCTCGGCGGGGCCTGTCCACAGCGCCGCCTCAGCATCGCTCCAGAAGCAGGCGATCCACGTAGACTGGGCCCCATGACCGCGGACCGACACGAGTTGCACGAACTCGTCGAAGCGCTGCCCGACGACCAGGTGGCGCTGGCGATTGCGGATGTTCGCCGGCGGATGGAACGCCCTGCGGCCGACAGCACGTGGCCTCCGGAGTTCTTCGGGATCATCGATGGTGAGGATGCGCCGGCCAACGTGGCGCGCGATGTAGACGGGTTCCTCGCTGGTGCAGGCTTCGGTCGCGATTCGCTGTGATCCTGGTCGACACCGGCCCGTTGGTGGCGGCCGCGATCGTCAAGCAGCCTGATCACCGCGCATGCGTCGATCTATTCACTGGCCTTCAACTTGCGGGTCGGCCCCTGCTGGTGCCCGCCACGGTCGTGGCGGAGACGGGCTTCATGCTGGAGAAACTCGGCGGCGTCCATGCCGAGGCAGCCTTCATTCGGTCGCTTGCGCAAGGGGATCTCGAAGGGATCGATCTCACTGTTTCCGACTACGCGCGGATGGCCGAGTTGATCACGCACTACGACGACCTTCCGCTTGGCACGACAGACGCTTCAGTCATTGCCCTGGCTGAGCGATTGGGCGTCACCGAGGTTGCCACCCTGGATCGCCGTCACTTCACGGTGGTACGCCCACGGCACGTCGGTGCGCTCACCCTGATCCCTGAGGGCGGGCCTGCTTAGCCTCGCGCGCCGCCAACCGGGCCTCGATCGCAGCAAAGACCTCCTCGCCAGGAATCGTCTCGACACGGCCGCTCAGGATGTCGTCGACCCGATTCGAGATCTCGTCGGCCCACATCGTGTCGACGTGCTGTTGGTCCATGTCACCAATGTAGAAGCCTCACGCTCCACAGCGTGAGTGCACTGTCCCGACTTCTCCGTGGTGATCCATGCACACCTGATGGCCATGACCACCACACCGACCCCACCCGGACTCGAACGGTTGCTGACGATCCAGGGGTCACTGCCAGCGGCGCGACGCCCACCGCGGCGACGCATGCGCTGAAGGAGAAGATCGCCGCCGGTCTACCAAGTGCGCCAGGTCCAGTCGGTGGCCCGATCCAGCCACGGATGGGTCACGCCCAACTGGTGCAGTCGCCCGGCCAGCCCGGCGGTTGGGTTCAACCCGGGGACGTAGGTCCAGTCCGACCAGTGCGCGGCTCGGGGATAATACTCGATGATCGGGAAGGCCAGAGACACCGCCCCGTCTTGTGCGGCGTCCGAGGCCAGCCAGTCACATGCGCCCCGAACGAGCTCGTCAACAGCGAGGTTGCCGGAGTCCTCCACTCCACCGCCCCGCCTGACCTCCAAGAGGATGTCGAGAGCACGCTCCACGTCGATGGGAAGGCTTGCCGGGCACCGCTTGTCGGGTTCGACGCCATGACCGAATCCCCCGTCTGCGTTGCGGTAAGCCCGGACGGCGTCGACTACCCCGGAAGGGTCGTCGCCGTCGAACAACACTACGGCGAGGCGGCGCTCGATGAGCCTTCCCTCGCGTCAAGGAACGACCGAGCGGCACCCAGGAGGTCTTCGGTCACGAACGGCAGTCCGTCACGAGCAGCCGCGACGTTCGGTCGCTCAATGTTGTGTGCTATTGCTGCGGCCTCGCGACTCACATAGGCAGATCCGCGCACCCTCGGCGACAGATGAGTGCGATGAGTCGGAGCGGATTTTCGTCAAGGTTCGGACGTGGCTACTGCACCCTGGGAGATCCCGGGGGGAACGCGGCCTCGATCCAGTTGGAGAACTCGCATGCGAGGTGCCAGCGGTGACCTCGGACCATGGTGGGCAGGGTGGGCAAGGGGAACTCGACGGTCAGTCGTGCCTCGAAGCCCTGTTTGGTCGTGCGGAATTGATGGCGCACGCCGCCGATGGCGGTGCCTTCAGCCGCGCGGGCAACTCCGGCGACCTGCACGGGCCAGGCTGGATCGGGTGGGGTGACCAAAGAGGAGACGTCGTCGTAGTCGATGACGAATCGGGCGGCCAGGGGGCTGCCACCAGTGGTCTCGAGGACTTCTTGGCCGTCCGGTCCCATCCGGATGGCGTAGTGGTCGGGGCAGGCTCGCAGCATGGCCGCTTCGTCCGTGGCGGCGGCGGAAAAGAATTCCTCGAACTCTTCGGCCGTGCCTGTCGGTGCGACGAGGTCGATGGTGGAGAGTCTCCGCCGGGCGCTCATCTTTGCCTGGATGAGCGCAATCCGGTCACTCCACTCAGTGTCGCGTCTGAGCCGCCTGGCGATCTCCGTGGCGCCGAGGTCGAAGCTTCTGCTCAAGGAAGGTTTCGCGGCGTAGGTGGACGGCGCCGTCCGGCACGTGGGTGCCGAGCCTCTTCGATGCGGCGTCGATGCAGTGGTTCTCCCAGGCGAGGAACGCTTCTCGGGTGACGGGTCGGCCGGCGAAGTGTGTCTGGATGGGGAACATTCCCCTACTATAGCAACTCTAGTTGCTATAGGTGAGAGTTGGGTCATCTTCGAGACCGAGGGCCGTGGCAACGCGTTCTTGGATCGGCTGCGTGCTCGTCGAGGATTCGTCACAGTCACTGGGACCTTCGTGTTCGTGATGGCCTTCGCGACTGTCCCGACACCGCTCTACGGGCTCTATCAGGCGCGAAACGGTTTTGCCGAGTTCACCGTCACGCTGGCGTTCGGTGCTTACGCGGTCGGTGTCGTCGTCGGTCTGCTTCTGGTGGGGCACGTTTCCGATCGCATTGGTCGGCGTCAGGCGTTGCTGGGCGGCGTGGCGCTGGAGGTGGCGTGCGCGGGGATGTTCATGTTCCTGGCAGACACGGGCTCTTTGCTCTTCCTCCGCTTCCTGTCGGGTCTGGGCGTCGCGGCATTTTCGACCACTGCCGCTGCAGCTCTTCCGGAGTTGCATGCGCGGTGGCGCCCACAGGGAGATCCGGCGGTGGCCCACGCGGCCGCGAATGTGGGCAACCTGGGCGGGCTCGCCGTGGGGCCGGCCGTCGCTGGCGTTCTTCCAACGCGCCGATTCCACTCGTCTTTCCGTACGCCTTCTTTGGCGGCGTGCTGCTGATCGGACTGGCGCTGACCGTGGGCGGGTTTCTTGCCAGTGCCGGCAACGGCGCAGTGTTCGGGGCCGCCTGGCGACTGTCGCAAACCTTGCCCCACCAGATCGACGGGGAGAAACGCTTGCGGCACTGTTCGTGGCCGCGTACGTCGGCACCACGGTCCCGGTTGTCGCTATCCGAGCGTTACTCCTGATCGTCGATGTCGTGCCGGCAGTCGTGGCCTTCGCTGTCCTCGCAGCCGCAGTCGTCCCACTGGGTGTGGCGCTGCTGCTACGGCATGCTGATGCCTGACTCGCGCGCAGCTGCATAGATCGGGGGAACAACCTGCTCCGTTCGTCCGGTCTCTTCGATGTTGTGGCGGATCCACTGATGAGCAGTCCTGCGCGAGTAGAGGAAGGGACGCAGCAGCCAGTTGAGCACCGGCCCGAGCAGTGGGACCTGTAGGTCGATGAGCGTCTCGCAATGGAAGCTCACACCCCCGGGCACGGGTGCATACCGGTGCGTGATGCGTCCCCCGACGAGACCCCCGATCGTCAAGATCTCGAAGGTGAACTCCTCGTCGTCGAGACGAACCGTACGCATCACTTGGTGCACGCGATAGCCGAAATCGTTGAACTGTTCGTCAATGCGACTCAGCGCTCCCACCTGGAAGCCCTTGTTCGGGGGGCCGCTCGGTGCCGATGTGAGAGGCGTGACCGCAATGTGGTCGCGATGGTGCCACAGGTGATAGAACGAGATCTCGGGGCCGGTGAAGTCCACGCCGTTCCACGTGGTCGTCCCTGCCATGTTCTCAAACCACCACCGCATCATCTGCGGAGTTGCTCCCGCAATGTCGTCATGCTCGATCTGAACCCTCATCGCGCCGCGTGGCGAAATGGAGATGTTGGTCCACTTCGCCGAGGAGACCGGTTTGAAGGCCAGATCGCCGGATCTGGCAAGCGCTTCACGCGCTGCCAGCCGCTGATCCCGGACCTTCTGACTGAATCTGCGCATGGTGTCTCTCTTCCTGGATCAACGCGCCTAGTGCAACTGGAGTTGCACTAGCGCCGTTAAACTAGGGTGTAGAAGTCCTACGACACAATCTCGCCTCCCGGAGTCTCCACGCCGTGCCGCCAGCCAGCAACCAGAACCGCGAGGCCCGCCGTCGCCCTGGGGGGCGCGCCGCGGTCGTGCGAGCGGCGGTTCGCCATGCAACGTTCACGCTGCTCGAGGAAGTGGGCTACGACCGATTTCAGCTTCCCCGACGTCGCGGCCCGAGCGGGAGTGAACAAGACGACCGTCTACCGCCGGTGGCCCACCAAGCTCGATCTGCTGGCGGAGCTGTTCACCGACCTGACCGCCTCGGAGGCCCCCACGCCGGACACGGGTTCCCTGACTCAGGACATGGAGATCCTTCTACGCGAGATCTCTGACCTGCTCGATCTCCCAGCAGTACGTGCAGTGCTCGGTGCGTCAATCTCAGGGGCGCGCGATGACGAGTCGATGCGTGCCACGCTCAGGACCTTCTGGGACCACCGTTTCAAGCGAGCGTCCGTGATCGTGGAACGGGCCATCGGTCGAGATGAACTACCAGCCGGGACCAACGCGCGGGGGCTCCTCGAAGCCATCTTCGGACCGCTCTACCTGCGCAAGCTGATCGTGGGCCAAGTCGTGGACGAGGCTTACCTGAAGCAGTTGGCGGCGCTCCGCGTCGGACCGACTCCGTCTCCCTGAACTCCAGCAACACCATTGAGCGCACCACCTCCAAAGGGTCTGTTCTTCCCAACTCCCTCATCGAGCGGACGCTCACGACCGCGGTGGACAACCTGAACCGTCGAGGCCGCGAGGGGCGCGTGGTGAGGGTTCCTCACCACCGTTCTGGGTGGATCCGACATCAGCGGGGCCTACGGTGGGGCCGATTCGCCACCACCGCTGGTCTCACGGTTCCGGCGATTCGCCGGGACCATCAGGCTTCCCTAGAGCACCGGACTGATCCTTGTTGGTCATGCCGGTGCCGCCGATTCGGCGGGGCCGCCAGGTGGGAGCTGTTGCCGCTGTTGTCCCTCCACCATCCGCCACGGCCGCGGGGCGGTCAACCCCTCAGCCCGTTCGGATTCTCGGGCTCCGCACCACTCGGTGACAGTCCACAACAACCCGAGCTCACCCGACCAGGCGCCTGAAAAGAACTTCCAAAATGACGGGTAAATGACGAATCGATCGAATCCTCGACCCCCGGAACGACAACAGACCCCGGCAAACCTGCAGGTCGGCCGGGGTCACAGTGTCGAGATTTGCGCGCCTGTAGGGATTCGAACCCCAAACCTTCTGATCCGTAGTCAGATGCTCTATCCGTTGAGCTACAGGCGCCCGCCCACTCTCGCGAGTGGACTGCACGAGGATAGCCGACCGGCCGACGCCGACCGAAATCGGGACCGGCCCCTACTCCGAAGAGCCGGGGCCGGTGGCTGGCGGAGGCGGCGGGATTTGAACCCGCGAGAGGTTTGACCCTCAACCCGCTTAGCAGGCGGGCGCCATAGACCGGACTAGGCGACGCCTCCCCGACAGCGGACACGAGGTTACCCGTCCAGTCGCGGCGCTGACGAATCCGGCCCCGAGTACGAATCAGCGTGCGTGCAGGCGCGAGCGCAGGTCATGCACGAACTCGTTGCGGTCGCCGTCGAGCAACTCGACCGGGATCGTCGTGGACCGACCGTCGCGCAAGCGGATCACCACGCAGGGCACGCCGTCGACCTCGGCGGTCACGGCGTCCTTGACGTCGGCCCAGCGAGCCGAGCGCACACCGGAGCCCCGGCGCGTACGCACGCGATAGCCCACGTCGTCGAAGCGTACGAGCGTGAGGCCGCGGCCGGCGTACGCCGCGACACCGATCACGATGACCAAGCCGAGCAACCCCACCAGCACCAGCACCTGCGGGCGGAACCGAGCGAACGCCGCGACCAGGGTCAGCACGACCATGAGTACGCCCACCAACGCAAGCGAGAGGCCGACGATCTTGGCGACGATGTGCTTGGCGAGCCGGTAGGTAGTGTCTGGCACCCCCGCAGTCTAGGAAACGTTGTGTCTAGACTCGGGGCCGCATCCCCCGAGACGGGGTTGATCAGGAGGAGTGCCGGAGCGGCCGATCGGAACCGCCTTGAAAGCGGTCGTAGGGAGACCTACCGCGGGTTCGAATCCCGCCTCCTCCGCCACCCGTCATGGCGACGACCACGGCGTGACGTCGAGGCGTACGTCCATCGTGCCGACCGCCCTGCTAGGCCCCGGCATCAACACCAAACCCTCTGGGTAGAAGAACGTGCGACTCGTTCCCAGCTCGGTCAGGAACGGCTTCGGCGTGCCGCCCGAAACACTCCGGACGATCCACCCGTCTGCCTGCGCCGGGGTCACCCCTGAGATCGCCGAGACCGTGAAAGTCGCCTGGAAACCAGGCATCTCCGAGTCCATCAGCGCGGCCGTCCACTTGCGCCCGCCGAAGGGGATCGTCGTGGTCACGCCTGGCTCCAGATCCACACTGCGCGCCGTCGTGACGGAGAGTGCGAAGATGCCTTCTTCCGGCTTGCGCACTCGCGGGGAGCTCGAAGGCGTACGTCCCCGGCTTCTCCAGGCGCCACAGGAACAGCCCCATGCCGGGCATGTCCAACTTGGGCTGCATGGTCTTGCCCCAGCGCGTACGCAGCACCACGCCCGAACCGCGTCCTTGCAACACGTTACTGGTCTCCAGGTGGACCAACGTGCCCGCCCCGGCGGTGAACTGCACCAACTGCGGTGACGTCGACTCGCTCCTGACTCCCACCTGGTCGAGCGTCACGTTGTGCACGTCGTAGGTCCACGTCCGCACCGACTCGTCGCCGACCAGCAGATAGCGCGAGCCTGCCTTGAACCGAGGGCACCACTGCAAGGAGTCGCCCGCCCGCAGCATCCGCGGCCTGCATCTCGTGGGGGAGCTCAGCGGCCTTGGCCCGGGTGCCGCCAAGGCGTAGCACCTGAACAGGACCGTAGTCACTGATCGAGCGGCCCAACTTGATCGGCGTACGGCCGAGTCTGACCTTCGCCGCGAAGACTCTGGTACGCGTCTGCGACATCACGATCTTGCCGGGCAGCGATTGCCTGGTGATGACGAGTTCGCGCAAGGCGTACGCCTGGTCGATGTCGTAGTACGCGCCGCCCGGGCTCACGCCTTCGCAGTCGTGACCGGCACGCAGCGTGTAGGTGCCCGTCGCGGGGAGTCGCCAAAAGCGCGCACGGTTCATCGGCACCGTCGTGCCGTGTCGAGTGAGCGAAAGTCGCTTCAGGTCGCAGGTGGCGAGGAAGGAGGAGAGTACGAGTCGTTGTCCTGCTCGGCCCTGGAAACGTACGGTCGCGGGTTCACCCGTGCGCACCGTGAACTTCTGTCCCAGCTCGACTGTCTGCGGAGGCGGGTCGGCCACCGCGGGTGGCGCAACAGTCGCAAGCGATGCGAGCAGGACCATGCAGATGGCGGCAATCGTGCGTTTCAACTCAAGGCTCCTGACGCGACGTGAGCACAGTGTGACGCAGAGTCGTCGAGGCCGGTTCGTCAGGTGAGGACGACCAGGATGTCGCCCTCCTGGACGACCTCGCCGGGATCCACGCCGATCGACTCCACGGTGCCGCCGTGTTCGGCGATGACGGGGATCTCCATCTTCATCGACTCCAGCAGCATCACCGTCTCGCCGGGGGCGACCACGTCGCCGGGCGCGACGGCCACACTGAGGACGTTGGCCACCATCTCGGCCAGGATGCGTTCTGCCACGTCTCCCGACGTTAGGGGTTACCGCCGCGTAGTCGAAACGCCGGGCTGAAGAGAACCGGACTCACAGAAGAGGGCTGGTGCGCGCGGGCTCGGGGCGTACGGCATCGACACCCGCCGAGCGGCGTGACCGTTTGCCCGACGACACCCGACCGCCGGTGAGCGCCACGTCGATCGCGATCGTGACCGCGCCGATCACCCCGCCGATCAGCAGGCCCCCGGTCTCGGTGATGAGGAGTTCGGTCAGGCCCATCCCCGACTCGGCGAGCAGCGGTGCGATCGACGCAGTGCCGGCGACACCGAACGCACACACCCACCATCCCTGCCTGCGACGCGCGCGCATGTGCGTACCCCAGACGAGAGCGGGGATGCCGAGCAGTGACTGCAGCGGACGCGGCGCGCCGCCGAGATTCTCGCGCGCCCAGTCCCGGCCCGCGAAGACCTGGTCGACCAGGTCGGAGGTGCCGTAGCGGCGGAAGAGTTCGCCGTACGTGACTAGCACCGCGAGCGCCGCCGAACCCACCAGCACCATCACCAGGCCGCGTCGTCCCAGGCCGTGCCAGCCCGCGCCGAGGCGCCAGACGAGCACCAACACGAGCGCCAGAGAGAGCCCGAGGGTGACGTAGGTGAACCTGGTCGGTGAGATCTCGGGTTCGTACCCCACTGCCGCGACAGATCCCGCGACCGCCAGGCATACCGCGATCGCGGCCTCACCGATTGCGCGAGGCGTGGTCACCGCGGGCACCGTCGCTACGACGGACAGCACGGCGGCGGCGACCACGGTCATCACCGCGGCTCCGGCACGCAGCGCGTTGGTGTCCACGATCAGCGTCATGGCGCCCAGCGCGACCGCGAGCGCGCCGAAGATCGCCGGGCGACCACCCGTCCGCGCGGCCAGCGCCCAGGTGTACGCGCCACTGACCACGATCGCGCCGATGCCCCCGAGCACGGCCGGGGCATCGCCGAGAGCGGCCGCACCGACGGCCGCGACGCCCGCCAGGACGGCCAGCAGCCACAACAGCAACCCGCGCCCGGTGCGTTCACCCGGCCGACCCACGACCGGCGACGCCCGCCGCTGCCTGATGTTGCGTGTACGCGGCGCGGCGCGACGGCCGCCACGCGTACTCGAAGGGGTGGGGTTGGACATAGGGCGTGCAGCCTATAACCGGCGGTTCAGCAACGACGGATTCGTACGTCTGGTCTCGTCGAGCAGGTCGCGGCTCAGCGTGGCCGTCAGCGTTTCGGCATCGGCCCCGGCTTCCACGACCACGTCACCGTTGGGCGCGATCACGCTCGAATGGCCGCAATAGCGCGGCCCGGGCTGGCCGACCGCCACGACATAACAGGTGTTCTCGATCGCGCGAGCACGCAACAGCGTGCGCCAGTGGTCGACCTTGCGCTCACCGGCCACCCACGCGGCTGGAAGTACGAGCACCTCGGCGTCCTGCTCGACCAGGAGTCGGGCGTACTCCGGGAAGCGCAGGTCATAACAGGTCATCAGGCCGACCCGGAAGCCCTGGAGGTCGAAGACCACGGGGTCGATCTCGGCGCGGCGCAGGCTGTCGGACTCCTTGAAGCCGAAGGAGTCGTACAGGTGCACCTTGCGATAGCGCTCGTCGACGGCGCCCTTGGCAATCAAGGTGTTGTACGGCCGGTGCGCGTCATCCGAACGCTCGAACATCCCGGCCACGATCGTGGTCTGCTTCGCGCTCGCCGTCTGGGCCACCGTCGTCGCGAACTCGCCGGCAGGCGTCTCGGCGTACGGTCCGACATCGCTGCCGGGTTGGCCGAAATCACGCTGGAACACCTCGGGGAAGACGACCAGGTCGACGCCCGTCGGGGTCAAGGTGGCGAGCGCCTCTCGGTTTTCCCGGGGCTCGAGAGAGGATGCGGCCTGGACGAGCGCCACCTTGAGTTCGGATTCGCTCACGAGAACACCTTGGGATACTCAGCCCATGCCTGTCGAGCCCGCGCCCGTCGCGATCATCCTCACCGGGGGGACCGGCGCGCGGCTGGGCGGCACCGACAAGGCAGCGCTGGAGATCGCGGGGAGCACGCTGTTGGAGCGAGCCCTCACGGCGACGGCGTGTTGCTCGTCAGTCGTGGTGGTGGGCGGGCAGACCCCGACGTCGCGAGTCGTACGTTTCACGCGCGAGTCACCCGTGCTCGGCGGGCCTGCGGCCGGGTTGCTGGCCGGACTTGAGGCAGTCGAGGGATCACCCGAGTGGGTGGTGGTGCTCGCGGTGGACATGCCGTACGTCACCTCGGGCACTGTGAGCCGCCTGCTCGCCGCGGCTGCCCGCGACGGCGCCTGGTTGATCGGGCCGGATGGCCGGCGGGCGCTCGCGGGCGTACTCGCTTCCTCGGCGTTGCGCCGGGTCGATCCTGGCCCGGCCGCTCGTCACGGCCTGCCGTTCTTCCGACTGCTGCGTGACCTGGATCTGGTGGCGGTGCCCGCGTCGTCCGACGAGGTGCACGACGTGGATAACTGGGCCGATGTCCCCCAGTGACCCGGCTGGGCGCCCCACAACACGCGGGTCGACGTTAGGTTTGGAGTCGTGAATCTCCATGACTGGATCGATGAGCTGATGGACGCCCTCGACATCGAAACGGAGGTCGACGAGGCGTTGGTCCTCGACCTCGCGCGCGATGCCGCGCATCAGGTCGAGCGCAAGGCCGCGCCGATCACCACGTTCCTCCTCGGGTTCGCCGCCGGACAGCAGGACGCCGACGAGGTGCAGACCGAGGCCCTGGCTGCCAAGGCCAGCGCGCTCGCGGCGCAATGGGACCGTCCGGCGGACGCCGCCGACCCCGATGACGTCACCGACGAGGTGCCGGACGACCGAGGGGTCGACCATTCGGGCGACAAGTTCGAGGACGACTGAGCCCGTGCGCGCCGTCTTCGCCCGCGAGCCGGGTGGTCCCGAGGTCCTGGAGCTTCGCGAGGTCGACGATCTCGAGCCCGGACCGGGCGAGGTGCTGCTCGACGTCGTGGCGACTGCCGTCAACCGAGCCGACCTGCTGCAACGCCAAGGCTTCTATCCACCGCCGCCAGGGGTCTCGGACGTGCTGGGCCTGGAGTGCAGCGGCCGGGTGGCCGCAGTCGGAGAAGACGTGTCGGAGTGGTCGGTGGGCGACGATGCCTGCGCCCTCCTGGCGGGCGGTGGCTATGCGACCCAGGTCGTCGTCCCCGCGGGCCAACTCCTTGCGATTCCCGACGGCGTCGACCTGATCACGGCCGCGTCCCTGCCCGAGGTCGCCGCGACGGTCTGGTCCAACGTCTTCATGATCGCCAACCTGCAGCCCGGCGACGACTTCCTCGTCCATGGCGGCGCAGGCGGGATCGGGACGTTCGCGATCCAACTCGCCAAGGCGTACGGCGCCAGGGTGCTCACCACCGCAGGTTCACCCGAAAAGCTCGCGTTGTGCCGCGAACTCGGAGCGGACATGGCACTCAACTACCGGGAGCAGGACTTCGTCGAGGAGGTGTCCCGCGTCACCGACGGCCGAGGCGTCGACGTCATCCTCGACAACATGGGCGCGAAATATCTCCCGCGCAACGTCGAGTCGCTGGCCACCTCCGGACGGTTGGTCATCATCGGCATGCAGGGCGGCATCAAGGGCGAACTCGACATCTCGGCGCTGCTCAAGCGACGCGCGGCCGTGATCGCGACTTCGCTGCGGGCGCGCCCGACGGAGGAGAAGTCGGCGATCTGTGCGGCCGTACGAGAGCACGTCTGGCCGTTGGTCGAGCAGGGCCGGATCCGTACCCAGGTCAGCGCGACCTACGACCTCGCGGACGCCGCCGAGGCGCACCGTCGGCTCGAGGGTGGCGAGAACACCGGGAAGATCGTGCTCACGACCAGCGCCTAGTGTTGGGCGCATGACTGAGCAGCCGACCGAGGGCACCGGACAGGCGCCCGCCGAGGAGACCGTCACCATCATCGGCCCCGATGGGCAGCCGATCGCACAAGTGCCGGCCAGCGCCCTGCAGATCCAGGAGGCTTCGGACGACGACCGCGGTGACGACGGTGACGATGACTCCGCCCACATCACGCAGTTGGTCGAGCAGCCCGCCAAGGTGATGCGGATCGGCTCGATGATCCGCCAGTTGCTCGAAGAGGTGAAGTCGGCGCCGCTCGACGAGGCCAGTCGCGCTCGCCTCAAGGAAATCCACGCGGCGTCGATCAAGGAACTCGAATCGGGGCTGGCTCCCGAGCTGATCGATGAGCTGGAGCGACTCTCACTGCCCTTCACCGAGGACGGCGTGCCGAGCGAGTCAGAGCTGCGCATCGCCCAGGCGCAACTCGTCGGCTGGCTGGAGGGTCTCTTCCACGGCATCCAGACCGCGATCTACGCCCAACAGGTCGCCGCGCGTGCGCAGTTGGAGCAGATGCGCCGCTCACTGCCGATGGGCATGGGCGGCCCGCAACAAGGCGGCGAGCAGCCGGCCGCGCCCGGCCCGATGCCTCCGGTGAACCCGGGTGGCGAGGGCGGAGGGATGTACCTCTAACGGCGTTTGGCGAACCCGATACCGACCAGGCCCAGCAAGCCGAGCAGTACGAGAGCCGCGCCGGGTGCCGTGAGACGCGAGACCGCGCGCGGGGCGACGGTCTCGACCTTGGTCAGTTCGGCGGTCGGCGCCGTCCCGCTCCCGTTGCGCGACGTACCAGGCCCTAACTCGCCCTCGATGTCATTGACCAGGTCGGTGCCGGACGGCGCGGTGCCGCGGCTCAGGTCCGACTCGAAGAGCGAACCCTTGGCACGAGCCAGGAAGACCATGTCGTCGCCTGCCTCCAGCCGGCCGAGGCTGCAACCGGACACGTTCGGGGTCGGGGACTGCACCCGCGCGGTGTCGGGCAGCACCGAGTCACGCTTCCACACGTGGTCGACGTGTACGAGATACACAAAGCGGCGCTTCTCGCGCGTGGTCGACTGCACCTTGCCCCGGAACACGACGTCGGCCCAGGCGACCGAGTCCTTGACGTCGGCAGAGACCAGGCACCCGTTGGGGCGCACCGAGGCTCCAGCCGTGCCGGCCACCAACCCAGTGGTGGGCAGCACCAGCGCTGCGCCCAGCGAGAGGGCCGCAGCGCGCGCGGCGAAGGTCCGTCGAAACACCCCGGAAGCCTAGACGGTCGGCGGCTGCTGCCGGCGCGCGCGCCGAGCCCGATAACGGTGACCGACGACGAAGACCACCAGGCCACCTGTGAGCACCAGGGCATAGATCAGGCTGGCCCAGCGCTTCCAGGTGGGAAGTTGGAGTGAGAGGTGGTCCGTGCCCTTCACCTTCCCGGCCAGGCTCGGGGGCTCCGGCCCGATCGCGGCCGCAACCTGCTCGACGGTGACGGGGGCGAAACTCTGGGCGTCCAGGCACAGGTTGGTGTCGAGCCGCTGACCGCGGATCTCGGTGAACCAGATCCGCTCGGTGGACTGCTCCACCCTCGGCAGCCCGCACATGGCATCGGACCCCTGGCTGGTCACGATCACCCTCTTGGGCAATTGCTGACCGAAGTCCTCCCCCACCTCGACCAGATAGCGCACCCGATCGTCGGCCTCGCGGGTGTCACTGACGGTGCCGACGAAGACCGCGTCGGCCAGGCGTACACGCTCCTTGACAGTGGTGACCTCGGCACATGAGCAGGCGTACGACACACCGGGCGTCCAGAGCACCAGCGTGCCGGCGAACAGCAGCAGGGCGAGCAGTCGGCGCATCGCTTTCCTCCTCAGAGGCCGAAGATCTCGCCCAGTGTGACGGCCACCCCGTCCTCGGCGTTCCCGGGCACCACGTGATCGGCGGTCTCCAGCACGCTCGCGTGCGCGTTCGCGACGGCGTACGACGTGCCGGCCCATCCCAGCATCGGCAGGTCGTTAGGCATGTCACCGAACGCGACCACCTCCTCCGGCGCGACACCGAGTTCGGTGGCCAGGCGAGCCAGACTCGTGGCCTTGGTGACCCCGAGCCCACTCATCTCCACCAACGCGTACGACGAGGACCAGGTCGTCGTCACCACGTCACCGACGAGCCGCTCCACCTCGGCCCAGAACTCCTCGGGCTCGCGCTCACGATGTACCGCCAGCAGTTTGGCGACGTCGTCACGGTAGATCTCCTCGAACCGGCCGCGGTGCTTGCCCGTGCGATCGTCAGGGTGACCGGGGAAGTCGACCTCGCTGGCCCAGCCTTCGCTGTGCTCGATCGCGAAAGTGACGCCCGGGATGCGCTCGCGCAGCACTCGCGCGACCCGCAGCGCGTTGTCGCGAGGCAGCGGGTGGATGTCACGGACCCGGTCGGCTTCGACGTCGTACACGATCGCGCCGTTGCTGCACACCGCAAGCCCGTGACCCCCCACGGCTGCCCACAGCGACGTCATCCACCGCAGCGGTCGCCCGGTGGTGAACACGACCGGGATGCCGCGCGCGTCGAGTGCGTCGAGCACCTGGCGTGCCCGCTCACTGAGCCGACCCTCCGGATCCAGCAACGTGCCGTCCAGGTCGGTCGCGACGAGGCGGGGCAGGACACGGTCAGGGGCACGGTCAGGGGCACGGTTCACTTCGGCGGGAACCACCGTTCGAGTTCCTGCGCCGCACCGTCCTCGTGGACGGTGCCGGTCACATCGTCGGCCGCCTCCACCACGACCTGGATGGCCTGGCCCATCGCGACACCGCGACCGGCCCACTGCAACATCTCGATGTCGTTGCGGCCGTCGCCGATGGCCAGGCAGTCCGCCGCAGTCATGCCGAGTTCGTCGCACACGTGCTGCAGACCGGACGCCTTCGACACCCCGACCGGTGCCAGGTCGAGCCAGGCGGTCCAACCGACGATGTAGTCGGTGCCGTGCAGACCCAGGCGACCCGCAAGGTCGACGAAGTCGTCCGCCGTCGCGTTCGGGTCACGGATGATGACGCGACTTACGGGGCGCCCTACCAGTTGCTTGAGGGAGGTGATGATCTGCGTGCCGGACAGTTCACCGTGCGGGAAGGGTTTGGAGACCCGATAGCCCTGCCCGCGCTCCTCGATGGCGACCAGGGCGGTGGGGTGCTCGCGCAGCACGGCCTCGACGGCGGGAGCCGGGTCGAAGATCTCCTCGTGCACCACCTCGACGGGCGGGTAACGGAACACGACGGCCCCGTTGGAGGCCACGATCCACAGCCGCCCGTCGCCTTCACGCTGGGCTCCCACCTGATCCAGATGCAGGTCCAGCAGGTCGGCGATCACGGTCATCCCGTGCGGTGACCGACCACTGGCAAGCACCACGTGGGCACCCGCGGCGACGGCACGTGCGATTGCCTCGTAGAGCCGGGGCGCGATGACTTCGTACGTCTGCCCCGCCCCCTCGACCCACGCCAGCAGGGTGCCGTCGATGTCGAGTGCGATGACTTTGGGAAATTGGTTTCGAGCCCTTCGAGACGCCGACTTCGTCGCCTCCTCAGGAACCAACGGCCGCTGCGCGGCCTCCTCAACCACCGGGATCTCAGGCCCTGAAGGATCGGACACCGACGGATCAGGCACGGTTCACCGGCTTGAGCACCTCGATGTCGCCGAAGTACGGCCGCAGCGCCTTGGGCAGCGTGACCGAGCCGTCGGCGTTCTGGTGGGTCTCCAGGATCGCGACGATCGCGCGCGTGATCGCGGTCAGGGTGCCGTTGAGCGTGGCCGCGTGGGTGTTGCCCGTCTCACCGGCGACTCGGATGTCGAGTCGACGCGACTGGAAGTCGGTGCAGTTGGACGTCGAGGTGAGCTCACGGTATTTGCCCTGCGTGGGGATCCAGGCCTCGCAGTCGAACTTGCGCTGCGCGCTCAGGCCGAGGTCTCCCGCCGCCACGTCGATGACCCGATAGGCCAACTCGAGCTTGTCGAGGAACTCCTTCTCCCAGGCGAGCAGCCGCTCGTGCTCGGCGTACGACTCCTCGATGGTGGTGTAGACGAACATCTCGACCTTGTCGAACCAGTGCACCCGGATGATGCCCTTGGTGTCCTTGCCGTGCGAGCCGGCCTCCTTGCGAAAACACGGACTGAACGACGCGTAGCGCAACGGCAGGCTGCTCGGATCGAGGATCTCGTCGCAGTGGTAGGCCGCCATCGGCACCTCCGAGGTGCCCACCAGATAGAGGTCCTCGCCTTCGATCCGGTAGACGTCGTCGGCCGCCTGGCCGAGGAAACCGGTGCCCTCCATAGCCCGCGGCTTCACCAGGGACGGCGCGATTACCTGGGTGAATCCGGCAGCGCGGGCCTGCTCCATCGCCAGATTGATCAGCGCGAACTCCAGTTGCGCCCCGACACCGGTCAGGAAGTAGAAACGGCTGCCCGACACCTTCGCACCGCGTTCGAGGTCGATCGCGCCGAGCAGCTTGCCCAACTCGATGTGGTCGCGCGGCTCGAACCCCTCGGCGGCGAAGTCGCGAGGAGTGCCGACATGCTCCAAGACGACGAAGTCGTCCTCGCCGCCAGCGGGTGCTTCGTCGGCGGCCGGGTTGGGGATCGCACGGACGGCGTCGTTCCACTCGGCCTCTGCCGCGTCCTGGGCGGCCTCGGCAGCCTTGACGTCCGCGGCCAGGGTCTTCACCTGGTCGAGCAGCGCCTGCTTCTCGTCACCTTGGGCCTGCGCGACGGCCTTGCCGATCTGCTTCTGCTCAGCCCGCAGGGTTTCGTACGCCGAGATCGCGGCCCGACGTGCCGCGTCGGCCGAGAGGGCTCGGTCCACGACGTCGGTGGGGAGCCCGCGCTTGGCCTGAGCGGCGCGGACACGGTCGTGGTCTTCTCTGAGCACCTTCGGGTCGATCATGAGGTCAAGGCTAATCGGCGCCCCGATGACGAAGCCACGCATATCCGCGCCCGCGAGGCCCGGGATCAGGGTCGTACGACCACTCGGCGGCATACTTGCCCGCGTGATCGAGCGACCGCGCACCCGGAGCCTCGGCTGGGCAGCCGTCTCCCTGATCCTCTTCGCGGTGCTGACCGTTCTCGTCTATCGCGACCGCGCGCCCCTGGGTGAGTTCGACATCCAGGGCAAACACCTGGAGGCGTGGGCCGACGACTACCCGCCGCTGGTGTCGGTGCTGCGGGTCATCGAGCACGCCTTCGGCACCATCGGGATGACGGCGCTCACTGTGATCCTCGCGATCGCGCTGCTGGCCAAAGGCCACCGCCGCGCCGCTGCGTACGCCGTGGTCGTCATGATCGTGACCTCTCTGCTCACCACGACGATCAAACTGACGCTCGGTCGCGATCGGCCGGGCTGGCAGGACAACGTGGGACTGCTGGACAGCAAGTCCTTCCCCAGCGGCCATGCGTCCTCGATCACGGCGTTCGTCGGGATCCTGCTAGTGCTCGTCGCGATGCTCGTACGCCGTCGCAGCATGCGGCGCGCGCTCAACGTGGTCCTGCTCGGCGTGTGGTTCCTGGTCTGCATGGACCGGTTGTTGCTGGGTCGCCACTTCCCCAGCGACGTGATCGGCGGCTCGCTCCTGGGTGCCGCGCTGGTGTTGATCGGGCTGGTGGTCGTCGACCCCCGACCTCGCTCCCATGCTCGTCACAGCGAGCCGCTCGCGATCACCGGCCCGCAGAAGACCAAGCAACTCGCCGTCATCCTCAATCCGGTCAAGGTCGACGACCTGTCGCAGTTCCAGCACATCGTGGAGTCGATGGCCGCCGAATCCGGGTGGAGCCACCCGACCTGGCACCAGACCACCGTCGAAGATCCTGGCACCGGAATGGCCGCCTCCGCCGCCCGGGCCGGCGCCGACCTGGTGCTGGTGTGCGGTGGCGACGGGACCGTACGCGAGGTCTGCGCCGAACTCGCCGGCACCGGCATCCCCGTCGGCATCATCCCCGCCGGCACCGGCAACCTGCTGGCGCGCAACCTCGACATCCCGCTCTATCTGCGCGCCGCGATCGACGTCGCACTCAACGGCCAGGACCGGGCGATCGATCTGGTCAACGTCTCCGGTGACGAGATCGCGCCGACCCACTTCATGGTGATGGCCGGCATGGGAATGGACGCGGCGATCATGGAGGGCGTCAACGAAGACCTCAAGAAGAAGGTCGGCTGGATCGCCTACTTCGTCTCCGGCCTGAAGTCGCTGATGATCCCCGCGGTCAAGATCGAGATCTCCGTCGATGGTGGCGAGCCCACCACGCACCGCGCGCGTACGGTCGTGGTTGGCAACGTCGGGTTCCTCCAAGCCGGGATGCCGTTGATGCCCGATGCGGTGATCGACGACGGGATGCTCGACGTGGTGATCCTGCACCCGCGCAAGTTCTTGTCATGGATCCCGGTGGCTGCCCGGATCCTGGCCAAGAACGCCCGCACGGACGAGTCGATCGATCGGATGACGGGGCGCACCGTCAGCCTGCGCGCCGCGACCGCCACGCCGCGCCAACTCGATGGCGACGCCATCGGCATCGGCACCGAGTTGGTCATGGAGTGTGTGCACGGACGACTGCTCGTACGCGTGCCCCGATGACCGCTGAGGATCAGACCCGCCGCAGCAGGAACACCCGGATCTGTCGAGCGGTCCGCTGCTCATAGAGCGCGTAGTTGGGCCACACGCTCAACAGCGTGCGCCAGGCTCCGTCGCGCCCCGACGCCTCGGTCTGCTCGACCGGCGTGACGGCGTACGTCTTGCCGTGCCAGTCGACCTTGGCGGTCTTGCCCGACGCCTCGATCGCGGCGAGGTTGCCGACCCAGGCGGGAGGCTTGGGGCCACCCCAGTTCGACCCGGCGACCAGCCAGCCGTCCTCGGTCGGCGCACACAGCAGCGGTGTCGTGCGCGGTATCCCGGACTTGCGCCCGGCCACGGTCAGATAGACCTGCGGCAGGCTGACGAAGGTCAACAGGGTCATCCGGCCGCGCGTCACTCGCCCGATCAGCAGGTCGGTCTTGACGATCAGATGCGCATAGCGATGCAGCCACGACGCAGAGCCGAGTTTGATCGCGACCCAGGTCAGCGGATTCCTCATGGGGCAGGAGAGTAGAGCAGCCTCAGGGTCGTGCGCTGAGGACTGCTTCCTCTTCCTCGGGCGAGAGTTGCTGGTGGCAGGTCCACCCGGCGATCGACTTGGCGTACGTCCGTGCCTCCGACCGCCCCGCGATCGAGGTCAGCACGACACCGTTCCCCTCGTCGTCGAGCAGCGCGAGTGACCAGGACAGGTGTCCGCCCATGTCGCCGAACGCGTCGTAGCGGACCACCGCGAGATGGCGCAGCGCGTCGGCCGTCTCCTGACGCAGCGCCGCGACCTCCTGGCGCAGCCCTTGGACGTCATGGGGCAGCTCGTCAGCGTTCGGTGTGGGTCGAGAGCGACCGAGGCGACGCAGTGCGATCACCGCGAAGACGAACGCCGTCAAGGCCACCACCAGTGCGACAGCAGCGAGGACGGTCGGCATGGCGCCGACCCTACGTGGGAGGATCCGTGCGTGACTGACGCGACCCGCCGCATCGCCTATCAGGGCGAGCCAGGTGCCAACTCGCACCTGGTCTGCAAGGAGCACTACCCGTCGTACGAGGCCGTCGCGCGCGCGTCGTTCGAGGACGTCTTCGCCGCGGTGGAGGGTGGCGACTGCGACCTGGCGATGATCCCGATCGACAACTCGCTCGCGGGCCGGGTCTCGGACATCCACCACTTCCTGCCCACCTCGTCGCTGCACATCATCGGCGAGCACTTCCTGCGGATCAGGTTCTCGCTGATGACGTTGCCAGGAGCAGACCCGGCGGGCCTTCGTACGGTCCACTCCCACGTGCACGCCCTGGGCCAGTGCCGCAAGGTGATCCGCGAACTGGGCCTGCGTCCGGTCGTCGCGGGCGACACCGCCGGTGCGGCACGTGAGATCAAGGAGGCGGGCGATCCGACCCAGGCCGCGATCTCACCGCCGATGGCCGCCGAGATCTACGGCCTCGACGTGTTGCGCCACGACGTGGAGGACGAGGACCACAACACCACGCGCTTCGTGGTCCTCTCGCGCGACTTCGTGCAGCCTCCACGTGGCAACGGTCCGGTGGTGACCAGTTTCGTCTTCAACGTCCGCAACCTGCCCGCCGCGCTCTATAAGGCCCTGGGCGGCTTCGCGACCAACGGCGTCAACATGACCAAGTTGGAGTCCTACATGGTCGGCGGCGAGTTCACCGCCACCCAGTTCCTGGCCGAGGTCGACGGGCACCCCGAGGATCCGGGCGTACGCAATGCGTTGGAGGAGCTCGCCTTCTTCACGACCGAGGTGAAGATCCTGGGGGTCTATCCGGCCGATGCCGACGCCCGCGCGTGAGCCTCAGCCCTCGGCCGGGTTCTGCATCAGGTTGAAGTACGCGCCCTGCGGGTCCTGGAGCACCGCCATCCGGCCGACCCCAGGCACGTCGAATGGTGCCTGCACCACCTGCGCGCCCAACCCCTGAGCCTGCGCGGAGGTCGCGTCGGCGTCCTCGACGTTGAAATAGACGTTCCAGTGCGGGGGCATGCCCTCGACGAACGGCGGGCAGGCACCGCCCACGCTCTCGCCGTCGACCTGCCAGGTGGTGTAACTGCCCATCCCGGGCCAGTCCTGGGTGTCCGCGTCGAGGCCCACCGTGGCCTGGTAGAACTGCGTGGCCGCCTCGATGTCGGTGGTCACCAACTCGTTCCAGATGTTGGTGCCCGGCTCATTGGCGCGCTGCGACCCGATGTGGTTGCGGGCCTGCCACAACCCGACGACCGCGCCCTGCGGGTCCGCCACCCAGGCCATCCGCCCGGCGTCGAAGACATCGAAGGGACCCGCGAGCACGACAGCGCCAGCCTGCGTCGCTCGCTCGACCGCGGCATCGACATCGTCGGCGGCCAGATAGACACCCCAGGACGGTGGCGCATCCCCCATCACCGGCCCGAGCCCGGCGACCGTGTCACCGTCGATGCCGGCCAGGGAATAGACACCCTCCGCGGGGGTCTCCCCCATCGGCTGGTCGTCGTACTCCCAGCCGAAGAGCCGGCCATAGAATTCCTTGGATGCCGCGGGATCGGCACTGCTGTGCTCGATCCAGTTGGGCACGCCCTGCTTGTAGGACTCGAACTTCGCCATGCACACACTCAACACCCGGGCACAGACATTGAGAAGGGCGTACGGATGAACAACCGAGGTCCTGCGAGAATGGGTGAGTGGATCTGGCTGTCATCGCCCTTACCTTCGCGGCGATCTTCGTCGTCGAACTGCCCGACAAGACCTTCATCGCCACCCTGGTCATGTCGACCAAGATGCGTCCGCTCTTCGTGTGGATCGGCGTCGGCCTCGCCTTCCTGGTGCAGACCTCGGTCGCGATCGCGCTGGGCAAGGCGGCGTCGTTCCTGCCTGCGAACGCCGTCCACATCGCGGCGATCGTGATGTTCCTCGCCGGCGCCTTCTTCTTGCTGCGTTCGGCGCCGACCGCGGACGCCGACGAAGCAGATCAGGAGTCCGAGTACGCCTCGAAGTCCGACCCGACCGCACACGGATTCAAGGTCATCGCTACGTCGTTCCTGGTGCTGTTCGCCGCCGAGTGGGGTGACCTGTCGCAACTGCTCACGATCTCTCTGGTCGCGAAGTACGACGACCCGGTCTCGGTCTTCCTCGGCGCCTGGGGCGCGTTGCTGGTCGTCTCGGGTCTCGCGGTGATCGTGGGTCGCCTGCTGCTGCGGTTCGTACGCCTTTCGGTGCTGCACTACTTCGGCGGACTGGTGTGCCTGGTGCTGGCGGGCGTGTTGACATACGAACTGCTCGCGTAGAGATTCTCGTCGCTCAACCGCGCCATTAGGCTCGGCCCCATGTCTGAAACAGCGCATTACGCCGACTCCGAGGTCGGTCGCCTGCAGACCGTCATGTTGCACCGACCCGGTCCTGAGCTGAAGCGGCTCACGCCGCGCAACAACGACCGGCTGCTCTTCGACGGCATTCCGTGGGTCGCGCGGGCACAGGAGGAACACGACGCGTTCGCCGAGACGCTGCGCGGACGCGGGGTCGAAGTGCTCTATCTGACCGACCTGCTCACCGAGACGTTCGCCGAGGAGGAGGCCCGTGCGCTCGCGATCACCAGCGCGTTGGGCAGCCTGCACCTGGGTGACACGCTGCGGCGCTACCTCACCGATGCGCTGACCGCGGCCAGCCCGGACGAACTCACCACGCACCTGACGGCTGGCATCCGCAACGACGAGGTCGAGGGCGGTTTCGGCCTGGTCACCTCGTTGCTGGACACCCACGACTTCCTGATCGACCCGCTGCCCAACCTGCTGTTCACCCGCGACTCGTCGGTGTGGATCCGCGACCGGGTCGCGATCACCTCGCTGGCGATGCCTGCTCGGATGCGCGAGACGCAGCTGACCGAGCTGATCTACACCCGCCATCCACGGTTCGCGGGGACGCCGACCATCCACGGCTGGCACCACGAACATGTGGAGGGTGGCGACGTATTGCTGCTCGCTCCCGGTGTGATCGCGGTCGGCGTGGGTGAGCGTACGACTCCCGCCGGCGCCGAGCGCCTGGCCCGACAGGTGTTCCAGGCCGGCCTGGCCACCACGGTGCTCGCGGTGCCGATCGCCCAGGAGCGCGCGACGATGCACCTCGACACGATCTGCACCATGGTCGACACCGACAAGGTGGTGATGTACCCCAACATCGCCAACACCCTCGAAGCCTGGACCGTGACGCTGGTGGGCGGCCCGGCGGGCAGTGACGACGACACCGAACTGGAGTTGCGTACGACCGGACCCCAGCCCTTCCTGATCGCCGCCGCCGCTGCGATGGGGATCGACCAGTTGCACCAGATCGACACCGGACTCGACCCGGTGACGGCCGAACGCGAGCAGTGGGACGACGGCAACAACACCTTGGCACTCGCGCCGCGAGTCGCGGTGGCGTACGAACGCAACGACGAGACCAACGACCGGCTGGAGGCAGCCGGGATCGAGGTCGTACGCATCGCGGGCAGCGAACTCGGCAGTGGTCGGGGTGGCCCGCGGTGCATGTCGTGCCCGATCTCGCGCGAGCCGTTGGGGTGAGGCTGCGCAGAGTCCGCGGCGCGAGTTTGTGCCCCCTCGGCGGGATTTTGTGACCCCTCGGCGGGATCTTGTGACCCCTCGGCAATGCAGAGACCCGGCCGCTGTCGACGGGGGAGACGACAACGACCGGGCAGGGAAGACCTTAGTCAGTACGCCGCGCGGAAGGCCAGCACGCCGGCCGACTAGTTGAAACTTTTACCCCGGCTTCCCCGCCCGCGTACTCCAGTGCGAAATGGTCGTCTTAGAGCACTGAACGCGACCATTTCCGCACTGGACTATCGCCGGGCGGGACCTAGCGGATGGTCACCTGACGGTTGGCCAGGCCGGCCTTGGCCGACCGCTCCTCGCTGGTCAGGTCGGCGTCGGCCGCCAGATGCTCGTCCAGCAACTGCTTGAACTTCGCGGCCGGGGCCTCGATCGCCTCCGGGCCGGTGCCGACCGGCAGATCCCAGACCGGTACGAGCAGACCGTGCGCGCGGAACATCCCGACCAGACGCGAGTCCGGGACCAGCACGTCGTCGCCCGAGACGTGCAGCTTTGCCAGCGCGTTGAGGATGTTGCCCTCGGGTTCGAGCATCACCCAGCGCAGGTGCTCCTTGGTGCCGACGTTGGTCCAGTACGCCGACTCGACCTCGGTCAGACGAGCCGTGGGGGTGATCGACTCGTTGGCGTGCTCGAGGGAGTGTGCGGCCGAACCGTCGACGTCCTCCACATCGGCGATCCAGAAGTTGAAGTCGTCGTGCACGGTCGCGGCTCCCGCGTCCGAGACGAGATCCTGCAGACGCGGACCCTCGCCGGGAGGCTCGGTGATGCCGATCGGACCCGCCTCGGTCGCGGCGAGCGCCTTGGTCAGCACGGCACCCAGATCACGCGCCGGGTCACCGAAGTTGTGCTGCACCTGCAAGCCGAGCCACACCGCGCCGTTCTCTCGTACGAGCGCCGGCAGCGCGCCCGGGAGCAAGGTGCACAACTGCACCTCCCGAGAGGCATCGCTCGACAGCGTCAACGACATCGTCCCGGCCGGGACGAACTCCCGCAGGGCGACGATGTCCGCCTCGCCCGGAAGCCCCTCGAACGGACGCGCGACAAAGATCGCGCCACTCCCCCCGTGGCAGGCCTTGTAGCGCTTGCCCGACCCGCACGGGCATGGCTGCCGAGGGTTGGGGCCGTCACCGGTTGCGGCGGGTTGCTGCTGCTTGCTGCGCGACTTCTTGCCCATGGTCGCCAAACCTAGACGAGCACCGGCTCAACCACCGAGGCGGTCGAGCATGAAGGCGGGCCGGTCGGTGATCACGGCCTTGACCCCCAGATCGAGACACAACCGCAGGTCGGCCTCGGTGTTGACCGTCCACACGTGCAACTCGCGCCGACTGCGCACCATCTTCTCGGCGAAACTCGGATGCTTGAGCAGCTCGACACCCGGCCCCAGGATCCAGTCGTCGTGGATGACCTCTTTGAGCATCGGCCACAGCCGCTTGCGCTCGATCAGCATCACCAGCCGCAGGTCGGGGGTCAGCCGTCGCATCCGGCCCAGAGCGTTGTACGAGAAGCTCATCACCCGCACCGGCGAGTCCGGGCCCGCCAGGTCGTACTCCCTCAGCATCGCGGCGAGCTTGCGCTCCACCAGCCCGGCATAGCGGGTCGGATGCTTGGTCTCGATCGCCATCTCGACGCGTCGATCGCAGGCCAGCACCGTCTCGATCAGCCTGCGCAACGTGAGCACCTTGCGCAGGTCGACGTGCTCGTCGGTGAGTTCTCGATCCTCGCCCCACGGGTTCTTCCAACTGGCGAAGTCGAACTGGTCGAGGTCGGCGAGGTCCATCGTCGAGACGACGCCCTTGTTGGCGGCCGTACGTCTCAGGTCGCGGTCGTGGACGCAGACCAGGTGGCCATCGGCGGTCAGGCGTACGTCGCATTCGATCGCGTCGGCACCCGCCTCCAACGCCTGGACGTACGCACCCAGCGTGTGCTCGGCGGTCTCGTGACTCGCGCCCCGGTGGGCGACGACCTGCGGCCGTGGCATGGCGCAACCCTAGAGCCAGCGCGCACCTTTACGCTCGCCGCCATGGCAGGTCGATGGTGGAAGTGGATCGGACTCGCGGGCGTCGTCGGGTTGACCGCGACGGGGGTGCTGGCGGCGCGCAAGGAGCGCCAGCGCCGGGCGTACACGCCAGACGAGATCCGCGCGCGGCTGCACGCTCGAGCCGCGGAGGCGACCCAGGAACAGGTGAACAGGTGATCTCGCTCGACCAAGCGGTCGACGCCACGCGTACGGGCGATCTGTGGCTATTTCGGGGCGACACGTTGGCCGACAAGGCGATCCGTACGGCCACCAATGCGCCGGTCAACCACGTCGGGATGGCGCTGGTGCTCGACGACCTGCCGCCGATGATGTGGCATGCCGAGTTGGGCAAGTCGCTGCTCGACCTGTGGACCGGCGATCACCACCGCGGCGTGCAACTGCACGACCTGCGCGGGGCCGTGGAGAAGTGGACCCGCGAACTCGGTCAACAGGCCTGGGTACGCCAACTCGCTCCCGAAGCCGGGCGCGCGCAGGAGGACGGCGCACTGCGGGCGATCGCGCGGTGGGACGGCACCTCGTTCCCGCGTACGTCCGCTTTGGCCTGGCGCTGGCTGCGCGGACGCTCGGTGATCGAGGACGACCCGCGCAGTCGGCAAGAGCGGCTCGAGTCGGCGTACTGCGCCGAAGTGGTCGGCGTGACGTACGAGGAGATGGGCCTGCTGGCGCGCGGTCGCAAGTCGAACTGGTACGACCCCGGCGTCTTCTATTCGGGCGACCGACTGCCGTTGACGCAGGGGTGGTCGCTCGGGGACGAGATCGAGGTCGTGCTCGACTGACTCAGAAGATCCAGCGCCACAACACGACCAGCACGACGATTCCGAGTGCGATCGACACCAGCAGCGGCAGCACGGTCAGCACGGTGGCCGCGATCAGATAGCCGGCCGTGGGCGGCGCGGGGTCGGGGTTCTTCTCCACCGCCGCGAGCAGCAGGCGGTAGTTCTTGCGGTTGGCCCGATGCGCCACGTCCAGCAGGTCGCCGATCGCGGGGACCAGCCCGAGGAGGGCATCGAGGATCAGGTTCCAGCCCATCAGCGCCAGCGTCGGAATCGGCACCCGAGCCCGGATCGCGTCGTACAGGATCGCGCTGGAGAGCCCCGAGCCCAGCAGGTCGCCGATGCCGGGGATCAGCCCGATCACTGCATCCACACCGATCGCCTGCTTGGTGCCTGGGATCGGGACGAGGTCGTCCAGGAGCACGGCGAGCTTGCGGCTGAGCGCGATCCGGTCAGGCCCGGACGGCCCCTGCTCCTGGCGCTCACTCATGGGCATCACGTTAGGCCGTACGCCCACCCAACCTCCCACGCGACACCGGAGTCAGTGGGTCGTGGAGGTGAGGCAAGGATGGACACCATGACCAGGCCCGTGTCGTTCGAGGAGTACGGCGCCACGGCGTGGCCCGCGCTCTATCGTGCGGCCTACCTGCTGACCGGCAACCATGCAGACGCCGAGGACATCGCCCAGCAGACGCTGATCAAGGCCCACGGCGCGTGGGATCGCGTACGCAATGCCGACTCGCCGCAGGCCTACCTGCGACGGACGTTGACCAACACGTTCCTCTCGGACCGGCGACCCGCCAAGCGGCGCCTGGAGGTCTTGCGCGACGAGGTGCCGGAGCCGGCCGCGCAGGCGCCTGCTGGCATCGAGGATCGGCTGGCGATCTGGCCGCACATCCGTGCGCTGGCCCCGCGGCAACGTGCGGTGATCGTGCTGCGTTACTACGAACAACTCAGCGAGGCCGAGATCGCCGAGACGCTGGGCTGCTCACGCGGCACCGTGAAATCCACTGCCCACGACGCCTTGCGCAACCTGCGCGAAGCCATGGCGACGACCGAGTCCGGGAGGGAGGACTGACATGTTGGACCTGGAGAAGGAACTTGCTCGCGAACTTCGCGAACTGGCGGAAGGGCTGACGATTCCGCCCCGGCCCGCGCTGCCGACGCCTGCCGAACGGCCCGCGCGAGCGCCCCGCCGATTCCTGGGCCCGCTGCTGGTGGCTGCGGCCGTGCTGCTGATCGTCGGCATCGTGGCGGTGATCACGAGTGGTCGTGGTGGTGACCTGCAACCGGCCCCTGCGCCGACAGTCACCGAGTCCGTGCCGTCGACCTCTGCCACCGAGCGCCCCGCTCCCGGTCCGATCCCGACGAATGCGCCCTCGATCCCGCACGTTGTCGACGGTCGGCTATGGGTGCGCGGCGTGGACCTGGGCGAGTTTTGGACGGTCTATCCGGGTGCGGAGGCGTACGTCGCGTTGAAGAAGGACGGCACCTGGATGTGGGGGCGTGGCACGTCCGTGCAGGAGATCGAAGGCGCGATCCAGGAGGCTCCCGTGATCTCGCCGAACGGCAAGTACGTCGCGCACTTCAGCCTGCGAGGCGAAAAGGTCGTGGTGACCGGCTTTGACACCTCACCTGACGGCGAAGGGTTCGGGCAGGCCACATTTGGGCGAGACGCTCGCGTCCGCGCCGTCACCGACTTCGGTGGCGTCATCGTGCAAGGCGGCGGTGAGTCGGTGATGTGGGTGCCGCGCGAAGATCGCACGGTGGACCTTCCGAAGGCCATCCACATCATCGGCAGCTCACCCGGTGGTCTGATCTCTCGCGAGGACGAGGGCGAGATCTACGACGGCCAGACCGGCGAGGTCTATCTCACGTCGGTGGACAACACCGGTGTCGTCACGAGGGGTCGGGAGCCGTTGCCCAACTTCGACGACATCTCGGTCAACTCGTCGGGTACGTGGAGTCTGTCGACGCCCGCCGGGAGCACGGGCGGGGAAGTCGAGCAGATCAACGCCCTCGAGGTCGGTCCGATCGGTGGGGACGGCACGTCAGCCATGGCGGCGCCCGACGGTTGGGACTTCGTCGTCCGGCACTATCAGTGGGAGGACGACGACTACGTCGTCGCGACCGTACGCAAGATCGGCGGCAGCGCCGAGCGGATGGCGCGCTGCCAGCCGAGCAGCTTGGAATGCGTACTCATCGCAGCGCCGTGAGCGACTCCCGCCGAGGAGTCACGAACTGCGCGTGTCATCCCCGCTCGCGCAGGTATCTCCCGAAGTGCGGCACCGTGAAGGCGATCCGGCCGCGCTCGCCGGAATAGATCAGGCCCTTCTTGAGCAAGGCGTCGCGAGCTGGCCGACAACGACTGCGGCTTCTTGCCGAGATGAGTGGCCACGTCGGCGGTCGAGACCGAATCTGTCGGAGTTCGTGACCCCTCGGCGTGAGTTTGTGACCCCTCGGCGGATTTTTGTGACTCCTCGACGTCGGCCATGGCCATCAGGTACTCCCGCTCCCCGGGAGTGGCACGCTCGTACCGACTGCCGAAGAATCCCACCGCCAACTCAGCCTCGGCTTCCGGCGCTGCCCCCGCGACGTCTTCGGCCGTGATCGGTGATGCCGTGGCGCGGTCCCAGACCGCCTTGCCGTAGGCCTGGATGAAGTACGGATAGCCGCCGGTCGCGGCGTACATCGCATCGAGGGCGGCGGTTTCGTACGACGCGTCCTCGTCGGCGGCCGGCGCCGCGAGCGCCTGGTCGGCGGCGGCGCGCGGCAACCGGTCGATGCGCTGGTAGGAGAAGAGGCGCTCGGAGTAGGACTTCGACGCACTCAACACCGCGGGCAGGTGCGGCAGCCCGGCTCCCACGACGATCAGCGGCAGTCCCGATTGGGAGAGTTCGTGGCAGGCCGCGCAGAGCGCCGAGACGTCGTCGGGGCCGAGGTCTTGCATTTCGTCGAGGAAGACCGCGACACCACGTCCGGTGTCGGCCGCGAGCCCGCCGACATCGGAGAGCAGTTCCACCAGGTCGATCTCGATGTCACCGGAGTCGGCGCGTCCACGCGCGGCCGGGACGTCGATGCCGGGACTCCACTGGTCTTTGAGTCGCGCGCCCGCGCCCGCATCTCGCTGGGCGAAGGCCCGAATCACACCGAGCACCTGGTCGACCGAGTCCTGATCCGGGTGGCCGAGTTCGCGTACGGCTTGATGCAGCGCACTGCTCAACGGACGGCGCAGCCCCTGGTCGGGGCGGGCTTCGAGTTTGCCGGTCCCCCACTTGCGGCGTACGGCAGCCGAGCGCAGCGCGTTGAGCAGCACGGTCTTGCCGACACCGCGCAGGCCGGTGAGGACGAGGGAGCGTTCGGGGCGTCCCCTCGCCACCCGTTGCAGGACGACGTCGAACGCCGCGAGTTGCTCGTCGCGGCCGGCGAGCTCGGGCGGGCGCTGGCCCGCACCGGGGGCGTACGGGTTGCGAATCGGATCCACGATGTCACCGTATGTCGATATCTAGCGTGTTTCTTAGATTGGCGCGCCCAGTTGATGACCCCTCGCCGAGATTTCGTGACTCCTCGGCGCTAGTTTGCGGGGGTGACCTCTGTGCTTGACGAGCCCGTGCCCGTGGTCGACGCCGCCGAGGCGGCGCGGATCGCGCACGCCCATTGGGGGCTCACCGACCAGGCAGTGGCGCTGCGCAGTGAGCGCGACCGCAACTTCCGCATCGGCGAGCATGTGCTCAAGGTCTCCAACTCCGCCGAACCCGACGAGGTCGTCGACTTCGAGATCCAGGCGATGCGGCACGTCGCGGCAGGCGCGCCGGACCTCACGATCCCGCAACTCGTTCCAGCCCTCGACGGCCGCATCGTCATCGAGCACACCGCCGCTGACGGGCGTCGTCATCTGGCCCGGGTCGTCACCGTGCTGCCCGGCGAGCCGGCCGACGCGGTCGAGTTGGCGCCCGACTTCGCGGTGGCGCTCGGGAGTCGTACGGCTCGACTTGCCCAAGCACTCCAGGGTTTCTCGCATCCGGCCGCGCTGCGCACGCTCGAGTGGGACCCGCGACTGGTCGGTGAGCGACGAGCCGATGCGCTCGGACTCACCGACCGACGCGACCGCATCGTGGCGCTGATCGACGACTTGGCCGACCTGCCCAGCCGTACGGCCGCGTTGCCCAGTTGGCCGCAGCACGGCGACGTCACCTTGAGCAACGTGTTGACCACCGACGGCGCGACCATCAGCGGAGTCATCGACTTCGGCGACATGCACCACACCGCCCGAGTCAGCGATGCGGCGATCGCGCTGGCCGCGATGCTGCGCGTGGCCCCCGACCCGTGGCGGGCGATCGACGACTTCCTGCGGGGCTACCAGCGGGTGCAGCCGCTGACCCTCGAGGAGGCGCAGGTCCTCGGCGATCTGGTGCTCGCCAGGCTCGTGCTCGTCGTCGTCATCTCCACCACGCGCCCGGCGGCCGATGCGCACCAGGCCGCCACCACCGCCGACCTCGAAGCACGAGGCGGCGCCGTCCTCGACGTGCTGCTCGACGCGGGCCGAGAGGTCGTACGAGACCGGGTGCTGCGGGCCTGCGGACTGAGTCGGGCGCGCCGGTGGGCGGCGGACCAGACCCTCGCGACGCGGCGCTCGGAGGCGACGGGAGGCAGCCTCGGTCCGCTCTTCTACGACACCCCGATCCAGATCACCCACGGCGAAGGGGCGTGGGTCTTCGACGCCGACGGGCGGCGCTATCTCGACGGTTACAACAACGTTCCGGTCGTCGGACACGCCCACCCGGCGGTGGCCAACGCGGTCGGCTCGCAACTGCGCGAACTGGCCGTCCACTCTCGCTATCTGCATCCCCATCTCGTCGAGCTCGCCGAACGCTTGAAAGCAACGATGCCCACCGAGCTCGACACGGTCGTCCTGGTCAACTCCGGTTCGGAGGCCAACGACCTCGCCTGGCGTCTGGCCACCCACTGGACCGGTCGGTCTGGAGCGATCGTCAGCGACTGGTGCTATCACGGCGTCAGCGCGGCGACCGCCCCCCTCTCGTCGAGCACCTGGGTCGAGCAGACCCGACCGGCCCACGTCGCCACGTTCGGGGTGCCGCGTTCCGTCGAGGGGATCGCCCCCACCGACGGCGCCGACCGGATCGCGCACGCCCGCGAGTGGCTGCGCGATCGCGGCCTCGACGTGGCTCTGACCGCCGCCGACCTCTCCTTCACCTCACCCGGCATGCTCACGCCGACGGATGCGTTCGTACGCGGCCTCGTGTCCGCGACCCACGAGGCAGGTGGGCTCTTCGTCGCCGACGAGGTGCAGTCGGGGTACGGGCGTACGGGTTCGGGACTGTGGGCCTTCGCCCAGCACGGGGTCGTTCCCGACTTCGTGACCCTCGGCAAGCCGATGGGCAACGGCCACCCTGTCGCCGCCCTCGTCACGCGACGCGAGATCGTCGACCGCTTCACCGAGGTCGACGAGTTCTTCTCGACCTTCGGCGGCAATCCGGTCTCGTGCGTGGCCGCGCTGACGGTGCTCGACGTGATCGAGGATCAGGACCTGGTCGCCAACAGTGCCCGGCAGGGGGAAGCGCTGCGATCCGGGCTCGTGTCGATCGGCGCGGCGCTCGGCATACCTGTGCTCGTACGCGGCCAGGGCCTGCTGGCCGGCGTCGAGTTGCCCACGATCCCCGGCGGCGTACCCCTCCTCGTCCAAGCCTTGCTGGAGCGTGGCGTCTTGACGAGTACGACCGGCCCCGGCGCGGCCGTACTCAAGGTCCGCCCGCCGCTGATCTGGCAGGCCGAGCACGTGGCGTACTTCCTGGACGCCTTCGAGGACGCGCTGGGGTCGATGGCCGGTGGTTGACGATGCCCCTCAACGGGCCAGCGTCGCGCGTACGTGTGCCGCCAGCTCGGCGACCACCTCGTCGATGGGGCGGTCGCGACCCGACTCGACCCACTCCTCCAGCCATACCTGCAACGACGAGACCACCAGTCCGGCTGCGATCCGGGGACGGATGTCGCGCAATTCCCCGGAAGCGTGCGCTGCCACGAGCGCTCGCTCGATCATCGCGATGCCGCCGGTCCATACCGACTGCTGTACGCCGGACGCGACCTCACTGCTGTGCGCCCAGCCCGACCTCGTCCGCAGGCTCAGGTCCAGGAACGCCTCGTGCGTACCCAGATATCGAGCAGTCGCCTCCAGACCCGCCACGACGCGGTCGACTGCGGTGCCGCCTGCATCGGCGACCTCCACCTCCCCGACCAGTGAGGCCAGCCGGGCGGCATGCAACTCGTCCCAGATCTCGGCCTTGCCGGCGAAAGTCTTGTAGACGGTGGCCAGCGAAAGACCGGCCGCAGCCGCGACGTCTTGCACCTTGGTCGCGTCGTAGCCCGTACGACTGAACTCGGCCTCGGCCGCGTCGAGGATGCGCTCGCGGTAGAGCGCGCGTCGCGCATCCAGCGTCCGTTGTCCGGTCGACACCTTGACTCCTTCCGGATCGGCCAGCAGAATCATCATTCTAATCAGCAGAACGCTGATTCTGTTTTCGAGGAGGTTCCGATGGCGAAGTCGCCGTTGTGCATGACGCCGACCGGGTGGTTCCAGGTCGCCTGGTCCGACGAGATCGAGACCGGCCAGGTTCACCGGATGAAGTACTTCGGACAGGACCTCATCGCCTGGCGCGCCAACAGCGGCAAGGTCACCGTGATGGATGCGTACTGCCAGCACCTCGGCGCGCACCTGGGCTATGGCGGCACGGTCACCGACAACGACACGATCCAGTGCCCCTTCCATGGGTGGGAGTGGAACGACAAGGGCCGCAACACCTGCATCCCGTACGAGAGCCGCCCCAACATCGGCAAGAAGATCAAGACCTACCCCACGACAGAACGCAACGAAGCGATCTACATGTGGCACGACACGGAGGGACGCGAGCCGTTCATCGAGGTGCCCGACGTCTTCACCGACTTCGACGGTGGCCTCACGGCCGACGACTACTTCCCGGCACGGCCCGGCCGCACCCTGCTCGGCGAGCAGCAGAAACTGCACCCGCAGTACGTCGTGGAGAACGGCGTGGACTTCGCGCACTTCAAGTACGTCCACAAGGTCCCGATCATCCCCGAGTTCACCCGCCACGACTTCGACCAGCCCACGTCGTACGTCGACTTCACCATCACCTTCGACGACTCCATGGCGGGCATGGGCCTCGACGAGGTCGAGAGCGGCGTCAACGCGATCAACGGCGGCATCGGGATCTCGGTGACGCGCAGCTGGGGGATGTTCGACCACCGTACGGCCACCTCGGTCACTCCGGTCGACGACGAGACGTGCGACATCCGCTTCTCCGTCTGGGTCGCGCGGTCGGAGGTCAAGACCGACGATGTCGACAAGGCCAACCACGTCGCCGACAAACTGGCCAACGGCGTCATCGAGCAGGTGCAGAACGACCTGGTCATCTGGACGCACCAGAAGTACGCCGACCCGGCCGCCCTGTCGAGGGGCGAGTTCGCCGGCTTCACGGCCCTGCGCAAGTGGGCCGAACAGTTCTATCCCGAGTCCGCCTGACCAACCCACTTCGATTGAGGAAACCCCTGCATGTCTAATCCCATCCGCGTATTCCAGGTCGCCACCGGCAACGTCGGCTCCGAGATGATCAAGCGTCTCGGTGAGCACCGCGACCTCGAGCTGATCGGCGTACACGTCTATTCCAAGGACAAGGTCGGCAAGGACGTCGGCGAGCTCGCCGGCATCGACCCCGTCGGCGTCAAGGCCACCGGTGACCTCGACGAGCTCATCGCCGCCAAGCCGGACGTCGTCACCTTCCACGGCGTCTTCCCCGACGAGGAGCTCTATCTCAAGGTGCTGGGTGCGGGCATCAACATCGTCACCACCGCCGACTGGATCACCGGCCACCACCGCAACGCCAACCACCCCTCGCCCGACGGCCGTGCCTGGACCGAGATCATCGAGGAGGCCTGCCAGGAGAACGGCGTGACGTTCTATGGCACCGGGATGAACCCCGGCCTCAACCAGATCCTCGGCATCGTGCACACCTGCGACGTGTCGTCGATCGAGAAGGTCACCACGACCGAGTCCGTCGACGTGTCGTGCCACCACTCCGCCGACACCTGGAAGGAGGTCGGGTACGGCCGCGACGTCGCCGACCCCGAGCTGCCCGGGATGCTGGAGAAGTACACCCGTGTCTTCGAGGACTCGGTGTGGATGCAGGCCGACGCGCTGGGCCTCGAACTCGACAGCGTCGAATACTCCGTCGAGATGGGCGCCTGCACCGAGGACGTCGACCTGGGCTGGTACTTCATGCCCAAGGGCTCACTGGGCGCCAACCTGATCAAGTACTCCGGAATGAAGGACGGCGTGTGTCGCGTCGAGACGATCCTGGAGTGGCAGATGACCCCGCTGACCGAGCCCAAGTGGGACATCCAGCACTGCTACATCACCCAGGTCGACGGCGACCCGTGCATCTTCTCCAAGCACATGATCTTCCCGAAGCCGGGCACGGACTTTAAGTCGGTCGAGGCGTTTGCTTCGGTCGGCATGACGGTCACCGGCCTGCCCGCGCTGAACTCGATCCGCGCCGTCGTCGAGGCTCGCCCCGGCATCATCACCAGCGCCGACCTGCCGCTGCGTGCGTTCGCCGGCAGTTTCGCCAAGGGGATCTGAGCGCCACCCCGATCTTGCCCGGCTGGTCGCTTCTCCCCCGAACCGACCGGCCGGGCAAGTCTCTTTTCGTCTCCGCGATTGCATCTGGCGAAGAACTGCGGCCGGGGGGCGAGTGGTCGTGTGTGCGACAACTCCCACGGCCGCAGTTCTTGCTGATTCTGGGGGTTAGACCGGCCGAGTCTTCGGGGCGTTCTCGGCTGTCTTGCCCGGGTCGCGCTCCACGATGTCGCCGAGCGCCTCGTCGATGCGCGTCATGATGTCGGCGTCGAGTCGTACGCCCGCAGCCTTGACGTTGTCGGCGACCTGCTCCGGGCGGCTTGCGCCGACCAGCGCCGCTGCGACGTTGTCGTGCTGGAGCACCCAGGCGATCGCGAGTTGCGCCATGGAGAGACCCGCGTCGTCGGCGACCGGCTTCAGATTTTGTACCTTTTCGAGTACGTCGTCCTGCATCCAGCGCGAGATCATGTCCGCGCCACCCTTGTCGTCGGTGGCCCGCGAGCCGGCCGGCGGGGGCTGACCCGGTGCGTACTTGCCGCTCAACACGCCTTGCGCCATCGGGCTCCACACGATCTGGGAGATGCCAAGCTCCTCACAAGCCGGCATCACCTCGGGCTCGATCACGCGCCACAGCATCGAATACTGCGGCTGGCTGGAGATCAGCTGGAAGTTGAGTTCCTTGGCGAGCTCGGCTCCCGCGCGGATCTGGTCGGCGGTCCACTCGCTGACGCCGATATAGAGCGCCTTGCCCTGGCGTACGACGTCCGCGAGCGCCTGCATGGTCTCCTCCAGCGGCGTCTCGGTGTCGAAGCGGTGCGCCTGATAGAGGTCGACGTAGTCGGTCTGCAGTCGCTTCAGCGAGCCGTTGATCGACTCCATGATGTGCTTGCGCGACAGGCCGGTGTCGTTCTTGCCGCCCGGCCCGGTCGGCCAATAGACCTTGGTGAAGATCTCCAGCGACTCGCGCCGCTCGCCCTTCAGCGCCTCGCCGAGCACGGTCTCGGCGGCGGTGTTGGCATAGACGTCAGCGGTGTCGAAACTGGAGATGCCGGCATCGAGTGCAGCGCGTACGCACTCCGTCGCGGTGTCGTTTTCCACCTGCGAGCCGTGGGTGAGCCAGTTGCCGTACGTGATCTCGGAGATCTTGAGTCCACTGTTGCCGAGGTATCGGAATTCCATAGCCCCAACGTACGCCGCCCTGGCCCCGCACCCTTCCGGTGTCTACAGGTGCCACCTGGTGACATCTCCAAGCACCACAAGGTTTCGACCGACCGTGCGCTGGACGGACAGTGCTCGCCCACCGATTTCGTCCTATGAGGTGCGCGCGACCACGGAATGCGCAAGAGTGAGCAACAGACGGCCACGAACCCGTGGCCCGGATGTTGTGAGGCCAACATGAGCACGTTCCCCGCAGCCGACCCCGGCACTCGTCGCGTCGTACCCGAGACTTCTTCGCCCGTCGACCCGGCGGTCGTACAACGCCTGCTCGCCGCGGAATGGGAACGCTTCACCTCATGGTCGGCCGAGTCCGGCATCCACAACAAGCGCGCGGCCGAGTCGTTGCCGTTGGGTGTGACGAGTTCGTTCCAGCACTGGGACCCGTACCCGATCTCCATCGCGTCCGCGCGCGGCGCATGGCTGACCGACATGGACGGCAACCGCCTGCTCGACCTGTCGATGGGCTTCGGCGCGATGCTCGTCGGCCACCTCAACCCGCTGGTGGTCCAGCACGTCACCGAGGCGTTGGAGCAGACCGGCACCCTCTTCGTGACGCCGTCGCCGCAGGCCACCGAGATGAGCGAGCGCTATTGCGAGCGCTTCGGTCTCGACATGATCCGCTTCACCAACTCCGGCACCGAGTCGCTGATGTACGCGATCCGCTGCGCGCGGGCGTACACCGGTCGCAAGGCGATCGTGAAGATGGAGGGCGGCTACCACGGTGGCTACGACGCGCTTCAGGTCTCGGTGAAGCCGCCGCTGGACGAGGTCGGCCCCGCCGACGCGCCGACGCCGAGCACGCCGCAGGACGTCGAGGCGGGCACCGTCCACGTCGCCGTCTACAACGACCTTGCTCAGCTCGAACGGATCCTGGCCGAGCACGGCAACGAGGTCGCCGCGCTGGTCGTCGAGCCGGTCATCGAGAACCTCTCGATCGTGGTCCCCGACGAGGGCTACCTGGCGGGCGTACGCGCGCTGTGCGACCACTACGGCATCGTGCTGGTCTTCGACGAGGTCAAGACCGGACTGACCGCGGGCTATGCCGGTGCGGCGCAGCGGCTCGGCGTACAACCCGACCTGATCACGCTGGCCAAGTCGATCGGTGGCGGTCTGCCGCTCGCGGCGTTCGGCGGCAAGCAGGAGGTCATGGACGTCGTGGTCGACGGCCGGATGGCGCACTTCGGGACCTACAACGGCAACCCGCTCGTGATGGCCGCGGCCAAGGCGGTCGACGAGTTGTGTACGCGTGAAGCCCTCGACCGCGCCGAGGCGATCAACAACGGCGCGCTGGACGCGATGGACGCGATCATCAACGAGTTCGCGCTGCCCGCGCACACGGTGGGCCTCGGCGTGAAGGGCTGCGTGACCTGGTCGAGCACCCCCGTACGCAACTATCGCGACTACAAGGCCACCGACTTCGGCCTGGCTGAGTTGTCCTGGCTGTGGGGCGTCAACCGCGGCGTGCTGACGCCTCCCGGACTCGACGAGCAGTGGCTGGTCTCGCTCGCGCACACCACCGACGAGATGGATCTGCTGGTCGGGCACACCCGCGAGCTGGCCGAGGCGCTGCGGGCCTGAACTCCACGCACAGCGAGGCTCAACACTGGTGCGGGCGCGCCCGCGTCGCCGCCGCGGCGGTGCCGGTGGTCATGTCCCAGAAGACCAGGCGCCGCCCGGTGACCCCGGCCGGGCTGCTCTGGAAACCGGCGCCGCACGAATAGCGTGCTGCCTTGCCGCCCGCCATCGGCAGCCACCACACGCCTGGTTCGGCGTCGCTGTGCGGCAGGCCGTACGCCGAACTCCACGCGACCAGCGAGTCCGTCACCCCCAGTTCGGCCGAGATCGGCGCGAGCCGGTTGCCTTCGGCGAGCAGCGTCACCGGGCGACCGCCGTGCCGACCCACCCGCATGATCGATGCACCTTGGCTGCCCGAGCCGGTCGACTTGGCATCGGCTGCGAAGACGACATGCTTCTTCGTCATCGCGATGTCGTCGATGAAGGGTGAGCGACCACCCTGTCGACTGCGGACCGTCGCGATCGTGCGCATCTTGCCGGTGCGGGCATCGAGGGTCTTGATGTACGCGTACGGCGACTTGTCGGTCGTGTCGATCATCGCCAAGGCCAGGGTGTCACCGTGCAGGGCGAGCCGGTCGTACGCCCAGCCCTTCGGCGCGCGGAGTTTGGTGCGCTTGCCGTCGTGGACATAGAAGACGTTGACCACGTCATCGGTCTCCGCGGCCAACCAGGCGGCGGTCGTGCGGGACACCGCGAAGGAGATGCCCAGGCCACCACCGAGCTCGCCCAGGTCCTCGACCTTGCCGGTGGCGAGGTTCTTCACCTGCACGTCGTTCTGCTTGATGCTCCGGCCGGCGCGCAACCAGAGCAACCGACCGCCACCGAGGGCGACGGAGTCGTAGTAGTGCTTATCGCGCGGACTCACCAACTGCGCGCCGCCGCGCTCGACCGAGCCGAGGTAGACGCCGACGCGACCCGAGGCGGTGTAGTTGGCGTACGCGAAACGCCGGTGATCCGCGGTGAGGTTGGTGAACGGGTACGACACATCGCGCACCAGGGTGCGCGAGTCCCACCCGAGTTCGCGTCGCTCCCAGCCACGGCTGATGCCGTGATCGTCGAAGGCATCCACGATGACGGCCTGCTGGGCAGCATCGAGGCCCATCTCTCCAGCCGCATCGGTGAGCGCCGTACGCAAGTCGGTGAAGCCAGCCAGTGGGGTGAGATAGCCCGTCAGGACCCGCAACATCAACCGGTCGGCGAGGCTGTCCCCCAGCCCCTTGCGGATCTGCCACAAGGTGCCGCCGACGATGACCGAGTTGTCGTGGACGCCACCGTTGTCCTCCTGCGTCGCCTGATAGTCCGCCGTGGTGACGCGCTTGTTGAGATCACGGATGGCGCACCGCCACGGCCCCTTCTTGCGGCACAGGTTCTCCCCCATCAACCCGCTCTTCGGGTCGCTCGTGGCCAGACCCTCGGACTGATTGGCGATGGCGTTGCCGAAGTAGTCGGAGAAGGCCTCGTTCATCGCGCCCGGCTGACCCGCGCCGATCAGTCCGGAGGTCTTGTCGGTGATCCCGTGGGTGATCTCGTGACCCACCACGTCGAGGTCCGAAGAGAACGGGCGATAGCCATCGCCACGCCCGCCGTACACCATGAAGCTTGCCCTGCCAAAACGCGTTGGGGTAAGGCCTTCCGCTCGCGGTGACTCCCACGACCTGCTTGATCGGACCGCCTCTTCCGTCCAGGCCGTTGCGTCCCAACGCGGCATAGAAGTCGTACACCTGGGAGGCACCCCAGTGTGCGTCGACCTGGCCGGACTTGTTGTCCGCGCGCGTCAACGGAATGTGGTCGCTAGTGACGACTTTGGCCTGGTCGTCCCAGCCCTCGATGAAACCCATGAAGTCCGCACCCTTGGCGTCGAAGGTCTCGATCGTGCCACCACCAGTGGACGTACGACTCTGGTCGAGCAACGTCCAGGTGTCGGGGCCGCTCTGGGTGACGTGCAGCGGCCGGGTCTTGCCGAGAACCGAGACGCCTGTGGTGTCGACGGGAGCACCCGGCCCTGCCTTGAAGGTGTGGAGGTCGTCGTACGCCAGCGCAACCCTGCCTTGTGTCGACCCGACGAAGACCTGCTCACGCATCGGGGTGCCGTCCGCGTGCCTGCCGGTGACCGTGAGTTGCCGGGTCAGGATGCCGCGCCCCTGCGGCAGGATCACGCCGCCGCGGTCAGCGATCCGGTAGCCGCGCGCCCACGTGCCGGCGAGCGTGCGAGTCGCCACGAGCCGGGCCGCCGAGGCACTCACGAGTCGGCTCGTGTCCGGAGCAAGATCGCGTCGGTATTCCCCGCTGCCGCCGAGCACCTCGACCCCGGCCTTGGTGCGCCGTACCCGCACCAGATATTGCGCTCCCAGCACCGGGATGCCGTCGTGCACCTGCTGAAACCGCTGCACCATCAGGTCGCCGACGGCATCGGTCGAGGTCGGGATCAGCGTCTCGGGGCTGCCGATTCCTGCCTTGGCGAGGTGGCTGCGCGCGGCGGCCAGCGGAGTGGGGGTCGGGCCCGGGTCGGCGTACGCAAGCGGCGCCGCAAGAGGTGACGCGAGCAGCGGTCCGGCAAGGGCGAGCGTCAGGGCAGCAGCAAGGCGACTCATGCCCGCGAGCCTCCACCACGCCTGTGTCAGCCGTGGCCCTGGTGGATCACAGGACCGTGACAGGTCGACACTGCACAACCCGCGGGTCAGCGGGCTAGAACTTGACCTTGACGACGCGCTTGCTCCTCGTCGTCGTGCCGCCGCTGGTCACCGCGATCTTGACCGTGACCTTCACCTTGCCCAGTCGATGCAACCGCTTGCGCATCTTCTTGCCGAACTTGACCACGAGCTTGCCCGGACCCGTCAAGGTCACCTTGCCCGCGCCGACCTTGGTCGACTTGAGCCGGACCTTCTTCATCACCTTCTTGGCGATCAGTGCCTGGGCGGTCGCCGAGCAGGAGGCCGAGCAGCCCAGCGCCACGCGTACGCCCGCCTTGGCCACCGCCGTGGCCGGGATCGACACCGTCGGGGCGGTGCCGCCACCGGGAGGTGGTGGCGGTTGTACGACGACCTTGTCGACCGACTCGCACTGCATGAACGCGTCCTGGGCGATCACGTCGACCGTGTCGGCGATCACCGTGTCGGCGCCGGGACCACAGTTGACGTTGTCCGCCAGACCGTCGCGTGCGGTGATCTTGTCGGAGCCACCGGGGCAGCTGTACGCGTCGCACTTGTTGTAGTCGCCATAGATGCTGTCGACCCCGGGACCTCCGTCGATCACGTCGTCGCCGCTGTAGCCCTCGAGCGAGTCGTCGCCATTGCCGCCGCTGAGGGTGTCGTTGCCCGAATCACCGAAGACCTGGTCGTTGCCGTCCGCGCCGAAGATGTTGTCGTTGCCGCTCGACCCCTCCAGGTAGTCGTTGCCTGGTGAACCGGTAATGACATCGTCGTTGCCGGTGCCGCGAACCTTCTCGATGTCGGTGCGTACGTTGCCCGCCTCACCGGGGGCGCCGTCGTTGGCGACGTTGTCCAGCGAGATCCGCATGCCGGACGGCTGCGAGACGAAGTCGGCCATGTCGACACCCGCGCCGCCGATGTAGTCGTTGTTGCCAGGGTCGATGCCCTCGGTGCCCGGGCCACCGAAGACGTCGTCGCCGTCGCCGCCGTTGAGCACGTCGTTGCCGTTCCCGCCGACGAGCCGGTCATTGCCCGCATCGCCACGGATGGTGTCGTTCCCGGCGTCTCCGAAGATCTGATCGTCACCGTTGCCGCCGGACAACTCGTCAACTCCCGCACCGCCATAGATCTGGTCGTTGCCGTCCTCACCGTTGGCCGAGCTGTCACCGGCTGGGAGCCTGATGCGGTCCAGTCCGCCACCGCCGAGAACAGCAGACTGCACGGGCTGGCTGCATTGGCTCAGGTTGGTGAACCAGTCGTCGCCGTTGCCGAGGTACGCCACCGTCACCGGGATGCAGATGTCGCGCATTTCGAGGTCATCGGCACCGTCGCTGAGAAGGAACGAGACCCAGTCGACCGAGGCTCCTGGACACACGGCCGCATCGGTGAACATCGTCACCTCGTGGGTGCACGGTCCGGTGTCGGCCCAACTGCCCGCGTAGTTGAACCGCACCGTGTTGTTGGACGTGTCGTAGGTGACCTGGAACAACCCGGCCGCACCGCGGGCATCGATGATCAGCCCGTTGGCATGCTCGGGATCGACGACGATCCGGCCGACTCCGGCCGCCTGGCTCGCAGGCGCTGCCACCACCGACCCTGCGAGTGCGACCAGCAGGGCAAACAAGAAGGCAGAGATCCGTGCGGGGCGTCTTAGCGACAGCGACATTCCTGGAAATTAGACCCAGACTTAACCAACCCGGTATCAGGAATTGTGGCAACCGAAGTTGACCGATCCTTAAACTTCACAGATGGCTTCGTGGCTGCCAGCAGGGTATGCCGAGCTCTCCTCTCGGTCGGCCGGGCACGCCCTCGATCTCAGCCTCCTGCTCACGCGAGACCTGGCGCCATGCGCCCCCGAGATCGCCGCAGAGGTCGCCGCTCGGCTCGCGGCAGGTGAGCCGGTCTCTGTGCTGGAGTACGACGTGGCGGCCGGCGCGGCATTGCATGCGGGTCGCCACGACGAGGGCCTGGCGCTGGCGACGGCGGGCCTGAACGAAGCGAAGCAGCTGACAGCGGTGGACTCGACGCTGCTGCGCGTGAAGTGTTTCGCCGCCGCCTGCCTGGTGGGCACCTCGGAGGAAGTGTCCGAGCACGGACTTTGGCTGGTGGCGTACGCGTCCGAGCACGGCGATGACATGGTCACCGCGATCGTCTGGTCGGCATTCGCCGTACGCCGAGCCGCCATCGGGGACGCCGCAGGTGTGGCCGAGTGCCGGGCGGTGCTGGAGTCCTTGGAACTCGACCCCGCGCTGCAGACCACCATCGAGGGCACCCAGGGTCTGCTCGCGCTCGCCGAAGCCACCCTCGGCTCGGGGCCGGCCCAGGTCGGCGAGCCCTGGCTGCAGAGCGTGGTCGCCCAAGGCGGCCCGCTGATGCGAGCGTTGACCAAGGCAGCCCGCGCGATCGGGCAACCCCTGGTGCGATCGGATCAGTCGGGCACGCCCACTCCGCGCCAGGTCGAGGTGCTCAGGCTGGTGCGAGACGGCGCGACCAATGCGCGGATCGCGCACGAGTTGGGGGTGGCCCCGCGTACGGTCCAGTCCGAGGTCGCGATCCTCAAACGCATCCACGGCGTGACCAACCGCGCCGCACTCCATCTGCCGACCACGCTGCCTGCGCCGGGGCGGCCGCTCACGCCACGCCAGCGCGACGTGGTCGACCTGATCCAAGCGGGGTACACCAACGGCGGCATCAGCGCGGCGCTGGGGATCAGCGAGCGTACGGTCGAACGCCACGTCTCGGATGCCAGCGCCCGTCTCGGAGTCGTGGGGCGCACTCAACTTGCCGCAAGCGCGGGCGTCACCCCAGTGCGCGAGGCTACTCTCGGCGTGTGACCCTCACCTCAGTCGCTGCCGAACGGCGTACGCCGAACAAGGTCGACCGCTTCCTCTTCCGCAACCGGCCGTGGGGGGTCGCCCTCGTCGTCGTGCCCGTGTCCGCGGTCGCGCGCGCCACCGAGGCCATCCGAGACCGGCTGCCCGGTCGCGCCGAGCAGACCTGGCGCTCAGCAGGCGAGCACGAACGCACCGTCGCGCAGATCGCCGACCGCGTCCGCGAATGGGCCGCACTCCCCGAGGCCGGGCGACCGGCGCTGCGTACGCATCGCTCGTCCGCGGCCTCCTTCTCGGTGCGCCAGAGCAACAAGGGCGACGCGATGACCCTCGACGTGTCCGGCCTCGACGGGCTCCTGGCGCTCGATCAGGACGCTGGCACGATCACCGTGGAGCCGCAGGCGACCGTCGGCCAGATCACGACGGCGCTGCTGCCGTACGGCCTGATGTTGCAGGCCACCTTGGAGATGGAGGAGGCCACCATCGGCGGCCTCGCCCTCTCGCAGGGCCTGACCACGCATTCCCACCAGTGCGGCTGGGTCCACGACACGGTCACCGAGTGGGAGTACGTCACCGGCTGCGGCGAGGTGCTGCGCGCCAGCGCCGACGAGAACGCCGACGTGTTCGCGTGTTCGGGGATGAGCCAGGGCACTCTCGGCTTCCTCACCGCGCTGACGCTGCGGGTCGTGCCTGCGGCGCAGGAGGTGCTGGTGACCTATGAGCACGTCGGCTCGTTCGATGCGCTGCAGGACCGGATGATCGAGTTGATGGCCGGCGAGGACGACTTCCTCGAAGCGATCACGTACGCACCCGATCACGCCGTCATCGTGCGGGGCGTCGTGACTGCTCCCGACGACGCGGAGGCCGCACTGGCTGACGGAGTCGTACGCAATCGTCAAGGGGACTGGCACCGACCGTGGTTCTTCAGCCACGTGGAGCATGTCGAGCAGGGACGGCGCGAACTGATGCCGATCCGCGACTACCTGATGCGCCACGACCGCTGCATGTGCATGACGATGAAGTCGACGTTCCCGCTCGGCAACACCGCCCCCGTGCGGTGGGCGCTCGGCTGGGCGTTCCCGCCGAAGATGAGCGTGCTGAAAGGGATGCAGACACCCGCCGTGCGCGAGCTGACGGTTCGCGAGCACGTGTATCAGGACGTGTGCGTGCCAGCACAGCGCTATGCCGACCTGCTCCGGCTGGTCGACACCGCGTTCGGCAACTATCCGCTGTTGGTCTATCCCAGCCGGTGGCGCGACCGGGGCGGCCTGCAGCGCCACCCCGACGGGCGTCGCGGCTCGGTCGAGGCGCCGCGCGACGCGTGGTATCTCAATCTCGGCCTCTACGGCCCGCCACCCAACTCCGGCTCAGGTGGCACCGTGCTGAGTCGGGTGCGGTCGATGCTGGCCTGGGTGCGCGAGCAGGGCGGCTACCAGCACTCGTACTGCGACGTCTTCCAGACCCGCGAGGAGTACGCCGAGCAACTCGACCTCGACCGATTGCGTGCCGCACGCGAGCGGATCGGCAGCCAGTTGCTGCCCGAGCCGTACGACAAGGTGCGCTGCGAACTCCCCTGGCAGGGCTGGTGATCGATGCCTGAGCTGCCCGAGGTCGAGGCACTGGCCCAGGACCTGCGCGGGCGCCTGGTCGACCGTGCGATCACGCGAGTGGACGTCGCGGCGTTCTCTGCACTCAAGACCTTCGACCCGCCGCTGCACTCGCTGCACGGCACCTTGATCGAGGACGTGACCCGGCACGGCAAGTTCCTCGACATCACCGCGTCGGGGCTGCATCTGGTGCTGCATCTGGCCCGGGCCGGCTGGGTGCGCTGGCGCGACGAGGTGCCGAAGACCCCGGCGCGTCCGAACGCCAAGAACCCGCTCGCCGTGCGGGTGGTGATCGACGACGAGGCCGGGCTCGACATCACCGAAGCAGGCACCAAGAAGAGCCTCGCGCTCTATGTCGTACGCCAACCTCACGAGGTGGCGGGCATCGCCCGGCTGGGGCCCGATCCGCTCGCGGACGAGTTCACGCCCGAGGTGCTGCGCCGGATCCTGGACGATGCCGGTCGCGCCCAGCTCAAGGGCGTCTTGCGGATGCAGTCCAACAACGCCGGGATCGGCAACGCGTACTCCGACGAGATCCTGCACCTGGCACGGATGTCGCCGTTCAAGCCGGCCAACTCGTTGACCCCCGAAGAACTCGAACGTGCTGTTCGACGCGATCAAGACCGACCTGGGTGACGCGGTCGAGCGGTCACGTGGTCTGGCGGCGACCGAACTCAAGGGGGAGAAGAAGTCGCACCTGCGCGTGCACGGCCGCACCGGCCAGAAGTGCCCGGTGTGTGGCGACCTCGTACGCGAGGTGTCCTTCGCCGACTCGTCGCTGCAATATTGCGCGACCTGTCAGACCGGCGGGAAGCCACTGGCCGACCGGCGGATGTCACGGCTGCTCAAGTGAAGGCATCGGGCAGGGCGAGCGCCTCGTCCAGGCAGCTCAGATAGGCCGTTCGCGAGCAGGTGACCACGCCCAGGGATTCCAGGTGGGGGGTCTGCCACTGCACATCCAGCAGTCGAGGTCCACCGGCGCTGCGCAGCAGGTCCACCAGCCCCGCGAGCGCCACTTTCGACCCGTCTCGTTCGCGGTGGAACATCGACTCTCCCGCGAAAAGCCCGCCGATCCCGACGCCATAGAGCCCGCCGACCAGCGAACCGTCGCGCCAGGCCTCCACCGAGTGCGCCCAGCCGAGCTCGTGCAGGCGGACGTACGCGTCGATGATGTCGGTGGTGATCCAACCGCCCCACCGGTCCGGGTCGGCGCACGAGACCACGACCTCCTCGAACGCCGAGTCGACACGGATCTCGAAGCGCTTGGCCGACTTGCGCAGCGAGCGGGTCACCCGCAGACCGTCGAGCGGCAAGATGCCGCGCCGCATGGGGGACCACCAGCCGATCTGCGGTCCGCGACCAGTGTCGTCGGGCATCGGGAAGATGCCGCGGCGATACGCCTCCAGCAGCGTGCCGGGCGCCAGGTCCGCCCCGAGCGCGATGAAATCGCCCTGGGGCCATTGGTCGGGGTCGGGGAAATGCCACGGCGACGGGGGCGGTTCGACGGGCACCGGGCAAGCGTAAAGGCCCACCGTGTGGGCGCTCGCCGTACGATTTGCCCCATGGCGTTCAAAGACACCGTCGGCCGACAGCTGGCACCCAAGATCCAGGAGCTCGCTCCTGGCTTGACGGCGGGATTCGTACGCGAGGCGCTGCACCGCGCCATCGAAGGCGTCGGCCCGCTCAAGGGTGCGCGCGCGGCAGCCGAAGAGCAGCGCCGCGAACAGAAGGGCAACGCCGAGCGAGCCATTCACGAGGTGATCGAGAACCACGTACGCCTCGCGGGCGCCCAGGGCTTCGTGACCAACCTTGGCGGCCTTGCCACCGCCACCATCGCGATCCCGGCCAACATCACCGGCCTGGCGTTGATCCAGTGCCGGATGATCGCGGGCATCGCGCATCTGCGTGGCTATGACCTCGACGACGGGCGTACGCGCAACGCGATCCTGATCGCGCTGCTGGGCGAGGAGCAGGTCAACGACCTGATCAAGAAGCGCAAGATCCCGGCCCCGCCGATGGCGCTGGCCACCGCACCCGCGCACGACCCGAGCCTCGATCCGATCGTGTCGGCCGAGGTCGCCAGCGACCTGATCACCCGGGTCGCGGGCAAGCGGATGGCGGCGACGGTCGGGCGCCGCGTGCCCCTCGTGGGCGGGCTGGTCGGCGCCGGCGCCGACGGCTATTCGACCTGGTCGATCGGGCGCTACGCCGACCGCGAGTTGTTGCCGCGCCCGCGGCGATAGAGCCTGAGCAGGACCCGGCCGGCGCGACTTCCTTCCAGCCGCCGGACCGTGCGCTCGCGGCGGATGTACGACGGCCGCAGCAGCGCCCGATCCAGCGCCAACTTGGTGTGGTGCAACTCGTCCTCGACGCGACCGGCGTGGGCTTTGGTCTCGGCGAGTTCGAGCAACAGCACCCGCAAGGAGTCGATGCCTGCGCTCGCGACAGCGGCCTCGTCAGGATGGTCGGGATCGGCATAGTCGGTGACTGGTGGCGCCCCGCGCAGCTCGGCCAGGGAACCGCAGACCTGATAGCCACGCGCCTCGACCTCCGCGATCCAGGCGTCCTCCAGGTCCCGCACCCACTGGTGGTCGGTCGGTGGCAGGGTGAGGCGCCGCGACGAGGTGCGCTGGGAGAGCGTGCGGTGGGCGAGCAGTTCGCGTACGAGGGGTCGGTAGTCGCCGGGCGGCAGCTCGGCGTTGACCGCGACGTTGAGGCGGCGGATCAGCGCGGTCTCCGGCACGCCGAGTGACGGGTTGGCGCGCTCCTCGGTGACGTCGAGGGTCAGCCCGTCCAGGCCGAACGTACGGCTGAAGCGCTCCCACAAGATTCCGCGTGGCGAGCCCGAGGGCGGCACGGTGACGAGGTGGACGTGGTCGGGCGGCAGGTCGTGGGCCCAGCGGTTGAGGATGTCGGGGATCTCCTGCACGCCCCAGAACCAGGTCGCGATCGTGCCGGTTCGCTCAGGCTCACGGATCTCGTCGAGGAAATCGCGATAGCGGATCACCCGGCGGTGCTTGACGTTCTCCTGCCACTCGGCGGGGATCTGGCGTACGAGATCGCGCACCGACACGATCACGTGGACCTCGGTGTCGGCGCGACCGTGACCCAGCGAGGCGAGGGCCCGGCCGACCTGCTGGCGTGAGGCGGTCGCGAGGATCTCGTGGCTGACGATGATGGTGCCGGTGACATCACGCACGCTGTCGGCCAGCGCGTCCCAGGCGCCGATCGCCTCGTGTTCCAAACCGCCCCAGGGCAGTCGCATCAGGTCGAGCGCGGCCAGGAAGTGCGCGTCGAAGCGCTCGGCCGGATAGTGCACGCCCTGCTCGGCCAGGGCTTCGCGGTTGCGGAAGAGCACGTCCTGCAGGTGCGAGGTGCCGGTCTTGGGGGTGCCGACGTGCAGGAGGACTGTGCGGGTCGGTTGCGATGTCACGACTCCCACCTCTCCCGCATCAGCTCGATCGCCAGCGCCAGCACCTCGTCATCTTGACGTCCGGCTGCTCCGGGCCGGTGGCCGGGGCGGTCGAAGTCCGGAAGCAGCGCGTCCAGCGACCCTTCGACAGCGTATCCACCTCGATGCAGTGCGTTCTGCATCCGCCTCGCCTGGTCGCGTACCCACTCCTGATGCTCCGCCGGGATCGCGAAGATCGGATCGCCGAGCCGTCGCTGTCGTACGTGGGGACCCAGCGTGTCGCGCAGCAGGCGCGCCCGCAGCGGCGGTTCGACCAGCAGCCCCAGCACCGTGCCGAGTCGGCGGGTCAGTTCGACCGCCTCGGGCGCGATCATCGGTCTGCCGAGGGAGACCTTGGTGCGTACGAGCGGGGCGATCCGATCTTGGTCGGTGACGATCCGGATGCGGTTGGTGCCTTCGCGTTCGGCCCAGCGCTTCGCGACGGCGGCGAGGTCCACCCGCGCGGCGAGCCTGTCGGTGCGTTTGAGGTCACGCAGCCACGGTCCCCATGCGGATACGCCGCCTTCGAAGCAGCGGGTGGTGAACGTGTGGGACAGCATCAGGTCGAGCCGGGCCCCGACGATCAACACCAGCGGTCGTACCCCACCGCTGGGGTAGCCGCGCCTGCCGAGGTTGGCTCGGATCGGGTCGACGATCCACGGGTCGCCGAGCAGTCGATAGGACCGCCGGAAGGTGCGAGGGCGTACGATCGCCCGACCTGTCGGGCGGATCAACCGCTCCGGCGCCGGAGCTGGCAGGCCGGTCGCCACGATCTGGTCGGCCAGCACCGAGGTCGCCACTCGGATCAACTCGTCGGCCGGGAGATTCGAGGGGTCGACGGGCCGGGGACCGAACTTGCTGGGGACCTCGGCTCCGAGCAACTCCAGATCGGGACGGCCGCGACCGGGCGCCGAGGCACTCAGGATGCGTTCGGCCAGGTCGTGCTCGACCGGACCTCGCTGGTTGACCCGGCGCAACAACTCCAGTTGTTGGGCACCGGGCAGGAACGGGCCGTTCGGCTCCGCGGATCCGTGCCATTGCGACCACGGGGTCACCCCTCCGGCCCGCAGATGTGCCAGCCAGCCCCAGCCTCGACCCGGGTCAGTCGGCCCAGGAGTGTTCGGCCCAGGAGTGTTCGGCCCAGGAGTGTTCGGCCCAGGAGTGTTCGGCCCAGCATCGTTCGGCCCAGCGGTCATCGGCCCAGCAGCCGCTCGCGCACCTCTCGTACGCGGCCGAAACGCGAGTGAGACGGGTCGGACCGGCTGGCCGCCTCCATCGTCATCGCGGCCAGCGCATCGAGAGCACCGTTGAGCATCAGCTTGGGCCGCATCGCATCGGGATTGACCCATTTCGCGTCCTCGGCCGGGCGCACCGGACGCAGTTCCTCCACGTCGCCGACGACGTGTACGCCACTGGTCGCGAGCCACTGGATCCACTCCTCGGCGCGGTCGTCTGCCCAGTCGAAGCGTTGCGGCGGGAGGCGTACGGGATCCGACTTGCGCGCACTCAGCAGATCATGGGCGAGCTTCTCGCGAATGAGTTCGTCGAAGGCCGCCTCGCGGCGTACGACCCGCTCCATGCGGCGGTTGAGTTGGCGCAGCACCTGGGTCTCGGCGACCCCCAACGACTTGTTGGCGCGGTGACTCTCCTCGGGGGCCCAGGCCGGGTCGATTTCGAAGGTCTCGCACATCCGGTGCCACAACAGGTCCTTGTTGGCGCGCAGCGCGGTGCCCGGCGGGACGGTGACGACGTGCACGTTGCGCAGCGGCACCGCTTGCGACCACCGCTCCAACACGGCCGGCAGATCGAAGGCCTTGTAGAACCAGGTCGAGCCCTGCTCCACCTTGTTGAGGAATCTGCGGAAGGGCCACTTGCGTCCCTGCTTGATGCTCTCCTGCCAGGCGGCGGGCAGTTGCCGACCGAGGTCGCGGGCCGAATAGACCACGTGTACATCGCGACCGCGCAGCCCGTCGAGGATCTTCTCGATCTGCTCGGCGGTGGCCGGCGCGAAGATCTCGTGGCTGATGACGACCGTGTGCCGCGAACGTGCGACCAGTTTGGTCATCGCGTCCCAGGCGCCGGCCGCGTGCCCGGTCGGACCGCCCCAGTCCTGCCCGAGCACGTCGAGCGCGGCGCGGAAGTGGAACAGGTCGGCGTCCACCTTGCGCGAGTTGGTCGGGAAGTCGATCCCGTGCTTGAGCAGGGTGTCGCGGTTGATGCTGAGTCGGTCCTGGACGTACGTCGTGCCGGTCTTGGGCGCGCCGATGTGCAGATAGACGCGTCGACTCATAGACCGGATCCTCTCACTCCGGTGAGCCGAGTGCGCGCACCACCGCACTCGGACTCGGCCGCCCTAGTTGCCCCGCCATCCAGGTGCTCGTCCGGACCAACGCGGGCAGGTCGACGCCGTGCGTGATCCCGAGGCCGTCGAGCATCCAGACCAGGTCCTCGGTGGCGAGATTGCCGGTGGCCGATTTGGCGTAGGGACACCCACCGAGCCCACCCGCGCTCGCGTCGAACGTGGCGATGCCCTCTTCCAGCGCGGCGTACGTGTTGGTCAGCGCCTGGCCGTAGGTGTCGTGGAAGTGCATCGCCAGCGACTCGCGTCCGACGCCGACTCTGTCGAAGGCCCCGATCAGTTTGCGTACGTGGCCCGCCGTGCCAACGCCGATGGTGTCGCCGATGCTGAGCTGGCTGGCGCCCAGGTCGAGCAGTCGGCGACTCACGAGCACGACCTGCTCGACCGGCACCGGGCCTTCCCACGGGTCCCCGAAGCACATCGAGACGTACGCCCGCACGTCCATCCCCGCCTCGCGCGCCCTCGTCACAGTGGGTGCGAACATCTCGAACTGCTGCTCCAGGCTGCGGTTGAGGTTGCGCTGGGCGAACGTCTCGGTCGCGCTGCCGAAGATCGCGATGTGGCGACAGCCGAGTTCGAGCGCCCGGTCGAGCCCACGTTCGTTGGGGACGAGAACGGGCAGGTCGAAGGCCGCCCCCGGTGGTTGAGGAGGCCGCGCAGCGGGCGTCTCGAAACCACGCCCCCCACCGGCCGTCTCGAAACCACGCCCCCCACCGGCCGTCTCGAAACCACGCCCCCCACCGGTGGTTGAGGAGCCCGCGTCAGCGGGCGTCTCGAAACCACGCAACAACCCCACCAACTCCGCCGCATCCGCCAACTGCGGCACCCACTTGGGGTGCACGAAACTGGTCGCCTCGACGATCGGCAGCCCAGCCGCGAGCAGCCGGCGCACGAACTCCGCCTTCACCTCGACCGGCACGACCGCCTGCTCGTTCTGCAGGCCGTCGCGGGGACCGACCTCATAGATCGTGACGCGTTCGGGGAGCCCGGGGCGGGGGGTGACCATCGGCAGTCCGTTCACGATTCGCTCACCTCGAACAGCATCGCGCCCAACTTGACCTGCTCACCCGGGGCCGCGCCGACAGCCGCGACGACCCCGTGGTACGGCGCCTTCAGGGCCAGTTCCATCTTCATCGCCTCCAACACGCCGAGGGTCTGACCAGAGGCGACCGCCTCACCTTCGACGACATGCACGGCGAGCACCGTGCCGGGCATCGGCGCGAGCAGGGTGCCATCGCTGACAGCCGCGGCGTGGTCGCCGAACGCATCCGGTCGCTCGAAGATGAAGCGTTGCCCCCGATGCAGCACCTCGACCGTCGCGCCGAGATCGCGTACGCGGCCCTCATGGCGTTCACCGTTGACCTCGACCGCGAGGTGGTGACCGCCAGCGTCTCGGCCACGGCCCAGGATGCGGGCCGGTCGGGAGTCCAGGGAGTCACGTCGCACCTCGATCAGTTGGTCGAGGTCGACCAGCGTGGCCGCTGCAGGAGCGCCCGAGCGCCAGCCGTCCGCGCGCCAGGGGTCGGGGTCGCCCGCCGAGTCGGGAGCAAGCGCGTACGCCGCCAGCGCCCGCGCGCCGTCGGGCTCCGGGGCGGCGACCTCGTGATGATCCAGCCAGGCCGTGTCGATCGTCGCCTCGGCGAACTCGTCGGTGGCCAGCAGCGCACGCAGGAAGCCGGTGTTCGTGGTCAGCCCGGCGATGTCGGTCTGGTCGAGCGCGGCGATCAGTCGACGTCGAGCGTCCTCACGGGTGGCACCGTGGGCGATCACCTTGCCGAGCATCGGGTCGTAGGCAGTGCTCACCTCCTGACCGGTGCGCAGTGCCGCATCGACGCGGATCCCGTCGCCGCGCGGCCAGCGTACGAAGGTCGCGACGCCCGCTTGCGGCAGGAAGCCGCCGAACGAGTCCTCGGCGTAGACGCGCGCCTCGATGGCGTGACCGTGGATGCCGAGTTCACCGGAACCGATCGACAACGGCTCACCGGCGGTGATCCGCAACTGCTCCTCGACCAGGTCGAAGCCACCTGTGATCGCCTCGGTCACGGGGTGCTCGACCTGGAGGCGAGTGTTCATCTCCAAGAAGTAGAAGTCGCCCGTCGCGTTGTCGAGCAGGAACTCGACGGTGCCCGCATTCACGTACCCCACCTGCTTTGCCAGGGACACCGCCGCGCTGGTCAGCCGCTGCCGCAGATCGGCGTCGATGGTCGGCCCGGGAGCCTCCTCCAGCACCTTCTGATGCCGCCGCTGTGTAGAGCAGTCGCGCTCGTAGAGGTGGATCACATTGCCGTGGGTGTCGCCCAGGATCTGCACCTCGAGGTGACGGCCCGACTCGACGTACTTCTCCACCAGCAGCGTGTCGTCTCCGAACGACTTGGCCGCCTCCCGCGCCGCCGCGGCGGCCGCCTCCGCAAAGTCCGCAGCGCTGGTCACCACCCGCATCCCCTTGCCGCCGCCCCCGGCCGCGGCCTTGACCAGCACCGGATAGGCGAACGTCTCCGGGTCGTCGGTCAGGGCGTACGACGGGACGACCGGCACGTCAGCTGCGACCGCGATCTCGCGGGCAGCATCCTTGCGTCCCATCGCGTCCATGACGTCGGCGCTGGGACCGACCAGGCGTACGCCAGCCTGCGCCAACGCGCGCGCGAACGGCGCACGTTCGCTCAAGAAGCCATAGCCCGGATGCACCGCGTCCGCGTCTGCCTCGACCGCAGCAGCCACCACCTCGTCGATGTCGAGATAGGAACTCATCCGGATCGCTCGGTCGGCGGCCTTGACGTGCGGCGCCGACACATCGAGGTCGGTATAGAGCGCGATCGTCTCGATGCCGAGCCGGCGGCAGGTGCGGAAGACGCGGAGCGCGATCTCGCCGCGGTTTGCGACCAACACGGACCGGATCGGTTGTGTCATGAGTACTCCTTCGTCATGCGTACACGGGTGGTTGAGGAGGGCGCAGCCCGTCTCGAAACCACACCCCCACCGGTGGTTGAGAAACCCGAAACCACGCCCCCACCGGTGGTTGAGAAACCCGAAACCACAGCCCCACCGGTGGTTGAGGAGCGAACGCAGTGAGCGTCTCGAAACCACGCTCCCACCCGCTGAACTCCTTCGTCGTTCATCGCTGCCCAAATCATTTGCGCGGTCACATCCGGAAGACGCCGTAGGACGGTGGTGGGGTCGGGCCGGAGCCCTCGCAGACCGCCAACGCCATTCCGAGCACGCGGCGCGAGTCGGCCGGATCGATGATGCCGTCGTCCCACAACCGCGCGGTGGCGTAGTAGGGCGAGCCCTGGTGCTCGTACTGCTCGCGGATCGGCGCCTTGAACGCCTCTTCCTCGTCCGCGCTCCACTCGCCTCCCCCGGCCTCGATGCCGTCGCGCTTCACGGTCGACAACACCGACGCAGCCTGCTCGCCACCCATCACCGAGATCCGCGCGTTGGGCCACATCCACAAGAAGCGCGGGTCGTACGCCCGACCGCACATGCCGTAGTTGCCCGCACCGAACGAACCCCCGATCACCAAGGTCAGCTTCGGTACGACCGAGCTGGCGACCGCCGTGACGAGTTTGGCGCCGTCGCGCGCGATGCCCTGGTTCTCGTACTCCTTGCCGACCATGAAGCCGGTGATGTTCTGCAAGAACAACAGGGGTACGCCGCGCTGGTTGCACAACTCGACGAAGTGCGCACCCTTGCGCGCGGACTCGCTGAAGAGGATGCCGTTGTTGGCCACGATCCCGACCGGGCGGCCCATGATGTGCGCGAAGCCGCACACCAGTGTCTCGCCGTAGAGCCGCTTGAACTCGTGTAGCCGTGACCCGTCGACCAGACGCCGGATCACCTCGCGCACGTCGTAGGGCGTACGCGTGTCGGCGGGGACGACGTCGTAGAGCGACTCGGCCGGCTCGTGTGGTTCGTCGAATGTGGTTTCGAGACGCTCACTTCGTTCGCTCCTCAACCACCGATCACCGCCGGTGAACGAGGAAGGGCCAGCCCCGCCGGTGGTCGAGAACGGCGCAGCCCCGCCGGTGAACGAGGCCGGGCCCGCCCCGCCGGTGAACGAGGAAAGGCCCGCCCCGCCGGTGAACGAGGCCGGGCCAGCCCCGCCGGTGAACGAGGAGCGCCCAGCCCCGCCGGTGGTTGAGGAGGGGCGCAGCCCCGTCTCGAAACCACCACCTGGCAGCGTCGCCACGATCGACCGTACGATCCGCAGCGCGTGCGCATCGTCGTCGGCAAGATGGTCGACCACCCCGGACGTACGCGCATGCACGTCGCCACCGCCGAGCTCCTCCGCGGTCACCACCTCGCCCGTCGCCGCCTTCACCAGCGGCGGCCCCCCGAGGAAGATCGTGCCCTGCTCCTTGACGATCACGGTCTCGTCCGACATCGCGGGGACGTACGCCCCACCGGCCGTGCACGAGCCCATCACCGCGGCGATCTGGGGGATGCCGGCCCGCGACAGATTGGCCTGGTTGAAGAAGATCCGGCCGAAGTGTTCGCGGTCGGGGAAGACGTCATCCTGCATCGGCAAGAACGCGCCGCCGGAGTCGACCAGGTACACACATGGCAGTCGGTTCTCGGCCGCGATCGTCTGCGCGCGCAGGTGCTTCTTGACCGTCAGCGGGTAGTAGGTGCCACCCTTCACCGTCGCGTCGTTGGCCACGATCATGCACAGTCGGCCCTCGATCCGGCCGATGCCCGCCACGACCGACGCACTGGGCACCGCGAAGTCGTCTCCGGCGCCGCCGTACATCCCGAATGCCGCCAGGGGCGCCAGCTCGAGGAACGGCGAACCCGGGTCGAGGAGCCGATCGATCCGGTCGCGTACCAGCAGCTTGCCCCGCCCGGTGTGCTTGGCCCGGGCGGATTCAGAACCGCCCTGACGGACCTTGGCGAGCGTGGCTCGCAACTCCTCGGCGAGCGTACGGAGCCCCACAGTAGGCGCAGTCATGCCCGCCAGGTTAGCGATCGTTAACCACGCGGTCCAGCCCATCACCCTCGATCCGGGGGTCAGCACCCGGGACATCACTCGCACGATGACCTAGCCTGCGGCGAAGACCTAGGAGTGTGCGATGCCCGATCCGCTGCGCCTCGTCCTCGCCGAGGACGGCGACCTGTTGCGCGCCGGCATCCTCGCGCTCTTCGAGGCCTTCCCCGAAATCGAGCCGGTCGGGGTCGCGCGTTCGTACGACGGTCTGCTCGCCGCCGTCGAAGAACATCGCCCCGACGTCGTGTTGACCGACATCCGGATGCCTCCGGACCTCTCCGACGAAGGGATCCGGGCCGCTAACCAGTTGCGGCGTACGCATCCTGATCTGGGCGTCGTGGTGCTGACGCAGTATGCCGACGTCGAGTACGCCCTCGACCTGATCGCCGACGGAAGCCAGGGACGCGGCTATCTGCTGAAGGAACGCGTCGCCGACGCGACGCAACTGATCGCCGCGCTGAAGTCAGTGGCCGCGGGCGGGTCGGTGATCGACGAAACCGTGGTCGCGTCGTTGCTCGAGGCCGGCAGTCGTCGCGAGAGTTCGCACCTGGCCGCACTGACTCCGCGCGAACTGGAGGTCCTGACGCTCGTGGCCCGCGGCTTCAGCAACGGCGGGATCGCCGAGGCGCTGGTGGTGGGCGACAAGGCGGTGGAAAAGCACATCAACTCGATCTTCCTCAAACTGGAACTTCCCGCGGGATCGCAGACACATCGACGCGTCGCTGCCACACTGATCTTCCTGACCGAGGCCGGAGTATCCGGCGGAAACTTGAGAAAAGCCGTGTGGTGATCACGCTCCCCTTCCTGGCCGGACTTCCCACGCGGCTGCGCAACTTCTATGTCGCCAACACGCTCGCGATCGCCCTCTCGGTGCTGGGCCTGCTCATCGGCGAGTTGTTCCTGCACAGTTGGCACCTCGACCTCAGCCTCCTCACGGTCGCGGCGGCGCTGGCGATCTCAGTGCTGGCCCTGCCGCTGATCCGCCGCGGTGGCGTGCAGATCGCGGTGCTCGCCCTGACGCTCTCGTCTGCGGTCTTCGCGTTCGCGGGCGTCGTCGTCAACCCGTTCGTGGCACCGATGGCGGTGCTGGTGCTCCTCGTCCCGTTGCTGCTCGCCTTCCCCTATCTGCCTGCCCGGGCTGTCAGCCTCGGTGTCGGCTTCGCGGTCGTGTCGACCGCCGCCGTGGCGGCGCTGGCCGAATGGCGTCGCGACAGCGAGCCCGGCCCGTCGACACCGACCGAAGTGGTCGTACTCCTCCTCTTCACCCCCCTCATCGCGGCCGTACTGACCTACGAGGTGCACGCCCTCTATCGGGAGATGAAGCACCAGGCCGAGGCACTCGTACGATCACGCACGCAGGTCGGTGACGTCGCGATCGCGGCGCGCAAGAGCCTCGAGCGCGATCTGCACGATGGCGCGCAACAACGGCTGATCGGACTGACCGTGCAGAGCCGACTGGCCCGCAATGCACTGGCCAAAGGCGACCTGGGCGACGTCGACGAAATCCTGGCAAGGCTTGCCGCCGAGTCGCAGGCCGCCGTCCAGGAACTGCGCGACCTCGCCCAGGGGATCTATCCGCCCTTGCTGACCGAGCGCGGTCTAGGACCCGCGCTCAAAGCCATCGCGCTGCGGACACCGATCCCGTGCGTGCTGTTTGTCGAGAAGTTGCCGAGGTACGCCCCAACACTCGAAGCGGCGATCTATTTCTGCATCCACGAGGCGCTGCAGAACGCGATCAAGCACTCCGACGCCACCGAGATCACCATCCAGATCCGCGGCGTGCCCGCGCTGGAGTTCGCGGTGATCGACAACGGTCGCGGCTTCGATGCTTCTCGCAACCGCGAGCACGGCGGCCTCAGTGGCCTGGTCGTACGCCTCGACGCGATGGGCGGCGAACTCACCGTGACCTCACGCCCAGGCGGCGGGACCACCGTACGTGCGGTGATCCCCGACCTGCAGGCGGTTAGCGACCGCTAACCTGGCGTGGTGAGCCGGCGCCAGCAGATCCTCGACGTCGCCGCCGACCTCTTCGCCAGACGCGGTTTCCACGGCGTCTCGGTGACCGACCTCGGTCAGGCGTGTGGCATCTCCGGCCCGGCGCTCTACAAGCACTTCGCCTCCAAGGAGGCGATCCTGGCGCAGATGCTGGTCTCGATCAGCGAGGAACTCCTGGCCGTCGGGCTCTCCCGGGTCACCGCCGCGCCCGGACCGACCGAGGCGTTGCGCAGGCTGGTCGACTGGCACGTCGACTTCGCCCTGAGCCACCAGGCGCTGATCGTCGTCCAGGATCGCGACTGGCAGTCCCTACCCGCCGAGGCACGCGAACGCGTACGCGCCTTGCAGTTGGAGTACGTCGACCTCTGGGCCGATCAACTGCGACTCCTGCAACCCGACCTGCGTCGAGATCGCGCGCAGGCGATGGCGCACGTGGCGTTCGGTCTGATCAACTCCACCCCGCACAGTGGCCGGCTCGCACCCGAGGCGATGCACGGCCTGCTGTACGAGATGGCGTTGCGTGCGCTCGGGGTCGACTGACTGGTCAGCTGCGGCGCCCCAGCGCGCGTACGACCTGACGACGACGCTCGCGCAGACCCCAAACCGTGACCCGCTGCAATGATTCGCGGGCCACGTCGGGCGACATCTTCGAGTCCCCGCGCTCACGTTCGATGAACTCGATCGGCACCTCACGGACCACGAAGCCGGCTTGCAGTGTCCGAAACGTCATGTCGGTCTGGAAGACATAGCCGGTCGACTGCACCGTCGCGAGGTCGATGGTTTCGAGGACGCGGCGGCGGAAGAGCCGGAAGCCGGCCGTGGCGTCACGTACGGGCATGCCGAGCAGGACGCGTACGTAGATGTTGGCGCCGCGAGAAAGCGCCTCGCGAAACTTGGGCCAGTTCACCACCGAGCCGCCCTTGACCCAGCGTGCACCGATCACCAGGTCGGCGCCTTCGAGACCGGCGCGCAGCCGATGGAGTTGCTCGGGCTGATGGGAGCCGTCCGCGTCCATCTCGCCGATCACGTCATAGCCCTTTCCGAGGGCGACCCGGAAGCCGTGGAGGTACGCCGCGCCGAGGCCCGCCTTCTCCGTACGGTGCACCACCGAGACCGCCGCGTCCGCTGCGGCCAGCCGATCCGCGACCTCCCCGGTGCCGTCCGGTGACCCGTCGTCCACGATCAGCACGTCGACGTCCGGCTCGGCTGCCCGCAGCCGGCCCACGATCCACGAGATGTTCTCGGCCTCGTTGTAGGTCGGGATCACCACGACCGTACGGAGGGGGTCGGACACGGCACTCCTTCGTGGCTCGGCGGTTGTCGAGCGGACCGCAGTCCGCTCAACCCCCGGAGAACCGGGTGCTTAGCGGACAATTCAGGGGCTGAGCCCGCCCAGGCTAGCGGGTCGGGCCATGGCACCGATTCGCGCCTTTGGTCGGGGCTTGGCTGAGGGGTGCCTGGGTATTCTCGGCCACATGAGGAGGCTCGGCCCGGTGCTGGCCGTGGCCTTGGTCGCGGCCCTCCTCGGCATCGGCGGGGGGATCCTCACCGCCAAACTGCCCGGCGAGGAGCAGGTCTCCGAGCACCCCGAGCGCTTGACCCCCGAGCAGGATCCGCAGGGCTTCGGCGGCGAACTGCGCAACCTGGCGTGCGATCCCGCCGGCCGCGAGACGATCGTGGCGGTCGGGTGGGGCAACCTGTACGGCTCGATCAACCCGCCGCTGCAACAGTGGCCGGGCTCGCGCTACCTCGACACCCGCGAGTCCTGTCGTACGCAGTGGCCCGAGATCGACGGTCAGGTGCCGCGCTACGTCGTCTACCTGCCGACCTTCCCCGATGCGGCCGAGGCCTGTGCCGAGCGGATGACCGCCGCGCACGTGGGGGACTTCGCCACGACCCTTCGTGAAGGCAACACCGTGCCGGTCGTCTGCCCGTGCGCGATGTCGCCCGAGGCGATGCCCGAGCTTCGACCGTACGTCCGCCTGAGCACGCAGTCGCGGATGTTCGCCGACTCCTACCGCCGGATGCTCACCGATGCACAGTTCCTCCAACCCAACCGCGAGGTGCCGCGCGGCCACTTCGGTCGCGACCTCGAAAGCGCGACCCGCGACCTGCAAAGCGACAATGGGCTGATGCCGTCGGGCATCGTGGATGCTCAGACCTGGGCCACGATCCAGTCCGAGGCCTGCGAGTTGTACGACTTCTAGACATGCATCACCGCCCCTCGGGAAGGAAGCACGTTGGACATCCGCCGCCACACGCTGTTGTGTGCCACCGCCCTCGCGACCGGTTTGGCGCTCACCCCGGTCACAGCTGCTCAGGCACTGCCGTGGGGACTGACTCCCGTCGCCACGGTGGCAGGGGCAGCCGACACCTGGAGTGCCGCCGCCGACACCGTCGGCAACTCGGCGGTGGCCTGGGTAGTGGGCAATCGGGTCTGGGTCAGCACCCGCAGTGTCGGCTCGCTGATCTGGGAGGCTCCCACCCCGGTCAGCGCCGACCCTGCGGTCGACGCGAGCGTCGGCACGGTCAGCAACGTGGACATCGACTCCAGCCCCAACGGACACCTCGCGGTGGTGTGGACCCAGACTCCTCCTGCCGGATCGGCCGACCCGGACAGCGAGATCTGGCAGACGCAACGACCCCGCGGCGGCAGTTTCGTGGCTCCGCGTGCGGTCGTGTCCAACCAGAACGACGATGATCACGCGCAAGTCGACATCGGCGCCGGCGGCGAGGCTTGGGTGGTATGGCTCGGCAAGACCAACGCTGAAGGCGAGTCAGTCGTACGCGCGACCTCTCTCGACGCCACCACCGGACCAGGCGGCATCCGGGCGCTCAGCCGCGAGCAGGGGACGTACGCCGACCTGCGCCTCGCGCGCGGCAGCGGCGGGGCCCTCGTCGCGGCCTGGCGTTGGAGCGACCCGGCCGACACCACCCACAAGATCCTGGCCATCCGGCGCAATGCCGGCTCGTGGGGCACCCTGACGGCGACCCCGCAGGCTCCGGTGATCCTCGACCCTGCCGTGGCGGTCGACGGTCAAGGTCGATCGTGGATCGGGTGGAGTCAGGGCCTCAGCGCCGAGACCGCAGTGCCGTACGTCACCACGTTCGACACCGTGCTAGGTGCGCTCACCCCGCTGGGCGCGACGCCGGGTCGTGGCCTCGATCTCGCGGCCAACGCGACCGGCGTGGGCGCGGCGACCTGGGTAACACCGACCGGATTGGGCTATGCCGACCTCTCCATGGCCAGCGCGCCGACCGCCACGATCCTGACACCGGGTGTGGGCGTGTCGGCGGGCGACGTCGCGATCACGGACTCCGGCACGGTGATGCTCGGATACGCGCCCGCCGGTCAGGCCCAGGTCGTCCTCGGCCTGCGCGGACCGGGTGAAGGCTTCGACTTCCGTTCGGTCGGGGCAGTGCCAGATGCCCGGCCACTCGTACTGGCACGCGCCGACCAGGCGATCGGTGTCTGGGCCGGGGCCGCGGGCGGCCCGGTGCAGGCCACCGTGGCCGACCTCTCGATGCCGACGGCCGCCCACCTGACGGCTCCGTTGCGTCCCTTCAACCTCGGCTTGCGAATCGCTGTCGGGTGGGTCGGGGCCGACTCTGTCTCGCCGGTGACCTACACCGTGACGGCGGCTCGCGGTGACTACAAGACCGGCGCAGGCGCGCCGTTCGTCTGGCAGTCGACCGCCGCCACGAGCGCCGCGTTCCCGGCTCGGAGGGGCGAGACGGTGTGTTTCACCGTGCAGGCCGCGGATGCCGCGGGCAACCTGAGCGCGGTCTCTTCGCAGCGATGCACGGCGACCCCGATCGACGACCGGGCGTTGACGCGCAAGAAGCTCAAAGGCAAGGCGGTCTGGAAGAAGCGCAAGCAGAACGGCCACTTCCGGCGCACGTACGTCACCACCTCACAGCGCGGCGCCAAACTGACGCTGCGGGGTGTGCGCGCCAGCCGCATCGCGCTGCTGGCTCCGCGCAAGCGGGGCTACGGCAAGGTCGAGGTACGCCTCGGGAAGACGCTGTTGGGTGTCGTGGATCTGGGGCGCCGTCACCCCGGAGTCGCCAAGCAGCAGATCATCGAGGTCGGCGACGCCTTCGCGTTGCGCTCGGGCAATCTCAAGATCAAGGTGCTGAGCAAGAAGAAGACGGTGCGCATCAACGGGGTGTTCGCCTACGGTGCCTGATCCAGCTGATCGAGCAGGAGTTGGGCAGCATGCGAAGCAGCCACGGCGGCCTCCAGGTCGGCCGTGATATCGCTCGGGTCGCCTTGTGCTGAGCCGACTTGGGAAGTGACTGCGGGGCGGGCCTCGTGCAGCGCCGCGAGCAGGGCCGCGCGGCCCATGCCCCGCAGACTGAGCAGCACGAACGGGTCCTGATCCAGCAGCCAACCGAGCTGATAGCCCAACGCCAGGGCATGTACGCATGGATCGACCCAGGAATCACAGCCGCACGACCAGGCAAGTTCCCCGCCGAAGGGCACGAGTTCGACGCCCACCTCTTCCGCATGCTCGACCAAGGCGTGCGGCAGGTCACCGCGCAACAGCGCCGCGAGGTGGCCGGTCTGGGCCGACACGACTTCCACGAACGCAGCCGATGCGGTCTCGTCCAGGACCTCCAGCGCGAGCGTCACCGTCAGGGATTCGTCATGTACGCAGACCGCGCGACCCGAGCCCACCCCGAGGGAGCCCAGGCGACCCGATCCGGCGAGCGCACGGGCCGACTTCAGGTCCGCCTCGTCGTACGCCGACTCCTCCACCGCCCGGACCCAGGCTTTTGCCCACCAGGTGCGCGGTCGGACCGCCCCACGACGTGCCGCGAAACGCGGATGGCTGACTAGCTCGCTCACGTGTCGTCCGGGCGATAGTCGACCAGGTCGCGCAGTTCGGCGTCACTGAGTTCGGTCAGCGCCGCCTCACCAGCGCCGAGCACCGCGTCGGCGAGCCCACGCTTGCGGGTGAGCAGTTCGGCGATGCGTTCCTCGATGGTGCCCTTGGTGATCAGCCGGTGCACGAACACCGGCCGGGTCTGGCCGATCCGATAGGCGCGGTCGGTGGCCTGCTCTTCGACCGCGGGGTTCCACCAGCGGTCGACGTGGATGACGTGGTCGGCGCGGGTGAGGTTGAGGCCGGTGCCTCCCGCCTTGAGGGACAGGATGAAGACCGGCGGCACGGCGGCGGTCTGGAATCGCTCCACCATCGCTTCGCGCTGCGCGACGGAGGTGCCGCCGTGCAGGAACTGGTGCTCCAGCCCCAGTCCGCTCAACTGTCGCTCCAGCAGGCGTCCCAACTCGACGTACTGGGTGAAGAGCAACACGCCGCCACCCTCGGACACCACGGTGGGCACGAGTTCGTCGAGTGCTTCGAACTTCTCAGATCGACCGGACAGTCGTGGGTTGGCCTGTTTGAGGAACTGGGCGGGGTGGTTGCAGATCTGTTTGAGGCCCGTGAGCATCGCCAGCACGAGACCACGACGCGCCTCGGGTTCGGACCGCTGGATCCGCTCCAGGCAATCTCGGGTGAACGCTTCGTAGAGCACGACCTGTTCGCGGGTGAGCGCGAGAGGGTGGTCGGTCTCGGTCTTGGCCGGGAGTTCGGGTGCGATGCCCGGGTCGGTCTTGCGCCGCCGCAGGATGAACGGCTCGATGAGGTCGGCGAACTGTCGGGCCTTCGTGGGTTCGTCGCCCGACTCGATGGGGCCGGCCCACACCTTGCGGAAGGCCAGTCGGCTGCCGAGCAGGCCTGGGATCGACCAGTCGAGGATCGCCCAGAGGTCGGTCAGATTGTTCTCCACCGGGGTGCCGGTCAGCGCGACCCGCGTGTTGCTCTTCAACTTGCGAATCGCGCGCGCGGTCGCGGAGCGAGGGTTCTTCAGGTGTTGCGCCTCGTCGGCGACGACCAGGTCCCACTCGACCTTCGCCAGCGCACCTTCGGCGGCCAGATCCGCACGCAAGGTGCCGTAAGTGGTCAGCACGATCGTGGATGCCGAGGCCTTGAAGAGCGTCGTCTCGGTGGCGTCGAGGCCCGTGAGGTCACGACGCGAACCGTGGAACCGGCGTACGGCCAGCGTCGGCGCGAACCTCGCCACCTCACGCTCCCAGTTGCCCAGCAGCGACGTGGGGCAGACCACCAGCGTCGGGCCGGCACCGGGCTCACGGTGCCGGTGCAGGTGCAGGGCGATCAGTTGCAAGGTCTTGCCCAGCCCCATGTCGTCGGCCAGGCACGCCCCGAGGCCCAGGGAGGTCAGCTGCGCCAGCCAGGTGAGTCCGTGGCGTTGGTAGTCGCGCAGGGTGGCGTTCAAATCGGCCGGCACCTCGATCGGCTCGGCTTTGGAGATATCGCGCAGGCGGTCGCGGACCTTGAGCAGCGAGGCCCCCACCACGACTTCTTCCGTCTCGTCTGCGATCTCGACGACGCCCGTAAGTGCTGCGGCGATGGCCTCCGCCGGCCTGGCGGTGCGGATCAGCCGACGCTTGGCCAGTTTCGCGATCGCGGGAGGCACCGTCATCCAGTTGCCGCGCAGCTTGACCACCGGCGAGGCGGCATTCGCGAGGTGGTCCATCTCGTCCTCGGTGAGGGGGTCCCCGCGCACGGCGAGTTGCCAGCGGAACGCGAACAGTTCGTCGGCGCCGAACATCGGCTTGTTGAGCGGCGACTCGTGCTGGTCGGGTCGACCGCGAGCATCAAGAGTCGCCTTGGCGGTGAGGTCTCGCCCCAGCGTGCGCGGCCACAACACGTCGACACGCCGAGCCTCCAAGGCGCCCACCCCCTCGTCGAGCAGGCTGACCAACTCGTCGGTGTCGAGGGTGATCTGATCCGGCACCCGCATCTCCAGCAGCCGCTCCAGCGGTGCCCACGCGTCTGCGGCGTTGCGCAAGGCGAGGGTGGCGTGCGTACGCGCCCTCTCGCCGAAACCGTGCGTGCCGCCCGGATCGAGCCACAGATCGGCCGCGTCGGCCAGGTGCAGCGCGTTGTGCTCGTCATGCACCTGCGGAATCAGCCGCACGCAGCCGCCGAGCAGTTCTTCCTCGTCGGCCTCGATGCGCAGGCTGAGCGCGACCAGGTGCGGCCTGGTCGCATCATCGGCCGCGGGTCGCTTATAGCGGGCCAGCCGCTGTTGCAGCGGCCCGGAGAAGTCGGTCGTACGCGGCTGCTCACGGCTGACCTTGGCTGCCGGCGGTTTCGGGGCCAGGGTGTCGGCCACCGCATCGAGCACCTGGCGTACGAGTGCCTCCGCCTGCGTGACGTCCAACCCCTGTCGCTGCGCGCTCTCAGCGAGTTGGACGACCCGATCCTCCTCTTCCGCAGGCAGGTCAGCGACCCGCCACGTCGCGTCGGGACCGGGCTCGCAGTGTCCGGCCGCGAGCAGCCGCAGGCCGAGTTGGACCGACCCGGCGAGCAGTCGGGTCTGCGGGGCCAGGTCGTCGCGGCGCTGGGCTTTGCCGAGGATCGGCAGGGCGGCGCGCATCGGCAACGAGAAGGTCCGCCGGTCGTCGGCGAACTCCACCGCCGAGTCCCGCGGCGGCGTACGCGCGGTAAAGGTCACCCGGCCCGTCACGGGAATCACCTCAGCCGCCATGGCACCTCGCTCACTCACTCACGCAGTCACGCAGTCACGCAACTCACGCACTCAGCAAGAGACGCTAACGCTCACGACCGACATCGAGTTCCCCACCGCCTCTGCGCTCACCGTTCGACTGGCCGAAACTCGACTGGCCGAAGAACTGCGGCCAAGGGAGGGCACTCGTTCACTTTGATCCCGCTTCCGGCCGCAGTTCTTGGCAGCCGTCGGGTGACCGGCGGCACAGCAGCGACGATTGAATGTTGGACCGGGTCCGGCCGTACCTTTTTTCCTTGTGACCAATGAGATTGACTTCGATGAGACGCCGGGCGCGAGCGACCCGAGTCGCGACCCGCATCTGCCTCACGAGGAGAAGCTCGACAAGGGCGTCCTGATGACGGCCGGTGTCGTCGTCCTCGGCGCGATCATGTCGATCCTCGACATTACGGTCGTCTCGGTCGGTCTGGAGACGTTCCAGCGCGAGTTCGAGGCCACCGCGGCCGAGGTCGCGTGGACGATGACCGGCTACACGCTGGCGCTGGCCACCGTGATCCCGATGACCGGATGGGCGGCAGACCGCTTCGGCACCAAGCGCCTGTACCTGATCGCGGTCACCCTCTTCACGATCGGCTCGGTGCTGTGCGCCACCGCCGGTGACCTCAACCAGCTCGTGCTCTACCGGGTCCTCCAGGGTCTGGGTGGCGGCATGCTGATGCCGCTGGGCATGACGATCTTGACTCGCGCCGCTGGCCCCGAGCGCGTCGGTCGCGTGATGGCGATCATGGGCATCCCGATGCTGCTGGGCCCGATCTTCGGTCCCATCCTCGGCGGCTGGCTGATCGACTCCGCCTCGTGGCACTGGATCTTCCTGATCAACCTGCCGATCGGCATCCTGGCGCTGGTGTACGCCTGGTTCGTGCTGCCCAAGGACGAGGTGCACCCCTCGGAGAGCTTCGACTTCGTCGGCATGCTGCTGCTCTCGCCCGGCCTCGCGCTCTTCCTCTACGGCGTGAGCTCGATCCCCGGCGCCAAGCAGGAGCACGGCACCCCGTGGACCACCGAGGTCATCGTCACGATGATCGCCGGTGCCCTGCTGACCGCGATCTTCGTACCCTGGGCGCTGCGCAAGTCCAACGAGCACCCGCTCGTCGAACTGCGCCTGCTGCAGAACCGCAACATGACCGTCGCCCTGATCGCGATGTCGCTCTTCGCGATCGCGTTCTTCGGCGCCTCGCTGCTGTTCCCGCTCTACTTCCAGCAGGTCCGCGGTGAGGACGCGCTGCACGCCGGTCTGCTGCTGGCGCCCCAGGGTGTCGGCGCGATGATCACCATGCCGATCGCGGGCTTCCTGGTCGACAAGATCGGGCCGGGCAAGATCGTGATGACCGGCATCGCCATCATCACCGCGGGCATGGCGATGTTCACCCGGATCGGTGCCGACACGTCGTACGTCTACATGCTCTCGGCCTTGTTTGTGATGGGTCTGGGTATGGGCGCGACGATGATGCCGATCATGACTGCGGCCCTGGCCACGCTCACCGACCACAACATCGCGCGCGGTTCGACGCTGCTCAACATCCAGCAGCAGGTCGCGGCCTCCATCGGCACCGCGCTGTTCTCGGTGATCTTGACCAACCAGTTCGTGAAGTCCGATGCCATCAAGACCGCGACGGGCCTCGCGCAGGCCACCCACGGCAGCGAGGACCCCAACGTCCTGGCCGAGGCCGCGGCCAAGATGGGCCTCGACCCGACCACGCTGCCGGCGCTGTTCAAGCAGGCCAATCTCGACATGGCCGACGGCTTCGCCACGGTCTTCGTGGTAGCCACCGCGCTCGTCGCGTGCTGCTTGATCCCGGCGTGGTTCCTGCCGCGCAACAAGGTCGAGCCCCTCGATCCGTCGGCGATGATGCACTGATCATTCGGGCTCGCCGACCGGGCTTGATCGGGCGTACGTCCGAACCGGCACCTCCAGGGCACCCTTCGCCGGGCTTCTTCGGACGTACGTCCGAACCGGCACCTCCAGGGGGCTCGCCGACCGGGCTTGATCGGACGTACGTCCGAACCGGCACCTCCAGAGCACCCTTCGGCGGGCTTGATCGGACGTACGTCCGAACCGGCACGGCCTGCGACGTCCTGAACGCGGCAGACGCCGGACCCCAAGCCCCGAACCGGCGCCGCGAACCAACCACCCATTCGAGGCATCAGACTCCACGTCACGCCACCTTTGTTGCACACTGCCTGCGCGGAACTGTGCCAGCAGCATCGGACCGAGGCCGTGCGCAACGTCGGATGAGTAACCGAGATAGCCCAGGAGAAGCGCCGTGAACCTGCGCCCTGCACAGCGCTCGCGTCGTCGGCTGGTCACGGCCGCGGCGAGTGCACTGCTCATGCTGCCGCTGTGGTCGGCCCAGGCCGCTCCGCCCAAGCGTGACGAACTCTGCTTCGGCGAACGCGCGACCCACACCGGCTCGGCCGGTGAGACCGTCGTCGGCACGCCCGAAGCCGACGTGATCATCGGCGGCGGGCGCGTGCTGGCCTATGCCGGGAACGACCTGATCTGCGATGCGTCGTACGTGCTCGGCGGCGACGGCGACGATCGCATCCAACTGCCCAACGGCGGCACCGCCAACGGCGAGGCGGGCAACGACGAACTGATCGCCCTCGGCGACCCGGGCGGCACCCCCGCGACGATGCTCGGCGGCGACGGAGACGACGTCATCTACGGCGCCACGATGGGCGAGATCGTCTACGGCGGAGCGGGCAACGACGTGATCCGTTCCGGCGGCGGGCGCGACCGCGTCTATGCCGGCGAAGGCAACGACCAGGTGTTCGGCGGCCCAGGCCGCGATCGGATCTTCGGGGGTCCGGGCAACGACCACCTCGATGGTGGACCAGGGCGTGACCGCGGGTACGCCGGCCCGGGCAACGACACCTGCCGCTCCATCGAGAAGCGCGGCAGCTGCCGTCGCCAACGCTGAGCCGCACAAACGCTGGGCCTCACAAGACGCCTCACCAGATCCGTACGCGCTCCTGGGGCGCCAGCCACAACCCGTCCGACTCCGAGGTCTCGAAAACCTCGTGGAACTCGTCGAGATTACGCACGATGTTGGCGCGGAACTCCGGCGGGGAGTGCGGGTCGACGGTGAGGTATTGCTGGTCGAGTTCCTTGCGGCGCTTCGTACGCCAGCAGTAGGCCCAGTTCATGAAGACCTTCTTGCGATCATCAGCGGCAGCCTCGCCACCCTGACTGATCAGGTACGCGAAGTGGCCGATCGTGAGTCCGCCGAGGTCGCCGATGTTCTCGCCCACGGTCAAGGCACCGTTGACCTTCTCACCGGGCAGCGCACGCGGCTCGAACCCGTCGTACTGCTCGATCAACGCCTTCGACTTCACCTCGAAGGCGGCCTTGTCGTCCGCGCTCCACCAGTCCTCCAGGTTGCCCGCGCCGTCGTACTGCGCGCCTTGGTCGTCGAAACCGTGACCGATCTCGTGGCCGATCACGGCGCCGATGCCGCCGTAGTTCTCCGCCGGATGGGCGTCCGGAGAGAAGAACGGGCGTTGCAGGATCCCGGCCGGGAAGCAGATCTCGTTGGTGCCGGGGTTGTAGTACGCGTTGACCGTCTGCGGCAGCATGAACCACTCGTCGCGATCCACCGGCGCACCGATCTTGGCCAGTTCGCGCTTGGTCTCGAACTCCGCGGACGCCGCGACGTTGCCCATCAGGTTGTCGGCGCGCACCTGCAGCGACGAGTAGTCCCGGAACTCCACCGGGTAGCCGATCTTGGGCCGGAATTGGTCGAGCTTCTCGTACGCCCGCTGCTTGGTCGCCTCGGTCATCCAGTCGAGTTTCGCGATGGACTGGCGGTAGGCCTCCAGCAGGTTGGCGACCAGTTCGTCCATCATCGCCTTGGACTCGGGCGGGAAGTGACGCGCGACGTACTCCTTGCCGACTGCCTCCCCGATCGCGCCCTCGACGAGTGCGACCGCCCGCTTCCACCGAGCCCGCAACTCAGGGGTGCCGCTCAACGTACGGCCGTAGAAGTCGAAGTTCGTCTCGACGAAGTCGTCGGTCAGGTAGGGCGCCGACGAACGCAGTACGCGCGTCAACAGCCAGGTCTTCCAGTCGTCGAGCGGCACCTCGGTAAGCACGGTCGACAGGTGCTCGAAGAACGACGGCTCCATCACCACGACCTCGGCCAGCGTCTGCTCGGAGCCGCCGAGATTGGTGATGTAGACGTCCCAGTCCCAGGTCGGCACGAGTTCGCGAAGCTGCTCGACGGTCAGCAGGTTGTACGTCTTCTGGACATCACGCGTCTCCGCGCGCTCCCAGTGTCCCTTCGCGATCAGCGTGTCGATCTCGAGTATGCGGGCCGCCCACCCGGCAGCCTCGTCGCGATAGCCGGCCAGCGTGAGCAGGCGGTCGAGGTAGGAGACGTACTTCTCCCTGATCTCGGCGAACTTCTCGTCGCGGTAATAGGACTCGTCCGGCAACCCGAGGCCACCTTGGAGCAGGTAGAGCAAATAGCGCTCGGAGTCCTTGCGGTCGGTGTTGACGTACGACCCGAACAGCGCCGGCCCGCCGATCCGCTCGAACTCACCCACGAATGCGGCCAGGTCACGCAGATCGCGCAGACCTTCGATCGCGCGAACCAGCGGCTGGATCGGGCGCAAGCCCTTCTTCTCGATCGAGTCGGTGTCCATGAACGACTGGTAGAGCGCCGCGATCTTGGCCGCCTCGTCCGCATCGACACCCTCGGCGCTCTCGGCGTCCGCCTCGGCCAACTCGGTAATGATGTCGCGCACCTGCGCCTCGGCGCGGTCGGCCAGCTGCACGAACGGCCCCCACGACGACCGGTCGGACGGGATCTCCTCGGTCGCCAGCCAGGTGCCATTCACGTACCCGAAAAGGTCGTCCTGGGGTCGTACGTCAAGGTCCATGCCCGCGCGGGCATCATCAAGGATCGTCACGGGCTCGACCCTATAAGGCAGCGGGGACACCGCGAGTCTTGTGACCCCTCGGCCGAGTTTCGTGACCCCTCGGCAAAATCTTGTGACCCCTGGGCAAAGGTAGGGACAAAACCCGTGACACCGCTGCGCGAGCAGAGGAATGTGGACCAATGACTCCTAGCGCCAAGGCCCGCCGCGCCACCCTCGTCGTGTCCAGCGCGCTGGCGCTGGCGGCTGGCGCGATCACCGTCGCTCCCGCGCAGGCTGCCGTCGACGACTGGGTCCGGATCAGCCCGAGCGCGAATCCCAACTTCGCCACGCCCGCCTCAGCACGTACGCCTGACGGCACGCAGCATGTGATCTGGCAGGTGGACGGTGGCAACTTCGAGCACGTGGCGATCGCACCGAACGGGCGTCGCAGCGCGGTGTCGCGCGTGCTCGCCGCCCCGTGGTCTGCCGTGTCGTCCTACCCTGACCTCGTCGCGATGCCCGACGGCTCACTGCGGTTGCTCTTCACCGGCAAACGTACGGGCGGCACGGCCGACTTCTTCGACGGCAAGGGGATCTACAACGCAGTCTCCACCGACGGCGGCGCAACCTGGACAGTGCCGAACGAGATCTATGCCCGCGCTGTCGGCGGGGGCGACCACGCGCTCGGCGCGGTGCTGCCCGACGGACGTGTCCTCGCCGGCCACCACGACACCGCGGGCTTCCACTTCCGCATCGGTGCCGGGAACGACGCGGAAGCCGCGATCGAGTCCGTCAACACCGACGTCGCGATCGCTGGTGCTCATGACTACTCGATCGTCGCCTCGGGTGGCGTGGTGTGGCTGACGTACAACGTCGGCGACGCCAACTCGACCGTCGCGCAACAGATCTGGCCGAGCATCGGCGCACAGGTTCGACCGCCGGTCACCACCGGCTACAGCTATGCGGGCACTCCGGTCGTCGACCGTCCCGGCGTGGGTGCGGTCGCGGCCTTCGAAGCCGGGTACGGCACCAGCCATCAGGTCTATGTGTGGGAGTTGGCGACCAACAGGGTGCGCCGGGTGCCTGGCTTCGCCGGCCCAAACAACGTGTTCTTGGACGTGCTGCCCGACGGACACCTGTGGATCGGCGCGACCGGGCCGATCAACTACCAGCCTCGCGCCTCCCGGGTCGCGAAGTCTGGTTGGACCATCGACCGCCGCCCGGCGCTGTTGCCGGGTGCGTACAGCACGTTCGACGGCACCGTCGCCGCCACCTCGACGCTCGGCTCCACACTGGTGATGAGCGGCAAGATCACCGCATCGGACTCGACCGAAGGGATGCTGGCCCACCAGGTCATGGCGACGCTGAACGTACGCGCCACACCACGCCGCTGGCGCATCCGCCGCACCCAGCGCGTCGCCATCAAGGTGACCGACGTGGACGGCGCCGTCGCGGGCGCGCGCGTGCGCGCGGGTGATGAACGGTGTCGTACGAACTCCCGCGGCGTGTGTCGGCTGCGGTTCACCGCCTCGGTTCGCCCGCGCCAGATCCGGGTGAAGGTGACCAAGCGCGGCTACTACGCCGGTTCGGCGAAACTGGTCGTACGCCGCTAGCGCACGCGTACGACCGACTTGCCGAGCGTACGACGGTCGTCGAGGTCCTGCAGCGCGGCGCCGAAGTCGGCGAAGTCGTACGTCTTGCCGATCGGCGAGTTGAGCACGCCCGACTCCAGCATCGGGGCGAGCTCGAGCCACTGCTGCTGCATATAGCCCGGGCGGGTCATCGCGTACGCACCCCAGCCCACCCCGCGTACGTCGATGTTGTTGAGCAGCAGCCGATTGACCTTGACCTCGGGAATGCCTTGGCCGGACGCGAAGCCGACGACCAGCAGGCGCCCGCCCTCGGCCAGGCAGCGCAGGTAGTCGGTGAACGCGTCGCCGCCCGCGACGTCGAGCATGATGTCGGCACCGCGGCCGCCGGTCAGATCCTTGACCGCGTCGCGGAAGTCGGAGCCGACGATCACCTCGTCCGCGCCTGCGGAGCGGGCGACCTCGGCCTTCTCCTCGGTCGAGACCAGTGCGATCGTTTTCGCGCCATAGCCTTTCGCGACCTGGAGCGTCGCGGTCCCCACGCCGCCCGCCGCGCCGTTGACCAGCACGGTCTCACCGGCCTTGATCCCACCGCGCTGCTTGAGCGCGAACTGCGCGGTCAGGTAGTTCATCGGCAGCGCGGCGCCCTGCTCGTACGACACGTTGTCCGGCAGCGGGAACGTGAAGATCACCGGGTTGGCGACGACCTCGGCCGCACCGCCGTACGCATTCACCCCGCACACCCGCTGGCCCACCTGGAAGCCGCTGGACTCGGGAGCGCCAGGATCGAGTACGACGCCCGCGAAGTCGACCCCGAGCGTGAACGGCGGCTCGGGCTTGATCTGATACTGCCCCTTGCTGAGCAGCAGGTCGGGGAACGAGATCCCCACCGCGTGCACCTCGATGAGGACATCGTGGGCTTGTGGTGTGGGCGAGTCGACCTCGTTGATCACGACGTCGGCGGGACCGGTGGTGGTGACGACCTGGGCTGCGCGCATGGGGCGAGGATAGGTGCCGTCACCCCGGACGTACGACCCGGTTCATCTCGAAGTGCATCGGGTCGGTCCAGCCCCAATCGCCGCCCCAGGCGAAGCCCCACTTCTTGAAGATCGCGACCACACCGCGGTGCATCTCACCGACCGTGCCGCGCTGGTTGCCCGGCACGTTGAGATCGATCGCGAGGCCGAACGAGTGGTTGGACAGCGTCGTGGAGCCGGCGATGAAGCGCGGGTAGTAGCACCCGGCGTACTCCCCCGGATGAATCTCGTCACCAAGCCCTGACTCGAGGATCTCGCGCAGCGCCGCCTCCAGTTGGGGGAAGATCGCGTTGTTGCAGGTCATCGACCCGATGATCGGCATCGTGCGGGTGCTGATGTGCGACGACACCCAGGACGCCTCAGGCGCGATCCGGCCGCCGCCGAGCACGGTATAGCTGAATGTCCCGACGACCTCCGCGACCGAGCCGCCGGTCAGGAACGCGGTCTGCTTCACCGAAGTGTCCAGGCCCAGCCGCGCGACCACATCGAGGCTTTGGATCGACGCGGTCTTGTCGACGATCTTCTCGATCTTGGGCCGCAACGTCGACGGGCTGGTGATGCCGGTCGAGATCAGCAACGCGTTGCCCTTGCTCATCCCGAGTTGCTTGCCCCACAGATCGTTGACGACCGCGTCGACGTTGGCAGTGAACTCCGGCACCAGCGCCCCGACGTGCAGCTTCGGCGCGTCTGCGCTGCCGCCGAGCTTGATCTGGTCGGTCTTGTCCGCCAGGCGCTTGCCGAGCTTGCGAGTGATCGCGAGTTCGCCGCCGGCCACGCGTTTCCACACGGCTTGGGCGTCGGCGAGTTCGCTGGCGGTGAAGAGGCGGTACGTCGCGGGGTCGACGGCGGCGACGGTCAGCGCGCGGTTCTCGATCGTGACCTGGGCCAGGGACAGCGGGGCGGCGTACGACACCCCGGGCAGCGCACGCACGCGCGCGACCATCTGCCTGCTCAACGGCTCCTGGCTGAAGATCAAGATGTCGGCCGAGCGCAGCGGTTCTTTGCGGCGACCTGGTGGATCGACGGCCATCGCGGGATCGAGTACGACACCCGTGGGGCTGCTGGTCGTCGCGGAAGTAGAAGTCGCCTTCGGCATCGGGTCCGGCGACTCACCACCGCAGCCGGCCAGCACTGCCGCCGCAAGCAGGGCGGCAAAGCCGGTGCGCACGCGGTGCCGGGCGCTCTTCATGACCCAGGACGATACGCGTTGATACTTAGCCCAGGTATCAAGCGCGGATGTCCAGGTCAGTCGTCCCAGCGGAACAACCGAGCCGAGATCGCCGCGAACACCGCCGCAAAACCGAGCAACACCAGCACCGGCACGACGAGCGCCGAGGGACCTTCGCCGCGCACGATCAAGTCCAACATGCCTTCGTTGAGTTGTCCCAAGGGCAGCACCTTGGAGAACGTCTGCATCCAACCCGGCGCCTGGTCGAGCGGGATGAAGGAGCCCGAGAGGAAGGCCATCGGCGTGACGATCACGTTGGCCAGGCCCGAGGCACCTTCGGCCGTACGACTCACCGCCCCCGCCACCATGCCGATCGACATGAACGCCAAACAACCGACCAGGATCAGCGGGACCGCAAGCCACCACCAGCCACTGAGTTGCAGGCCGAAGACGCCTACGCCCACACCCAAGAAGATCGCCGTCTGAAGCAACGCCACGGTCAGACACACGACCACCCGCGAGAGGACCAGCGAACTGGTCCGCACCGGTGCCAGCCGCAGTCGCCGCAGGAGTTTGTTCGTACGCCAGGTCACCAGCGGCATCGCGGTGTTGAAGACCCCGCCCATCGCCACCGCCCAGCCGAGCAGTCCCGGTGCGATGAATTTGGATCGGTTTGAGGGAGTCGTCCTCCACCTGCTGGGCATCGAGGACGAACCTGGGCTTGGTCTGCGAGATCGCCTGATTCGCGCCGTTGACGAAGCCGTCGAGAGTTCCGCGTACGGTGGCGGCCACGACCTGATCGGCGGCCGAGTAGTGCAGGCGAAGCGTGTCGCCGTCCTGCACGAGCGCGCCGTCGATATCGCCCTTGCGGACTTCTGCCAACGCTGCCGATTCGCTTTTATATGTCGTGGTCTCGAAGAGGTCGTCGAACTGCGCTTTGACGTCTGGCGGCATCTGCTTGACGAACTGCACATCACCCACGATCGCGAGGTCGGTCTTGCTCGCCCCCGCATCACGGAAGAGGAAGCCGAAGAGAACCAAGAACATCAACGGGAAGGCGAGCAGCCAGAACCAGTTCTGCCTGTCGCGCCAAAAGCCCACCCACTGAGCCCGCATCAAGGCGGTGAAGTCCCGAGAAGTCATGCGCGGTACTCCCGTCCGGTCAAGTCCAAGAAGACGTCTTCCAAGGTGGCGCTGGTGACCTGCAGGCCCGCGAGCGCATCCCGGTCGGCCAGCTGCCGCAGCACCTGGGCGGTGTCGTGGGTGCTCAGACTGAGAGTGCCGTTGTCGACTGCCGCGGTCTCGACGCCAGCAAGGGTCCGAGCCGCCTCCAGCCCGAGCGCACCCTCGTCCACGAGGATGCGTTGCGCCTGCCCCAGGCCCGCGATCAGGGCGCGCGGGCGATCCACGGTCAGGATCCGGCCGTGGTCCATCACCGCGACCTGGTCACACAGCAGTTCGGCCTCGTCCATGTAGTGGGTGGTGAGGATGACTGTGTGTCCGCGCTCATTGATCGCGCGCAACACATCCCACAGGTTGCGTCTGGCCTGGGGGTCGAGGGCGGCAGTGGGTTCGTCCAGGAACACCACCTCGGGCTCGTGGACCAATGCGCACGCCAGCGAGAGTCGTTGCTTCTGCCCGCCGGACAAGTCCTCCGTACGCGTCTTGCGCTTCTCGGTGAGGCCGACGAGTTCGAGCATCTCGTCGACGCGCGAACTGCCCACGCCATAGATGTCGGCGAAGATCCGCAACTGCTCACCGGCACTCAATCGCTCGAAGAACGCCGAGGCTTGGAGTTGTACGCCGATGCGCGGCAAGAGGGCCGGATTGCGCGGCCACACGGGAAGGCCCAGGACCTCGGCCGACCCGCTGTCGGGTTGGCGGATGCCCTCGATCATCTCCAGCGTGGTCGTCTTGCCTGCTCCGTTGGGCCCGAGGATCCCGAAGAACGATCCGGAGGTCACCTCGATGTCGACACCGTCGACGGCCACAAGGTCCCCGTACCGTTTCACCAAGCCCCGAGCCGCGATGGCGATCGTGGTCATGCGCCTCACACTAGGGGGGCTCTCCCCGGTCTTCATCACCTGAAGTTCCACCCTTTGATACTTAACTCAGGTATAAAAGTTGCGTGACGAATCCGTACACCCCCGGTGAGGTCCCCCGGCTGCTTGCCGGACGCCGCGAGGAACTCGACCGGATCCGCGATCTGTTCGCGCGCGTCGTGACGTACGCCGAGATGGGCGGCCCGCTGCTCGTCTTCCACGCTCCGCGCGGGATCGGGAAGACCTCGCTCTTGCGCGCTGCCCAAGACGAGGCCGAGCCGCTCGGCTTCGTCACCGTGTGGGTGTCGTGCTCGCGCGGCACCCCGGTGCTGCCCGAACTCACCGCCGCTCTCAGCCAGGCGCTCGACGCCGCCGACATCACCCCCGGGGGCCAGGCGGGCAAGCGCTGGCGGGCACGACTGGACAAGTTCGGCGTCGAGTTGGGTGGCTTCGGAGTCAAGGTCAGTGCTGACCTGGTCGGTGATCCGGTGCCGGATACCGGGGTTGCGGCCGCACCGTTGGCGGCGCTCGAAGGCATGTTGCACGACGCGGCGACACTCGTACGCTCTCGTGGCGGCGCGGGACTGGCGGTCTTCATCGACGAACTCCATGCCGCCACCCGGGTCGAGCTAGCCCTGCTGCTCAATGCGCTGCAGAACCTCGCGGGTCGTCGCGCCGACAACCCGCTTGCCGTGATCGCAGCCGGGCTTCCCGTCACCCCAGAGGCGATCACCCGCGCGGCGACCTTCGGCGAGCGCAGCACGTTCGTGCCGCTCGACGTCCTCTCGACTACCGACGCACGCGAGTTGCTCACGGCACCGGCCGCGTCGTTGGGAGTCGGCTGGACGAGCCGCGCACTCGACGCCGTGATCGACCAGGCGCGCGGCTATCCCTACTTCCTGCAACTCCTCGGCTCCGCGACCTGGGACGCGGCGCGGCCCGAGCGCGGCGCCAAGATCGGACTGCCCGATGCGCGTCGCGGCCTGACCAGAGCGCAGGCACAGGTGAGGTCGATGTACGCCGCGCGGTGGGGCTCGGCGACACCGGGCGAGCAGGCGTTCCTGGGCGCGATGGCCCGTCAGGGCGACGGCAACGTCACCCGCGCCGCGATCGCTGCCGACCTCGGTGTCGACTCACGGTCGCTGAGCGTGGCGCGCGAGCGCCTGATCGAGAAGGCGATCATCGAGCCGGTGGGGCATGGACTCGTACGCTTCACCCTCCCCGGGTTCGCTGCCTGGTTGCGCCAGCAAGGTTCCTGACCCCTCATCTGGCGGGTGGGAACACCGTCCGGGGCGGGTGCCCTGGTGGAGCCCCCACAACAGACTCGGGCGCCAACACCCCGGCGATGTCACTTCGCCGCGACACCCCGAGCTTGGCCATCACACGCGAGACATGCGTCTCCACGGTGCGTACGGACAGGTGCAACCGCTCGGCGATCGCCGGAGAGGAATCGCCGGCCGCGACCATGATCGCGATCTGGCGTTCGCGCTTGGTCAGGTGGGGTGACGCGCGCACGACCGGCGTCCAGCGGCCCATCTCCGAGAGCAGTTTGAGCGAGTTCGCGACGCTGGTCTTCCTGCCACCCAAGACGGCCGTGATGTGGTCGGATAAGGCTGCCATCACCGGCGCGGACGGATGTGGCAGTGGCAGCGGTGCCGCCTCGGCCAGGTGCCGGCGCAGCGCCTCCGGGGAAGCCAGGCCCAGCAGATGCAGGGCATCGAGGCGTACGAGGTCATAGCCCCACTCTTGCGCCCAACTCGCCAGCTCAGCGCATCGGCCGGGGGCGTCGGCCAGCCCCAGCCCGATCGCGGCCCGACACGAGTGCAGGCGGGCGGTGGCGGCCATGCCACGGCTGGCACCCTTCAGTCCTTGGTCGACCTCTGCCAGGAACGCGGCCGCCTCGGCGGCGCGACCAGTCATCATCGCCGCGTCCGCAGCCGCGCTGAGGGCCCAGGTGAGCAGTCCGGCCGCATCCCGCCAACGCAGCGTCTGCACAGCCTGGGAGATCTCGTGCCAGGCTCGCTCCCAGTCGCCTTGGCGGCCGAGCAACTCGCCCATGCCGACGCGAGCGGAAGCCTCGTCGTGGCGCTGCGTCATCAACGGCATCAGGTGTTCGTGGGCGGCCAGGTCCTTGAGCCGACCAGCTGAGACGTACGCCAGCAGCGTCGCCGCGGTGAGTTCGAAGCCGATCCACGTCATAGTCTCGTGGGCGTCGACCGCCTGGCCCCAATAGCGAGCGCTGAGTTCCAGTCCCCGATCGACCTCGCCCCGCGACACCAGCTCGGTGATCCCCAAGGCCACGACTTCGAGGATCTCCAGCGGCGCCGGGATGCTCACCACCTCGATCCACGGCAGCAACTGCGCCACCCCCGAGGTGTCACCGGCCCACGCCAGTCGCCGTGCTCGTACACACCTGACGTCCACGAAGGCCGACAAACCAGGAAGAGCCTCGATCGTCTCGTCCACCGTCGCCAACGCCGCAGCCGGATCATCGAACGCGAACTGTTCGAGGTCGGCCCTGATTCGATAGGCCCCCGCACCCAACAGCATGCGAGTGAAGTCGTCGGCCACGCAGTCGTCGAGATCCGCGATCACCGTGTCGATCAAGGCCTTGGCCTGCGCCGCCGCCCCGCCATGCACATGAAGCACGCTGCACAACAGCAGCGCCTCGACGCGCTCGGCCGAATGCTCGGGGAACCCCGCCACCGCCGACTCGGCCAACGACAACGCAACCCCGTCGTGGCCTGCCGTAGCCGACGACTTCGCCGTGCGCAGCAACTGCGCGGGCGTCACCGACAACCCACCCTCGAGCGACCACCTGACCCATTTGTCGAACTCCGACTCGGTCAGCCCGTCGGGGTCGACTCCGGCGTACCTCTTCGCGTGCAGTTCGCGCCGCCGAGACACCGGCACCCGATCCCGTGCGTGCGCGCCATACAACAGGTGCCCCATCCGTACGATCGTCTCCGCCGGATCGCTCGAATCGACCTGGACGAGTCCGGCGGTGGCGAGCGCCTCGATGCTGTCGGCCCAGTCGGCCTCACCTGCGGCCTCCAGCACGGTCGCCAGGGCGACCGGCTCACTCAAGGCGATCAGGTCCAGGGCCTCACGATGCTCGGTCGGGACGCGTCCGAGTTCGGAATCGATGAGTTCGCCGAGTTCGAGTCTGGTCGTACGCATCGCCCACCCCGGATGGGTCCAGACCCCTGCCTCTTCGTGAAAGTCCCCCGCTGCGACACCGGCGCGCACAGCCTCGCGTACGAACAACGGGTTGCCTTGCGTCGCCTCGAAGAGCCACCTCGCGCTCCGTGGATCCACCGGGCCGCGGAAGTACTCCTCAAGCACCGCCAACACGTCCTCGGGCGGCATCCCCGCAACCGCGACCTGCACCAGCAGGTCGTCATGGAGCAGACGATGCAGCGGGTAGGCCAGGCCGATCTGGGAGCGAGCCGTGGCCACGAGTCGTACGATCCCGGCGCGCGACAGGTCCGCGAGCAACCCTGCGGTGGTGTCATCGAGCCACTGTGCATCGTCGAGGATCACCAGGGTGGGGATGGCCTGGCTCAGGTGCTCGCGCACCTGCGCCAACGTCGCATTTCCACCGAGCAACCGGCCCGGGGCGCCGAGGGGGACGAGTGCGTCACCGGGACTGCACACGATCCGGACCGAACGCCCCCGAGCGGCATCGACCAACTGGCCTGCGAGCACGCTCTTGCCGACCCCGGAGCCTCCCGACAGCAGCAAGCCCTCGGACGATGTGGACAGCAGTCCTCGCAGTTCGCGAAAGAGCGACCCGGTCAGAGTCGGCCAGGAGGAGAGACGGGGACTGCCACGGGGATGGTGGCTCATCGGAATCGGGGTGAGGTGCGGCGAGCAGGCATCATTTCGCCAGCGCCGCCTCGATGTCCTCGCTCAGACTGGCCGGGGCGGTCTGCGGTGCGTACCTCTTGAGCACGTGGCCGTCGCGCCCGATCAGGAACTTGGTGAAGTTCCACTTGATCGCGCTGCCGAGCAGGCCGCCCTGCTCGGACTTCAACCACTGATAGACCGGGTGGGCTCCGGAGCCGTTCACCTCGACCTTGGCGAACATCGGAAAACTGACGCCGAAGCTGGACTCGCAGAACTGCGCGATCTCATTCTCGTCGCCCGGCTCCTGGTGACCGAACTGGTCGCAGGGAAAGCCGAGGACCGCGAGTCCGCGGTCGGCGTAGGTGTCATGGAGCTTCTGCAGCCCGGCGTACTGCGGGGTGAAGCCGCACTGTGACGCGGTGTTGACGATCAGGACGACATTGCCGTCGTACGCCGAGAGGTCCACCTCGGTGCCGTCGATCGCGGTGGCGCTGAAGTCGCCCAGTGATTCAGCCGGTGACTGATCGGACATGGTGTTGCTCCTTGACGTGGCGAGTGCGATCAGGTGGTTACGCGCTCGGCGTATGGGGGATCTCGTGCCAGGCGGCGTCGACGAGGCGTACGACGAGCCAGGCGAGGTGCTGGGCGACCTCGCTCGGTGTGCCGCCCGGTTGCATCACGTGCGAAAGCACGACCCGGATGATCGTGTCCATGATGTAGGGCAACGCGGGATCGTCGGCCTCGATGCCGTCGTAGCGGAGCAGGAAGTCCGACACCAATGCCTTGGCCATCTCGACCAGTGCGGTGTTGCGCGTCGTGATCAGCGGCAGCAGATCGCTGACCGCGCCGTACTCGGCGCTGACGACCGCACCGAGGAGGGCGCTGGTCTGCGCTCGCTCAAGGATCGACAGCGCTGCCTCCTGGATGGCGGAATACAGCTCTTGGGGGTGGGCGGCGAATGCCTGCTCCACGCCGTCGAGGAACAGCGCCACCTCACGCAATACCATCGCCTCGGCCAGGGCGGGCTTGGAGCCGACCTCGTTGTAGACCGTTTGTCGGCTCACCCCGATGCGGTCGCCGATCGCCGACATGGTGACCGCCGACCATCCGGCCTCCGCAGTCAGGTCCGCAGCGGCGGCGAGCACACGCTCGCGCGTGGAGTCGACGCTCGCGCTGACCGGGGACGCTGCCATGTCGACATGCTACTCGTGGGTCAACTGAAGATGTGTCGCTCGTCTCATCACCGGTCGAGTCACGCGCGAGCCGGGATGTCCCGCCAGGCCTCCTCCACCAGACGTTCGACCATCCAGGCGATGTGGTGACCGACCTCGTCGGGTGAACCACCGGGCTGCATCACATGGGAGAGCGCGATGCGTACGACAGTGTCGATCGCGGGGAGGATCGTCGGGTCGTCGCGATCAATACCGTCGTAATGGAACACGTACTCGGCGACCAACGACGTGGCGAGTTCGACCAGGGCCGTGCTGCGGGTCGTGAACAGTGGCAGCAGGTCGTTGCTCGCGCCGTGCTCCGCACTGACGACCGCACCGAACAGAGCGCTGGTTCGCGCCTGCGCCAGGATGGATACGGCGGCGGCGTGGACTCCGCCATAGAGCGAATCGGGGTGCGCCGTGAACGCGGCCTCCACGCCCGTCAGGAACAAGGACACCTCACGCAGCACCAACGCCTCGGCGAGTGCCGACTTCGACCCGACCTCGTTGTAGACCGTCTGACGGCTGACACCGATCAGATCACCGATGGCTGCCATCGTGACCGACGACCAACCGGACTCTGCCGTCAACTCGGCGGCAGCACAAAGCACCCGCTCGCGCATCGAAGCGGTGGTCGGTTCGCTCTCGACCGGGCTCACGAGCCACGCGATCCGACGAGCGCGGAAGTGTCTGCCATCTGGGTCTCCTTGCAGTCCGCTGGTGAGACGTCCGCCGCACGGGTTCATGACACGATTTCTTCGCCGTCAAGGCGCGGCTTGCGTACGCCCGGGTGGGGAGGTTGGCTTGCACCATGGCTCTTCCCCTCGGCATCGACTTCGGCGGCAGCGGCATCAAGGGCGCGCCGGTCGACCTGAAGACCGGAGACTTCGCGGCGGATCGTCACAAGATCCTGACTCCGAAGCCCGCCACTCCCGATGCGGTGGCCGAGGTGTTCACGCAGATGCTGGAGCACTTCCCACAGGCGGACGGTCCTGTCGGAGTGACCGTGCCGGGCGTGGTGAAGCGTGGTGTCGTACACAGCGCCGCGAACATCGACAAGTCGTGGATCGGCACCGACGCCGATGCGCTGTTCACCCGCAAACTCGGCCGCGACGTACACGTCGTCAACGATGCCGACGCGGCCGGACTGGCCGAAGTGAAGTGGGGTGCCGCGAAGGGCCAGGACGGCCTGGTGATCGTGACCACCCTGGGCACCGGCATCGGTTCGGCGTTGATCTATGACGGAGTGCTCGTGCCGAACTCCGAGCTCGGCCACCTCGAGATCGACGGCCACGATGCGGAGTCGCGTGCGGCCAGCAGCGTCAAGGAGCGCGAGGATCTGTCGTACGACGAGTGGGCCCAGCGCCTCACCCGCTACTACGGCGTCGTCGAACGGCTCTTCTCCCCCGATCTCTTCGTCGTCGGCGGTGGCATCAGCCGCAAGGCGGACAAGTTCCTCGACAAGATCGAGATCGACACGCCGATCGTCGCCGCAGCCCTGGAGAATCGGGCGGGCATCGTCGGCGCCGCCCTGGTGACCACGCTGATCGCCGAGGGCTGACGTTCAGATCCTGCGCGCGCGCACGCGCGCGACCCGACCTCGAGTGAGTTCGTTGGCGTGACCGTCGAGGATCACCACGACCGGCACCCCGTCGACATCGAGCACCATCTCGTGCGCGTCCGCGGTGAGCACGTCACCGCGGATGTCCAGCAGATCGTCACCCAACTCGTCGATGCCGCGCTCGACGGTGGCCGGTTCGACCGCTGCGACTGCGCTCGCGCGCACCGGATCGCCACCGCTGTAGCGGCCATAGCGAAGCAGCACGTACGCGAAGAGCAGCAGCGCCGCGTCCACCGCCGCGGTTGCGAACCACATCAAGCCCGAGGGCTCGCGACCAGCGCTCAGCGTCTGCACCAGCGGGCCGTTGAGTACGAAGAGCAGCAGCACCAGGAAGACGGCGTACTTGATCCGTCTCCAAGGCAGCGCGCGCACGTCAGTAAATGTAGCGGGAAATAGGGCCAGCCCCGCTCCCATCGGGAGCGGGGCTGGCGTCTTGTGCGGCGGGGTCAGCCAGACCCTGCGGCCTGGTGTTCAGTAGACGTAATCGCCGTTGCGCTGGTTGGGCGCGAGGTAGACGTTGCGCAGCGCTCCGGACGGTGCGGTCGCCGAGACCAGGATGGCCGAGTCCGGACGCAGCGGGCGGGTGCTGTTGCGCCAGCCGAAGTTCGGAGCGCACACGGTGCTCGACAGCGCGACATTCGACGTGAACGACATCTCGATGGTGTAGATCTCGGCTCCCGCCGGCGCCGGCGCCGGCGCCTTTCCGGTGATCCGGGGTGCCGACCAGGTGCCGTACGACGAGTAGGACGTCGTGGGCAGGTTGACACCGTCATAGGGACGCGAGATGACCTGGACCTTGTAGTTCCAGGTGCTGCCGGCAGGCGCGGTCTGCCCGGCCGCCTCGGGTCCGACCGCGACAGAGACGGTCTTGATGACGCTGTTGGCGGTGGTACTGCGCACGGTGACGTAGCAGACGCCGTTGGTAGCGGTGGAGTCGCTCGGCGAGACCGCAACCGCGGTCGGAGCAAGGGCGGTGGCGCCCACAAGGGCCAGGGCGGCGACGGCCGCGCGGCGGGTGTACTTGATCATGATGTTGAATCGCCTTTGGATGAGTGGTGACGGATCAGGGCAGGTAGGGCTGGCACGGGAACGCTTCGAAGCCGAACCCACCCACGTTGCAGCAGCCACTGCCCGAGGTGATCGTGGTGTCGCAGGTGTAGGTGCCGTTGCCCTGGTTGCCCGGGTCGAGGATCGTGCGCGACTCGCCGGCCGGTGAGTTGGCCACGATCCGAATGTCGGCGTCCGGGTGCAGGTTGGCGGTGCTCCAGCCGATGCCCACGCACGCGTCACCGGTCCCCGAGCCCAGGCTCGAGGTCCAACTGACGGTGAACGTACGCGTGTCGCCGACCTGCGGCGAAGCGTTGACCGCCGACCACGAGCCGTAGCTCATGGTGAACACGTTGTTGATGTTCGGGATGACGATCCCGGGCGAAGGCACCTTCACCGTGAAGGTGTACGTCCAGGTCTCTCCCGAAACCCAGGTCTCCGCGGTGCCCGCCTTGGGCCCCACCGACATCTGGTAAATGCGGGTCTGGTTGTTGGCTGTCTCGCCAGACTTCTCGATCCGACAAAGGCCGTTCGAGCTCATGGTGCCCGTGGTGCCAGCAAATGCTGGAGCCGCCACCGCGACAGAGATGGCGGGAACGGACCAGGCCGCCCCTTGCGCGAGTGTGCGTCGCGACATCCCCGTTTTGGGCGCGCGCGTATTCGTACTCATTTATGAAGTTACCCCTCTAGCCTCGGGATTTCACGAGTGATCTGGCGACACCGGGGCTGAAAGCACGGAAGTGCCTGTCCTGCTTGGGATTCTTGTTCTTGCGACAGTCCAAGAATCGCTAGCGGAAAGGCACTCCGTAGGTGAAGCGTAGCCGTGTCCCCAATCTGGTTCTCGATCCCGTCCGCGAGTCGCTGATCTCCTCCTGCGGGGCGCTGCTGCTCAAGGAGGCGTCCGGTGTCACCGGCCTGGGCCGGGGACTCTCCCGGGCGCTTGCGCCGTGGCGCCCAGCACGGGCTGAGCATGACCCGGGCAAGGTCTTGCTCGACGTGGCGACCGCGGTCGCGCTTGGCGGGGATTGTCTTGCCGATGTCGCCGTGATCCGTGCCCAGCCCGAGTTGTTCGGGGCGGTCGCTTCCGACCCGACCGTCTCGCGGGTCTTTGCAGCCCTCGCTGCGGACGTGGACGACGCGGTGGCCGCGATCCGGGACGTGCGGGCCCAGGCGCGCGCGGCGGTCTGGGCACGCCGTCGCCCGCTGGCCGGTACGCCGGGTAGTCAGGTGATCGTGGACATCGACGCCACCCTGGTCACCGCGCACTCGGACAAGGAAGGCGCCGAGCCGACCTTCAAGCGCGGGTTCGGGTTCGCCCCGATGTGCACCTTCGTCGACCACGGCCAGCACGGCACCGGCGAACCGCTGGCGATCGATCTGCGGCCCGGGAAGGCCTCGCCCTGGAATAGCGCGGACCACCTCGCCACGCTCGAGGCCGCGCTGGCCCAGCTCCCCGATGGCGAGCAACAGCAGGTGCTGGTCCGCGCCGATACCGGCGCCTGCTCGAAGGTGTTCCTCCACCACATCACCGACGCCGGTCTGGAGTACTCGATCGGTTTCCAGGCCCAAGACACCGTCAAAGCAGCCATCGAAGCCATCCCCGAACAAGCCTGGCGATCCGCGGTCGATGGTGACGGTGAGCCTCGCGACGGCGCTCAGGTCGCCGAGCTCACTGCCTGGATGCCGACCCCGACACGGTCCAGCCGCCCCGGCCCGAAGGACTGGCCGCTCGGGATGCGGGTCATCGCCCGCCGCGAACGCCCCCACCCCGGCGCCCAGCTGCGACTAACCGACCACAACGGGTGGCGCATCACCTGCTTCGCGACCAACACCAAAGGGCCCGGCTGGACCCTGGCCGCGCTCGAGGTCCGCCACCGCCAACGCGCCCGCTGCGAGGACCGGATCCGCGGCCTGAAAGACACCGGGCTGCGGAACCTTCCCTTCCACGACTACGCCAAGAACCGAATCTGGCTCGAGGTCGTCGCACTCGCCGCCGATCTCCTCGCCTGGACCCAGACCCTCGCCTTCGACGAGCATGAACCCGCCCGGCGGTGGGAGCCCAAACGACTCCGCTTCCGGCTCCTCGCCGTCGCCGGACGCATCATCCGCACCGGCCGCCGAAGACGCCTACGACTCCCCAGGGACTGGCCCTGGAGCCAGCTCATCGACACCGGCTGGACCACGCTCCACACCGCCTGACGGCCAAGACCCCCAACCCATCGACCAGGAACCGGAGAACCGGCGGCCACAGCGCCGGGGGCCAGACACGCCCTTCATCCAACCCGGCCGGCTTCCATCGAGAACCAGCTGCTCAGCAGGGCTCACGAAACGTCGAGGCTAGAAGGCGCCCCCCGGCGCGGAAAGACCCTCCCCCGAGGGTCCCTTGCACCCTAGCGCACCACGATCTTGCGGAACAAGCGGGGATGGGGGGGTGCCACGGATGCCACGAAGGTTCGGGCAACTCAGTCCCTGAGATAGCCCTCGAGCAACCGGCGCAATCGGGTCGCCGCGGTCTCGGGTGCGGCATCGCGAGCGGCTCGTACGATCATCGCGTCGATGATCTCCGCGATCGCCTCGACCTCGGGCTCGCCCCACGCCGTCAACGCGTCGCGCAGCGGCACCTGCAATCGCCGGTGGAAGTCCTCCATCGGCCGCTGCAGCACCTGGGGCTCGACCACCCGGCTGAGCGCCTGCGCCACAGCCTGCTCGGGGGAGGCGAAGAGTTCGAGATTGGCTTCGACGTACGCCCAGACGCGTTCGGCCGGCGTCGCCGCGGCCTCCACGTGCGCGCGAACCCGGTCGGCCCAGGCGGGCAAGACGTCGCCCACGACCGCAGCCAACATGTCGGGCGGCGAGGAGAAGTACTGATAAATGCTGCTGCGCGCCAGACCGGCGCGACGCGCCACCGCCGCCATCGACGGCTCCGCACCGGTCTCGGCGAGGAGATCACGAGCAGCGTCGAGCAGCGCGCGCCGTTGCTTCGCGTGATGCTCGGCGACCGTGGGTGCCGTGATCCGGGGCATCCTTGCCTTCCTCCCGTCGTGCCGCGGCGCTGTTAGTCGGGACGCACCGTGAGACGTCCGTCGACCATTTCATACACCCGGTCGCAGTGATGCAGGACATCGTGATCATGGGTGACCATGACGGTCGCTACCTGGCGTTCGTGGGTCTCCGTGGCTAGCAATCCGACGATGTCTTGACTGCGCTGGCGGTCGAGAGCGGCGGTCGGCTCGTCGACCAGGAGCAGGTCGGGCGCATTGACGAGGGCGCGCGCGATGCCGATGCGTTGACGTTCGCCACCGGAGAAGCTGGTGGGGGCGCCGCCCGGCCTTGTGGTCCATGCCCACCGCTGTCAGGAGTTCGGCGGCGTCTCGGTGTCGTCCGCCCCGGGTGAAAGTCGCAGGGAGCCGGATCTGGTCGAGGGCCGTCAACGCCGGCACCAGGTTGTCGCTCTGGAAGACGTACCCGATCCGTTCGCGTCGTACGGCGGTGCGCTGACGAGGCGTCGCAGCGACCAGGTCGACCTCACCCAGGCGTACGGAGCCCGAGGTCGGCGTGGTCAGCGCTCCGGCCACGGCCAGCAGGCTGGACTTGCCCGACCCCGAGGGACCCACCACGGCGACGAACTCGCCGGGAGCGACCTCGAGAGTGACATCGTCGAGCGCGGTGACGATTTCCTCGCCATCGCCGTGCGTGAGGGTGACGTCGCGAAGGACGAGTGCGGGGGTCTTCGCGGTCATCGGTTGCCTCCCAGGGCGGTCAAGGGGTCGACACGGGTAATGCGGAATACGGCACTCGCGGCGCCGAGCATGCCGAGGGCGATCAGCAACGCCGCAGCGGCGGCGATAGGCCCGGCCTCAAGGGCGAACGGCATCTCCGTGGCACTGATTGCCGCACCCATGCCGAGTCCCGCGCCGATCCCGACCGCCGCGGAGACGATCAGCAGGATGAAGGACTGGAGCAGACTGTCGCCCAGCAGATAGCGGGTCGGCCCGCCGAGGGCGCGCAGCACGGCGATCTCCCCGCGACGCTGGATGGTCAGCACGGTGAAGAACGCTCCGACTACGAGCGCGGAGATGAGGTAGAGGAAGACCTGGATCAGTTGCAGGGTCGAGGTCTCGGCGGTGTAGCCGGGTGAAGCGTCAAAAGACTCCTTGAGGGTCATGGACGTCGTGTCGGCGGCCTTGTCTGCGGCGGCGAGGTCGACATCATCAGAGGAGTCGGCCTCGATGGCGACGGCGGTGAACTCCTGGTACACGTGCGGCGCCACATCGTCACCCGCGCGTACGCCTGCCCTCGCCTCCTGCCAGGTGCGCAGCGAGACGTACCCGACGTCCACGTGACCGAAGGTGTGCTGGCCCTCGAGTACGCCCACCACAGTCAACTTCATGCCACTGGGCTCCAACACGACGGTGTCTCCGAACTTGAGGCCGTCGTCTGCCGCGGTGCCCGAGATGACGACCTCACCCTCACCGGCGAGTGGCTTTCCCTCATTGACGGGGGGGTCGAGGAACGAGCCGCGCTCCACGCCGAACAGCGCGAGGTCGATCTCGACACCACGGTCGCTACGTGCATTCACCAGCGTGTTGCCGAACGGGGTCGCAGCCTTGACACCCGGTTGCTCGGCCCACTGGCTGACGGCCTTGGGCCCGACCACACTGCGTGAGAATGCAGAGCTCTTCTCGACGTCGGCTTGGAAGGCGAACGACGAGGCCGGCAGCGTCTGGAGGCCCGAGACGCCATCTTTGACCAGGCCGACCGACAGGCCGCTGAGCAACACCATCAGGACTGCGATCAAGGCGACAACGCTGCCCATGAGGGCGAACCTGCCTCTCGCGAAGCGCAGTTCGCGCACCGCGAGGAAGGACGGCTTCATCGGGCCACTCTTTGAGATACCAACACCATGTCGGCAAACGTACCGACGCCCTGTCGGCAATCCAAGGCGAGGGTGGCATGACGTGGGTCACCGTCTTGGACCGCGCTTGGCTGACCCAGGGCCGCTTCGGCGCTGTGCCGATCGCCGGGTTGGCCCAAGAGCGGCTAACGGGTACCTCGTTGCGCGTACGGCAGATCCTCGCCAGTCGCCAAGAACTGCGGCCGCGATCGAGCCCCAGCGCGGCCGATCGGCCCCAGGGCCGCAGTTCTTGCCGGACTGCGGCGGACGCAAATGCACCGAGGCCCGGCCGAAGCCGGGCCTCTCACGTGCGCGAGGGGGGAGTTGAACCAGCGAGATCCACGCGTGACTAGCGGTTTTCGGACACGCTCCGCGTGAATTCTCGTCCAGTTGCCTCCCGTTCGGCACCGTTGGGCCGGGGGCGGGCTACACGGGGTAGCACCAGCAGTTCTTGAGTTTGGTCCGGCGGAATCGTGCCGGACGACCTCAGATTACCTCGGATGAGGCGAAGGGGAAGTGCTCCGCCCTGTCGCCCGCTGCGCACTTCTCGGGCAATCTGGGTGGTGCGGGATGTGCCCACCTACAGGGTGGACCATAGCCTTAAGGCCAGCCCAGGCAGTTCGACGTGGGCCGGATGACCTGCTCGGGGACGGTCGGCTCGATACGCTCCCACAATGAGAAGTCGCTCCAAACGGAATGGGTGGATGCGAAGGAGCAGGTAGGACGGACGAGGGTGAGACAGCCAGCAAACCGAGCCGTTGGGACCGGTGCCCAGTCCGCCGTGAAGGCTCAATTCGAGTTCATCGGCTGGGGGGTCGCGCCGAATCTGGAGCACGATGTGGGCACCGATCAATGGGTGATGGCCCACGACGAGAGCGGCACAGACTTAGGACGGCTTCTCGGGGTTCAAGTGAAGTCAGGCGCCACACCGTTCAACGCGCCGGTTCATGAGGGCGTTCAACTCCGCGGCTGGTGGTTCCGGGAGAGGGATGCGCGTCATTTCGATTACTGGACCAATCACTCCGTCCCTCACATACTCGTGCTCCACCGCGTCGAAGACGGCGGGTCGTTCTGGGTTCATGTCACCCAGGACAAAGTGGTCTCCACTGGCAAGGGTCGAAAGATCTTCGTTCCGGTGGAGCAGAGATTGGACGCTGCACATCGCCGCGCGTTACTGGACGTTGCTCTCTCGCGCGCAGAATTGCCCGAGTTCCAAGGGAGTGTCTGGGATACAGGTCAATCCATTCCAGAGTCTGCTGTACTCCGCTACGCACTGATCACCCCACGCTTACTCATTCCACACGGCAACCGCTCCCACAGCGCGATCGAAGCGCATCAAGCGCTGGCCCTCCTCACGCGCATGCGGCTGCGCCACCTTCACCGTTGGCGGGAAATCGAGCCGCGACTGGACCCACAAGAATCGTCGCAGTCTCCTGACTGGGCGTGGCGGTTCTACGCGGCCATGTCGAGCGCTCTGCTTGATGCCGACGCTGCGCACCTGTCCAAAGTGGCAGGCGACTCTCCCACCCCACAGGCAAAAGCCGCCGCGGTCACCTCCTTGGCGGCGTTCCGATACGAGTCGGAAGACGTCGTCGGTGCCCTCACGATCATCGAGGAGGCCCTCGGCGACTCACACAGTCCAGTCGACCTCGCGTGGATTGAGGCACATCGGGCCAGGCTCTTGGTCGAACTTGGCGACACTAAGACCGCCCAAGAGGTAGCTCTTCGAGTCGCGCCAATCGGACGCATCGCCAATCATGACCCCACAGCGTCGGTACTCGCCGGCTCAGCCGCAGACCTAATCTTCCGATTGAGCGATTGGGATGGCGAGAGTTTGGCTTCTGCCATCAAGGGACACGACAACCTCGGAACTTGGTGGCGTTCCCAGACGATCCTCGCTGGTTTGGCTGCCCAAGCGGAGGATTCCTTCAAGAACTGGTCCTACGACCGAACTGTCACCATGGGCGCCGACGACGTTGCCTGGCTCTCGCTCCGATCCGCAATGGCCCAGGCGAACCACGCCGCAGATACCCCTTCGTGGCGCAACGCGGCCACGATGCTGTCGCGGAGGATCTTGATGACGTCTGACAGCGAGCATCAGATCGACGGAGCGCTGGACCTGGCCAGGCTGGCTGGAGCAGACAAGGTAGTCAAGGCAACGATTGCTCGATTGCTTGACACGGGACCGGTTGGTCCGGTGGCCGCTGTCGCCAACCGGATCGACCTCGATGCGCTAACCCGAACCCCACTAGCTGCCAGTGTTCGATTCGTTGCCGGGGCTGCAGACGTACTTTCAGCTGACGCGGCTGACCGGCATGCTCGTTGGGCAATGCGGTTGTTGTGCGACCCAGGCGACTTCCAGCAGCGGTTGAGGCCGAGTTTCCTCTTACGTGACGAACTCCCAAGACTGCTCCTCGGACTCTCCACGTCAGTTTCGCCCAGCGTGAGCTCCGAAATCAGAGAGCACATCGTGGGACTATCGGCCGTGACCGATCAACTGCTGGCCGATCGATACGCCCGTCTGGTCCGGCACCTCGATGAGAGCGAATGGACCGAGGAACAACTGCGAGAGTTGGCGTCTCGCCGCTCGCAGCATCACGAGGAGTTGGCCGGAGCCATCGACTACGTCATTGCTCACCGAGACGCTGACGAGCGTCTCCAACTCATCGACAAGATCGCCGAGGGTGACCTCGATGCGCTGCACAGTTTCGGCAGCGTCATCGACCTGCCCACTGAGGTTGTGCTTGCGCTAATGGCGGCCATGGAAGGTCAAGTTGAGGCGATCCTGGATGACGCCAAGAACGGGACAGTGCGGGTAAGCGACCGCGACCCCTTGCGCACCTTGGTCCTCCTCAGCATTTGGCACCCAACGCTCGCGCGCTGGAAGACATGCGCCAAGGCTCTAGAAGACCCGACCGTTATCGGCGAGTTTACGATCGGCGCGATCGAACTCATCGGGCAAGCAACGGACGAGATTCCCCGTGAAGTCGCTCTTCTGCTCCGTGAGGCACTCAAACTGCAATCCACGCGGGCTCCGCTTGAACATGAGTCCCGACTCTTTTGCCCAACGCGAGACCCCCGGGGCCCAGCGAAACTCACCTACGCAAAGTTGTTTCCAGAGGAGACCTCTGAGTCTGACCTAGTGCCGCGGATTTGAAGTTGTTGGACGGTTGGCCTTCGCCAGGATCTGATCGGCGGTCTTGGTCCACACGAACGGATGCGCTCTTTCGTGCCAGCCGTCGATGAAGGCGCGGATCTTGGCGTTGAGGTCCTTGACCGACTTGAACACCCCGCGGCGGATCGCCTGCCGCTCGACGATGCCGAACCAGACCTCGACCAGGTTCATCCAGGAGGCATGGGTCGGGGTGAAGTGCACGACGAAGCGCGGGTTGTCGGCCAGCCAGGTCTTCACGTTCAGGTGCTTGTGCGCGGCGTAGTTGTCCATCACCAAGTGCAGCTCGACCGGCTGCCCGTCGGCGTCGCGGACGTCGCGGTAGGCCCGCTCGATCTGCTTGAGGAACGCCAAGAACTCTTGATGACGATGGCGCGGCTTGAGCGCCGCGGTGACCTGCCCGGTCGCGATGTCGAGCGCTGCGAACAGCGTGGTGGTGCCATGCCGGTAGTAGTCGTGCGACCTGCGCTCGACCTTGCCCGGTTGCATCGGCAAGATCGGGACCGTCCTGTCCAGCGCCTGGATCTGGGACTTCTCGTCCACGCACAGCACGATCGCGTTCTCCGGCGGCGCCAGGTACAGCCCGCAGATGTCGGTCACCTTCCCGACCAGCTCGGGGTCGGTGGAGAACCGGAACGACTCCGCCTTCCACGGCTTGACGCCGTAGGCCGACCAGGCTCGGGCGACCGACTTGTGGGAGATCTTCAGCCGGTTGGCCAGCAGCCGGGTGGACCAGTGCGTGACACCGAGTTTCTTCGGTGGCGGCTTCAACGTCTCGGCCACGATCGCCCGGTGATCGAGCTCCCGCGGACGTCCCGAACGCGGAGCATCTGCCAGCCCCGCCAGTCCCTTGGACTGGTAGCGATCCCGCCAGCCCAGCACCGTGGTCACCGTCGCACCGACCAACTCCGCGATCCGCGTATTCGCCACCCCGTCGGCCGCGAGCAACACGATCCGCGCCCGCTTCGCCGCCGACGCCGGCACCGTCGAAGCCCGGGCCCACCGCTCAAGCTCCTCGCGATCGCCTGGACGCAGAACCAATGCAGGAGCAGGACGATTCGCCATGCCTCATGATTTCAGATCCCAACTATCTAGGAACTTACGACACGCGGCACTAGTTGTGATGCTGCTCGGCAGCGAGAGTGAGAGAACTGCAGGGGTCTGGATCGCTGTAAACTCCGAGCGATCAGGCGTTCTCGAGCTCTTGGCGTCGTTGGCTTCCGATCCAGCGCTGTCGGTTCGCTCTGCCGTTGTGCAAGGACTCGCAGTCTTAGCTAGCAGGAGTTCGACTAACTCCGCTGCCGCCGTCCTCCTACTCGACCGACTGCTCGCAGCTCCCGGCACCAAACTCGGGCTCGCCGCAAGCGCGTTGTTCAGCGATGAGTTGCCGATGGAAGACTTCCGCCCGCTACTTAGTCGGTTGTGCGACCACCCATCAGCTGTAGTGCGCTGGAGAGCTTAGGGACGCATTGGAAAAGCGTTGAGCAGTAAGCTGCCCCGCGATGGAGAGCACCAAAACAGATCACTATCGGCCGCAGCGTCCACCTCGGGTGTGCCTTGCCAGGCAGGTATTGGACAGGATCCACCGTCACCGACACCCGAGGCTCACTCAAGACCTCTGGCCCGAGTCGGGCTAACCAATGAGCGCGTCACAAGCGCCATGCCGCGCAAATCAGACCAGCATCTGGACAAGCAGCAGGTCGCTTAGCCGAGCCCTAACGAGGTTCATCGAGTACTTCGGGGAGCGGTCATGGCCAGATACCTGCTTGCCTTGCCTCATCACCTTAATGATCCCCGAGTCAATTGCGGCGCGGAGTGCCTCACGGTCAGGAATGAAGAAGGCCTCGACCATCGCGGGATGAAAGGACGCCTTGGACTTTCGCTGGTATTTGGGCGGGGCAACCCTCTTCCGAGGAACTTTCCCATGAGCGAGACGGAACTCGCGCTGCCAGGAACGGAAGGCACCCTCGTCATACTCGACCTCACCAGTCAGAACAAGAAAGCCTAGCCCGCCGAACTCCGTGATTGCCGCCTCCATTGCGGCTCGGTCGTTGAGCGGGGCATCGCCACTAAATGCCATGTGCGCCTTCAAGTCCCAAGCACGCCCGAGCCCGTAGTCAAATTGTGTTGCGCCTATGCGCCTAGGACCGCCGCCAAACGCGTTGATGAGTGCCGGGAGTCCGACGTACTCGAAGAAGAAGGCCACCCATTCGTCCTGCGCCCACTGAGAGAAGTCAGCCGCCTGCATGTCGCGGACACACGCCCGCCCGTCCATGTGCTGAGGAAGTGAATCGACGAGCGCGGTCACGAGTGCGCTTGCTTCGTCACGCACCGAGGTGAAGTAGTTCGCGCTCGCAGCGTGAGCAACGCGGCTCTCGGCTCCTCGCAGGATGTTGTTGAGCCCGTCAAGGGTGATCGTTTGCCCGGCCGACCAGCACTGACGATTCCACTCCACACCAAGGGCAGCGGAGATCTGCCTACCGAGTTCAGGCTTCGCCTTGCTGGCGTCGACGTCCAACCCGAGCCCCACCGCAAGGTTCACCAGAACGGACTTGCGCTCCTTACTACCCGGCCCCAACCTCTCAGGAGGAGAGTGCGTCAACGCACTCAGGCGAGACACCGCCTCTAACTTGCTCCGCGCTGGGACGAACCCACTAGCCGAGGCAGCGAACGGCCCATCTGACTCCAGTCGAGTGGCCTCGCGTTTAGCCGTCCACGCTTCGGCTCCATCCAGGATGTTGTTGAGCCCACGCAAGGTGATGGTCTGCCCGGCCGACCAGCACTGACGATTCCACTCCACACCAAGGGCAGCGGAGATCTGCCTACCGAGTTCAGGCTTCGCCTTGCTGGCGTCGACGTCCAACCCGAGCCCCACCGCAAGGTTCACCAGAACGGACTTGCGCTCCTTACTACCCGGCCCCAATCTCTCAGGAGGAGAGTGGGTCAAGGCACTGAGTCGGGAAACCGCCTCCAACTTGCTCCGCGCTGGCTGAAATGCGCTCATGTCTCATCCATCGAGGGGCCCAACAGTTGAGACCCTGGAACCTGTGCCAAACAAGCGAGGCAGCCGAAACCCGAGGCCAACAGCGTGCTAGCCGCGACAACGACACCCCTGCGGCTTGTTTGCGCACGCGCGTTGGCCACCTGCCGCCCCCGGGAGCGGCCAGCCCATTCCCCAGTCACACGGGCAGGCTAATCGCTTAAGCGGTCAGCGGAGAGGCCGTCCGGTTGTCGCGGGTGCGTTCAATCAGTGGCCTGCTCGAGTCCCAATAGCGCTCGACCGCGGGATCCGGCGTGATCGCGCTCCCCAAAACGGCCTGCGCAAGGCCAGGACTCCTTCGGCTGACTGCATCCACGGTCGCAGACACGTGCTGACGGAACACGTGGTACACCGCACCGACATTCACGCCATTTCCCAACTGCTTGTACGTGGAAGCATTGGGCTGGTCACCAAAGTCAAACCATTCGGGAAGCCCTTGCAATCGAGCAGTCTCTCGTGGCGAGAGGCGTCGCAGTCGGTCGCCCAGGACGCTGGTCTGCGTGATGGCCACTAGAGCAGGCAAATAGGTCGGCCGTTTGGCACGTAGGCCTGATGGACGCAAGTGCATGACTGTGTCATAAAGCGAGCGGGCATCCTGCGCCTGCCATTCGAGCTTGCGCCGCGACGGCGGAAACCCCTCCAGGTAGTTCCACCGCGCCAGCCACGACTCAATCACCGCTTGATGCTCGGTGTAGAGGGCGGCATTCTTCCGAAGGAACCCCGCTTTCCACGCCGGCGTATCTGGGTCGATGTGTAGGTCTCGCTCGTGGATGAAGGCATCACTCCAGACTGGGAACCCGGGAAGTTTGCTCACACCAGCCCGACGAAGGGTGACCACAAAATCGTTCCACGCCTCGACCCAGGTTGTCTCCGATGGAGACAACCGCAACTTCAGCGCGGTCTCTGGGTCGAGGTCCTGGTCAAGAGGGAGGTGGGCGTCGAGCAGCCATCGTTGCGGGTCCCACCCGTCAACTGCACGAGCCTCAACGGTCGGTTCAACATCCGATTGCGCCTCCCGTCTGCCGACGTAGGTCGCCAAAATGAACACTCGCTCCCGGACCTGCGGTCGGCCTCCTCGCTCTGGCGGGAGTAGGTGTGGCGAGAACACGAGTGGTTTGGCGGACACCCTGTAGCCGAGATCGCGCAGCGACCGGATGATGACCTCCCACTCGTGAGTGTGGCGTGGCCCAGCCAGATTCCTGACGTTCTCAAGAAGCACGACCGATGGTCTGCGGACGCGCAGAATTTCAAGAATATTCCAGAACAGGGTCCCTCGTGCCTCGTCCATGCCGCGCTGGTAACCGCTCTTGGAGAAGGGCTGACAGGGGAATCCGGCAGTGAGGACATCATGGTCAGGGACTCGCATGGTCGTCTTGGTATCGGCGACGATGTCGCCCAGCGCCGGGAGTCGCCAGTTGCGCTCATAGACGGCGGCGGCGGCCTCATCCTTCTCAACTGCGTACACACCCTCCCCGCCCAAGGCGCCGAGCGCAGCATGGAAACCACCAATGCCCGCGAAGAGATCGACGAACGTGAACGGGGAGGACTTCGAACTCATGTTCGGGCAGCTACCAGCTTGGGCCGACAAAAGCTAGGACCGCAAAGTAAGGCCGTGCTATTGGCTCGCAGACGGGCGACGATCATGTTTCGTCCACCTTTCGTGAATATGCGGCCAACACCGCCAAGGACTTCGGCGTCCCTCGGAGAGAGGGTCCACAGCCTCAGACTGACACGTTGCCGCCACGACCACCTCGGACGGGCTCAATCCTGTGGACAGGGTTTGACTCAGCACCTGCTCAGGACCCTTGTGCGACCTCATCGTTGACCACGGTTGAACCTCGCGAACTCCGCGAATCTCCTTGCCCCATGGGCCTTTCAGTGCCCTTCACCCCCTGTTTTACAAGCGGCACGAATGCTACGAATGACGTAGATGGGTCGCCCGCGGTCGGGTGGCCCACGACGCATTTTCGGGCGACTTGTTGGACGTGGTTGAGCATGCATGGCGGCGTGAAGATCTATCGGGGAGCGGCAACAGCCGCGCGGCAGTACGTCGAGGCTGATCGTGGGCGAGCCGACGACCATTACCTTGCCGAAGGCACGGGCATCGCGGAGCGACTGATCGGCACCCCGGACAGTGTCGAGCGGGCGCCCAGCCTGGACGGCGATGCGTACGAAGCCTGGGTCGCGGGTCTCGACCCGGAGACGCACGAGCCTCGTGGTCGCTTGCGCAAGGACGCCCGAGCGACACGCTTCGCCGAGGTCGTCGTGAACGGACCGAAGTCCTGGTCACTCGCCGCCGCCCTCCACCCCGAGGTCGCCGAGGCGTACGACAGCGCGATGGATTCCGCGGCGCATCAGATCGTGGCGTGGCTGGCCGAGCACGCGACGACCCGCGTTGGTCCGCGCGGCCGTCAGGTGCAGGTGCTGGTCGAGCGGATCGAAGCCGCGGTGATTCGGCACTATTCGTCACGGGCCGGCGACCCTCACCGGCATCTCCACCTCCAGATCAACGCTCGAGTCTTCGCGGATGGCAAGTGGCGTGGCCTGCACACCGTCGGGATGCGCGACAACATCGACGCCATCAACGGCATCGGACACGCCGCTGTCATGTGCGATCCCCACTTCCGGCGAGTGCTGGCCGACCATGGGTTCACCGTCGACCCCGAGGCCGGCGAGATCGATCAGCTGGCAGAGTTCGTCGGGCCCTTCTCGGCAAGGGCGCGACAGATCGGCCGCAACATCGAGCGGTACGAGACGGAGTGGCGCGCCGACCACCCAGGCGAGGAGCCGGGTCCCGGGCTGCTCCGCTCCTGGGATGCGCGTGCATGGGCAGACAACAGACGGGACAAGGTCGCCGCTCGCAATGGTGCGGACATCACCGAACGCTGGGTTCACGAGTTGGCTGCACTCGACTATCGACCGCCAGCCGCGAGGGCGCCATTGCATGCGACTCGAACAGGGCAGATCGACCGTGACCGAGTCTGCGAGATCGCGCTCACTCGCCTCGGCGCCAAGCGTTCGGCCTGGAACACTGCCGACATTCGCGGTGTGATCGAGCACCTCATCACCGAGGCGAACGTCGTCACCGAGGTCGGCGTACGCGCCGAACTTGCCGAAGACCTCACCGCGAGAGTCGCTGCCCGGTGCTTGCCGCTGCTCAAGGAGCCACCTCCGGCCGAGCACATCCGCTCACTGACCAGCCCCGAGGTGCTCGAAGTCGAAGCCGACCTCACCACTCGGCTCGCAGCACGAGCCATCCCGGCCGCGGCGAGCCTTGACGAGTCGGCCGTCGGCACCGACGACGCGCAGCTCAGGAAGTCCGTCGTCGCGCTGGCCGGGGACTCACCGCTGGTTGTGCTCGAAGGTGCAGCGGGCACCGGCAAGACCACCGCTCTCGCAGCGGCTTCCGACGTCATCGAGCGACGTGGGCACCGGCTGGTGTTGGTTGCCCCGACACTCAAGGCAGCACAGGTGGCGGGCCGGGAGGTCGGTGCGCACGCCACCTCCGCGGCGATGCTGGCCCGTCGCTGTGGCTGGTCGTGGGACGAGGACGGGCACTGGAGCCGCGCGGGCTCCGGCACCTCCGACGCGCTGAGGCCCGGCGACGTACTCCTCATCGACGAGGCCGGGATGCTCGACCAAGACACCGCCCGGGCACTACTCACGATCGCCGACGAGGCCGGCGCCAAGATCCGCCTGGTCGGCGATCGCCACCAACTGCCAGCAGTCGGACGGGGCGGAGTACTCGACTTGGGAGTGCGCTGGACCCGGCCAGAACAACACCTCAGTTTGGAGTCCGTGCGCCGGTTCCGCGATCCGGCGTACGCCGACCTCAGTCTGGCCATGCGCTCTGGCGGTGAACCCGCCGATGTGTTCCGGAAACTCCACCAGCGCGGCGAGGTCGTGGTGCACCAGAGCGAGGAGGACCGACTCACTGCGCTGGCCTTCGAGGCGGTCGAGTCCTCGGCTCTCATCGTTGCCGACACTCGCGAGGACGCTGCGACGCTGAACGCGGTGATCCACGACCTCCGGGTCGAGGACGGGCTCGTTGACGAGGAGAGCACGGTGGCGACGCGCGGGGGCGACCAGATCGGCCGCGGCGACCGAGTCACGACGCGCGCCAACGACTACGACCAGGGCGTCGCCAACCGCGACACCTGGACGGTCGTCGACATCTATACCGACGGTGGGCTGCTGCTCTCCGGCGCGGGAGGTGAGCGACGCGTCGACAGCGAATACGCCCGCAAGCACGTGGAGCTTGCCTACGCCACGACGGCGTACGGCGCCCAGGGCGAGACCGTCGATGAGGCACACCTCGCCCTCACCGACCGGACGGGTGCCGCGTCGGCGTACGTCGGCATGACCCGCGGGCGCGAGCGCAACGCAGTTCACGTCGTGGCCGAAGACCTGGAGGATGCAGAGCAGCAATGGGTTGCCGCGTTCACCCGGGATCGTGCTGACCTCGGTCCTGCGCATGCGGCTCGTTTGGCTGCGGAGGAAGCAGTGAAGTACGAGACGCCGAAGCGTGGGGCTCCTCGCCGCAGGCCGCGCCGACCATCGCGAGTCCAGCCACAGCCAGCAACGTTCCCCCACTCGCCAGAGTCACCGTCAATCGGCTTCTGAGGCACTACGTAACCCTTTCCGAGCGTTCCTCTTGAACTTTCGGGGGAACGCCGTTTGACCTGCGAGAACTCGAAGGTTCCCCCAAGTTCCCCCTGGGCGGCAGGTACGAAGTCGGTAACGTTCCCTGCTCATTCTGGGAGGTCTCATCACGGGATCCCAGGAGGCTCCGATGTCCGACCACGGCCAAGCAACCACACCCAACGCTCACGACGAATTGATGACCATCGGAGAAGTCGCCGAACTCCTCCGAGTGCCAGTGGCGACGCTGCGCTACTGGCGACACCTCGGGGCAGGCCCGGCCAGCTTTCGAGTCGGTCGTCACGTGCGCTACCGACGATGCGACGTCCGCGCCTGGGTCAACGCCAAGCTGCGTCGGTGAGTCTGGTGCCTGCGGAACACGAGCGAGATCCGCTGCTCACCATCGACGATGCCGCTGCCTACCTCAACGTGCCCGCTCGCTGGGTGGCTGACGCAGTCCGCGAACGAAAGGTGCGTTGCACCCGGATCGGCAAGCACGTCCGCTTCCGAGTCGAGCACCTGGACGAACTGATCGAAGTCGGTGAGCAGCCGGTCACGGCTGGGGTGATTCAGCTGCGACGCGATCGGAGGCGGTCGAAGCTTTTGAACAACAGGCAAGCCATAGCGCTATGGACGCGAGTGGTTGGTCGGAAGAACCGAGGAAGCAACCTCGTGCGCCAGCCGCTCCAACGCGCGCAAGTCCTCGGCCAACTGAGCTCGGTCAACCGGGCTCGACGCCTCCAGCGCCGCAGCACGGATGAAAGACGTGACCTTCACGCCATCCTTCTCTGCCCGAGCACGAGCTTCCTCGATCTCGTCGAAGGAGAAGCGCACCGAAATGGTGACGTCTCGCTTGACGCTCAGCGGGACGGAACGTCCCGTGTCGAAGTCCGAGGTGTCCTGAGTCCGGTTGTAGTGCTCGGCCAGTTCCGCCTCGGTCATGTCGGACGTCGGTTCCGGACTACGACCCATCGTCCAAGTGTGTTGCACTCGTCGAAGTAGCGCAACACGCGATCAGGCGCTATCAGTCGGCGATCGTGAGGGACACGTCTCCGAAGTCCGCAACCACCCGGACAGTTCCCCCGAGCGCCTCTACGTAGCTGCGCAGGGTGCCCAGCTCGGAAGAGTCCAGTTGTCCGGACTCGATCTGGGAGACGCGACCCTGGGTGACGTGCATGAGGTCGGCCACCTCGCGCTGCGTCGTAGACGACTGCTTGCGGATCTCCGCCAGGCGATAGGCACGGACTTCAGCGCGGGCACGCTCGCGGGCAGCATCGATCCGCTCCTGGCTGGTCAGCCCGGCAGCGATGGCGTCGCGCTTGACGTCGCTCCACGAGCGACCGAGAGCCTTCTTGTCACTCACTGCCGTGCTCCTTCCGTTGCTCATCGAGCCACCTGTCGTACCGCTGCTCCGCAATCGGGACGTTTACCTCGTACCACTTCTTCCAGTTCCCCGCCTTGTCTCCAGCCACCAGGAGAACCGCTTGGCGCATGGGATCGAAGACGAAAAGGATCCGGATGTGAGTGCGACTCCGGGTAGGTCGCAATTCCTTCATGTTGTGGTGCTTCGAGCCGGCGATCTTGTCGACGAACGGGCGGCCCAGGGTTGGCCCTTCGTCCTCCAGCAACTCGATCGCCTGCTCGACCTGATCCGCGGTGTCGATGTCGTGACGACAGAGTTCGAGGTACCACTCCTCGACCTCCGGCATCAGGATGATCTCCCACTGCTCCGCCATAGTATTACTCCTGACTAATATTCATCAAGGAGTTCGGTCGGATAGTGCCACCCGTGAGCGCGGTGTCGATGATCCCCGAGATCAACTCGTCGCCAGCCGGGAGCAGGTGCCCATAGGTGTCGATCGTCGTGGTGATCGACTCGTGCCCCAACCTCGCCTGGATGTGTGGCAGTGGCGCTCCACCGGCCACCAGCCACGCGACATGCGTGTGCCGCAAGTCGTGGAACCGGAACGGTGCGATGCCCTCGGCCGCCAACGCCTTCATCAACGGGCGCCACACACCTCGATAGAAGTCGCCGTTGTGCACCGGGAAGCCCTTGCGGGTGGTGAACACGAAGTCGTCCGGCGCGCGCCCGTCAATCAACCGCGTCAACGCAGCTGCGACCGCCGGAGCAATCGTCACCGTCCGACGCGACTTCGGCGTCTTCGGATAACCCAGGTGGTGCTCGTGCATCGCGTGCTTGGGCTGGAGTTGCTTGGCGATCCAGCCAGGGGTGTCGGTTGCATCGTCCTCACCGTTGCGCTTCCACGCCTTGTTCACCCGCCGGTCCGCCGCGACAGGTCGACGTCGCTGACCCACAGCGCGCTCAGCTCGCCGAACCGAAGTCCTGTCCCGACCGCCACCGCGAGCAGGTCGCCGTGCTCGCCGGCGAGGCGTACGGCGGTCTCCAGCTCGCGCTCGGTCAGGAACCGCAGCTCGGGCCGGGACTGCTTGACCCGCGACTGCTTCGGCGCCGTCCCGATCGCCGGGTTGGCCGCGAGATAGCCGCGCTTGACGGCGTACGCGAAGACCCCGTGAATCAGCCCGTGATAGTTCGCCTTGGTCTTCAGCGAACGGTCCCACTCGATCAGCCACGCCTTGATGTCGGCCCCCGAGTTCGAGGTGACCGGTCGGGTGAACAGCGGCGACCCCGCCACCAAGGTCGACCCAGGACTCGCAGATGCCCGAGATAGCGCTTCCGCTGCCCCGGCGAGAGGTCCACGATCTGGCGGGCGTGCTCCTCGCCTAACTCCAGGAAGGAGTCGCCGAGATCATCCAGGTGAAGGGCGTGGTTTCGAGACGGCCGCTGCGCGGCCTCCTCAACCACCGGTGAGCGAGACGTCCGGTTTCCAGACGCCCGCTCCGCGGCCTCCTCAACCACCGGTGAGCGAGACGTCCGGTTTTCCAGACGCCCGCTGCGCGGCCTCCTCAACCACCGGTGAGCGAGACGTGGCGGTATCGAGACGGCCTCCTCAACCACCGGTGGGCGTGGTTTCGAGACGGCCGCTGCGCGGCCGCCTCAACCAACCCAGAAATGCATCGAGGCCCGGCCGAAGCCGGGCCTCTCACGTGCGCGAGGGGGGAGTTGAACCCCCACGTCCTTTCGGACACACGGACCTGAACCGTGCGCGTCTGCCTATTCCGCCACTCGCGCGTGCAGCAGGCGAAGGTTATCCCAGGCAGCGAAGCATCCCCAAACCCGCGCACGCCGCTGCCGGGTGGGCGTGACCTGCACCGATACGATCGACCGTCGTGGGTGGCCTGCAGGAATTCGAGCGCCGACTGGAGACAGCGATCTCCAGCGTCTTCGCGCGCGCGTTTCGCAGCGCGGTGCAGCCGGTCGAGATCATCGCGGCACTTCAGCGCGAGTGCGACAACAACTCCCAGATCATCAGCCGCGAGCGCCGGCTGGTGCCCAACAGGTTCCACGTCGAACTCTCCCAGCTCGACCTGGACCGCCTCGGCCCCGACGACTCCGACCTTGAAAACGAACTCAGGCAGCAACTCACCACCTACGCCGAGGCGCAGTCCTATGTCTTCCCCGGCCCGATCACCGTCGACTTCGAATCCGCTGACGACCTGACGACCGGCCGCTTCCGCATTCGCAGCAAGAACGTCGCCAAGGTGACCAGCGACATGAGCCGTACGACCTATCGCAAGGCCACCGCCCACCTGGAGATCAACGGCACCCGACACCCGCTGCAACCGCCGGGCGTGATCATCGGGCGCGGCACCGAAGCGCACATCCGGATCAACGACCCGGGCGTGAGTCGCAAGCACGTCGAGTTCAGCGTCGTCGCGATCCCCGGCGGCGCAACCGGAGGCGCGGCGATCGACACGTTGCGAGTGCGCGTACGCGACCTCGGGTCGACCAACGGCATCCTCGTCGACGGCGAGAAGGTGAGTTCGACCCCGCTGCACGACGGGTCGGTCGTACGCATCGGCAGCACCGACATCACCCTCAGCCTGGGCCAGGACGGAATGAGCCAGGACGGCCAGGACGGCTACGACGGAGAGGATGCCGATGTCTGAGCTGACCTTGCTGTTGGTGCGCTTCGCCTACCTCGCCATCTTGTGGATCTTCGTGATGAGCGCGATCAGCGTGATCCGCTCCGACATGTTCGGCGCGCGCGTGCCCGAGGGGGCGCGCAACCAGCCTCGTACCAAGCGCGCCAAACCCAGCCGACGCCGCAGCTCCCCCAGCCAGGTCGTCGTCGTCGACGGCGGCAACGTCGGCGAGCACGCCAAACTCGACGACGCCCCGCTGCTGATCGGACGCGGCAGCGACGCGGCGATCAAACTCGACGACGACTACGCCTCCACCCGCCACGCGCGGATCGCGTGGTCCGGCGAGGACTGGTGCGTGGAGGACCTCGGTTCGACCAACGGGACGTACGTCGGCAACGCCCGCATCACCCAGCCCACTCCCCTGCAACTCGGCACCCAGATCCGCATCGGCAAGACGATCCTCGAACTGAGGAAATAGATGCTTCGCCTGAGCTATTCCGGGATCTCCGACGTCGGCCGGGTCCGCAAGGACAACCAGGACAGCGGGTACGCCGGCCCGCACCTGCTGGCCGTGTGCGACGGTGTCGGCGGCGCCGCTCGCGGTGACATCGCCTCGTCGGTCGCGATCGCGCAGTTGCGTCGTCTCGACGTCGAGCCCACCGACGATCCGCTCGCGTTGATCGCCGGCGCGTTGCAGCGTGCGCACGACAAGATCGCCGAGGAGGTCGACGAGGACCCTGCGCTCGCCGGCACCTCGACGACCGCGACCCTCGGGCTGCTGCACGAGGATTCGCTGGCGATGGGCCACGTCGGGGACAGCCGGGCGTACCTCCTGCGCCAAGGCACCCTCTCCCAGCTCAGCACCGACCACACGTTCGTGCAGACGCTCGTGGACAGCGGGCGGATCACCGAAGAAGAAGCACGTACGCACCCCCAGCGCAACCTGATCCTGCGCGCGCTCGACGGCAGCCGCGAACTCGAACCGGACCTCTTCCTCGTGCCGTTGCAGCCCGGCGACCGGTTGCTCTTCTGCTCCGACGGCGTGATGTCCCTGCCCGATCCGCGCCTGGCCGACATCATGGGCACCGGCACGCCCGACTTCGTCGCGGTCGAACTGGTCCGAGCCGCGCTGGAGGCCGGGTCGACCGACAACGTCACCGCGATCGTGGCCGATGTGCTGTCCGAGGAGGAGGACGTTCCCGAAGACCTGGAGCCGCTCCTGCTCGGAGCCGCCGCCGAACTTCCGCGCCGCGGCGGACGCGGCCCCATGCCAGGCGTCGGCGGACTCTTCCGCGGCCACCGCTCCGGGGACACCGGCGAGATCCCGCGCATCGAGGCCGACATCCCGGCGGGCACCATCAACGCCGACCCACCCGACCCGGAGTCGCTGCGCTACGCCCTCGGCGCCCCCGAACGCTTCTTCTGGACCAAACGCCTGCTGATCGGCGCGATCGCACTCGGGCTGGTCTGGATCGCCGCTGCATTCGGCTACCACTGGACCCAGCAGCAGTTCTATGTCGGCGTCGATCAGGGCCAGGTCACGATCTTTCGCGGCATCGATTCCGATCTGCCAGGCATCAAGTTGAGCCACCCGTACGAAACATCCGACGTCTCCATCGACCGGCTCTCGGACTTCCAGGTCGAGCAGATCCGCGCGGGCATCGAGGTGACCTCACTGGACGCCGCCCGCGAGAAGGTCCAGTCGATCGCGAAGACTCAATTGCCCGAGGACGGAGCGCCATGAGTCAGCCGACCGGCGCCTTCCTCGGCTTCGTACACCGCCAGCGGCGCGGGGCCGAACTGTTCCTGATTGTGCTCGCGCTGCTGGTCGGGCTGGGCGCGTACGCCGCCGTCGGCATCGGCATGCAGGGCCGCATCCCGGCCAACATGGTCGGGTACGGCGGCGGCCTCACGGTGCTCATCCTGGCCGCACATATGACCGTACGATTCGTCGCGCCCTACGCCGACCCGGTGCTGTTGCCTGTGGTCGCCGCGCTCAACGGGCTCGGCCTGGCGGTGATCCACCGGCTCGACCTCTCGTACGCCACCTTCAAGACGCCGCACCAGCACGACTTCGCGCAAAAGCAGCTCACCTGGATGACGTTGGGCGTGCTGCTGTTCATCATGACCCTGGTCGTATTGCGCGACCACCGCACCCTGCAACGCTTCACCTACACCTCCGGCCTGGCGGCGATCTTGCTGCTGCTCTCGCCCAAACTCCCGGTGATCGGGCGCTCCTCGCACGGCGCCGATATCTGGCTCAGGCTCGGTCCCTTCAGCCTGCAACCGGGCGAGATCGCCAAGGTGCTGCTCGTGATCGCGTTCGCGGGGTATCTGGTGCAACACCGCGACGCGCTCGCCCTGGCCGGACGTCGCTTCCTGTTCATCGACCTGCCGCGCGGGCGCGACCTCGGCCCGATCCTGGCGATCTGGGTGATCAGCCTGGCGATCCTGGTCGTGCAGCGCGACCTCGGCTCTTCGCTGCTGTTCTTCGGCCTCTTCCTGGTGATGCTCTATGTCGCCACCGAACGCCCCGGCTGGCTGATCGTCGGCGGCGGCCTCTTCGCGATCGGGGCGGGCGTACTCCTCTACGCCGCCACGAACTGGGGGGTGATGGGCCACGTCAAGCAACGCGTGGACTTCTGGCTGCACCCGATGGAGTACTACCGCTCCAGCCCCGGCAGTGGACAGATCGTCGAGGCGATGTTCGGGATGGGGTACGGCGGACTGATCGGTCGCGGCTTCGGCGGCGGCCAGCCGACCCGGGTGCCGTACGCCGAATCCGACTTCATCATGGCCGCGATCGGTGAGGAACTCGGTCTCACTGCCGTGATGGCCGTGCTGGTGCTCTATGGCCTGATCGTCGAGCGCGCCCTGCGTACGTCCCTGGTCTGTCGCGACGGTTTCGGCAAACTGGTCAGCGTCGGGCTGGCGGGCGTCCTGGCGTTGCAGGTCTTCGTGGTCATCGGCGGCGTCACCCGACTGATCCCGCTGACCGGTCTGACCACGCCGTTCTTGTCGTACGGCGGCTCGTCGCTGATCGCCAACTGGGTGATCGTCGCCCTGCTGCTGCGTGTCTCCGACCAGGCTCGTCGCCCCGTACCCGTGCTCGCGTCGGGTGACGACGACGCCGACTCCGAACACACCCAGGTGGTGAAACTGGGATGAACCGGCCGATCCGGGTGATCTCGCTCTTCTGCCTCGCGCTCTTCCTCGCGCTGATGGTCAATGCGACCTACCTGCAGTACGTCGCCTCGGGCGACCTCAACAACGACTCGCGCAACCGGCGGGTCGTGGAGGCGTCGTTCAGCCGGGAGCGCGGCTCGATCCTGGTCGGGCGCGGCGACGAGGTCGCCAAGAGCGTCCCGTCCGATGACCGCTACAAGTTCCAGCGGGTCTACAACCAGCCTTATCGCTATGCGCCGGTGACCGGGTTCTTCTCGTTCTACAGCCAAACGGGCATCGAGCGTTCGCAGAACCCGGTGTTGTCCGGCGACGACAAGCGGCTCTTCCTGCCGCGTCTGGTCGATCTGCTCGGCAACTCCGAACCCAAGGGCGGCTCGGTTCAGCTCTCGATCAAGGCCGAGGCGCAGATCGCGGCGTACGACGGGCTCGAGGCACTGGGTGCGGGCACCGAGGGCGCCGTGGTCGCGCTGGAGCCGAGCACCGGCCGGATCCTGGCGATGGTCAGCACGCCGAGTTTCGATCCCAACAAGCTTGCGACCCACGACCCGGCCGCGCTCGACACGACATACCAGAACCTCGACAAGAGCCCCGCCAAGCCGCTGCTCAACCGCACGATCCAGACCACGCTGCCGCCGGGCTCGACCTTCAAGCTCGTGACGGCGGCTGCGGCGATCGAGAGCGGCGACTACCCCAGCGCCGACTCGATGGTTCCCGGAGGTCCGAGTTATCAGTTGCCCCAGAGCAAGGTCCGCATCGACAACGGTGGACGCAACTGCGGCACCGACAAGATCACCATGACGCAGGCGATGGCCAACTCGTGCAACACCTCGTTCTTGCAGATCGCCGACGAGATCGGGCTGGAGAAGTTGCACGAGCAGGCCGAGAAGTTCGGCTTCAACTCGACCGCCCTGACCGACCTGCCCAACCAGGCCGAGTCGCGGTTCCCCGACGATCTCGACCGCCCGCAGACCGCGATGGCCGGCATCGGCCAGTCGGAGGTGGCCGCGACGCCGCTGCAGATGGCGATGGTCGTCGCGGCGATCGCCAACGGCGGCGACGTCATGCGGCCCACCCTGGTCGACAACATCACCTCGCCAGACCTCGACGTGATCACCAGCACCGAGCCGGAGCGGTTGTCCAAGGCGATGGAGCCGTCGACGGCGTCGGAGTTGTCGAAGATGATGGTCGAGACCGTACGCAGTGGCACGGCCGTCAACGCCCAGATCCCCGGCATCGGGGTGGGGGGCAAGACCGGCACGGCGCAATCGGCGCCGAACCGGCCACCGTACGCATGGTTCGTCTCCTTCGCCCCCGCCGTCGACCCGAAGGTGGCGGTCGCGGTGTTGGTGCAGGCGTCGACGACTCCGCGCGAATCGATCGGCGGCAACTTCCTAGGGGCGCCGATCGCGCGGTCGGTGATGGAGGCGGTGCTGCAGTGAGCAAGGGACTGATGCAGATGTCAAGGTCAACGGGAGGGCACAGATGAGCGAGGGACAGCCCCATCTCATCGGCGGTCGCTATGAGTTGGGCGAGCTTCTCGGCCGCGGGGGGATGGCCGAGGTCCGCAAGGGGTACGACACCCGGCTCGGGCGAGCGGTCGCGATCAAACGACTGCGTACCGACCTGGCCAGCGACTCGACCTTCCAGGCACGCTTCCGACGCGAGGCGCAGTCGGCAGCGTCGCTGAACCACCCGATGATCGTGGCGGTCTACGACACCGGCGAGGAGTGGAACGACGGCGGCAATCGCGACCAGGTCGGCGTCGCGCAGCCCTACATCGTGATGGAGTACGTCGCCGGTCGCACCCTGCGCGAGATCCTCAAAGAGGGCCGCAAGATCCTGCCCGAGCGGGCGTTGGAGATCACCGCGGACGTCCTCACCGCGCTCGACTACTCCCACCGCGCCGGGATCATCCACCGCGACATCAAGCCCGGCAACGTGATGCTCACGCCCAGCGGTGACGTGAAGGTGATGGACTTCGGGATCGCCCGCGCGGTCTCGGATGCGTCGGCCTCGATGACCCAGACGGCGGCCGTTGTCGGCACGGCGCAGTACCTGTCCCCCGAACAGGCTCGCGGCGAGACCGTCGACTCCCGCTCGGACGTGTACTCGGCAGGTTGTCTGCTCTACGAACTCTTGACCGGGCGGCCACCCTTCATGGGTGAGTCACCGGTCGCGGTGGCCTATCAGCACGTACGCGAGCCCGCCCCTCCGCCGTCGGACTTCGACACCGAGATCGACGCCGACATCGATGCGATCGTGCTCAAGTCGCTGGCCAAACGGGTCGACGAGCGCTATCAGTCGGCAGCCGCCATGAAGGCAGACGTCGAGCGTTATCTGTCCGGTCGCCCGGTGCAGGCTGCCGCCGCCTCGGCGCACGCGACGACGGTCTTCGAGGCCGACGACGACACCGACCGCACCATGGTCGCACCGGTGGCGCCGCCGCCCGTACCTCCCACCAAGGCGGCCCGGCCCGCCAAGCGCGACGACGACCGCGACAGCAATGCGGGGGCTTGGATCCTGGTGGGTCTGCTGTTGGCCGCGTTGATCGTCGCTGCGGCGTTCGTACTCCCCAAGATGTTCGAGGAGGAGTCCGATCAGGTGCCGGTGCCCAACCTGATCAACCTCACCGAGCAGCAGGCGCGCACGAAGATCATCGAGAGTGATCTGACGGTCGGCAACGTCGAATACGACAACGACGAGAACGTCCCCAAGGACAAGGTCATCTCGCAAGACCCCGACCGCGACAACTACGTCGACCCCGGGACCGAGATCGACTTCGTCGTGTCGAAGGGCGAGGCCCTGGTCAGCGTGCCGCCTGTGGTGGGCAAGACCCGCGAGGAGGCGCGCTCGCTGCTGGAGGCCCAGCAGTTGCGCGTACGTTTCCAGCCTCAGGAGTCTGACGAACCTCGCGGGCAGGTGCTCTCGAGCAACCCGCCCGAGGGCCAGCAGGTCCCCGAGGACTCGATCGTCACGTTGACGGTGTCGTCCGGGCCGTCGCGGGTGCCGAACGTGGTCGACCTGGATGAGGCCTCGGCCAAGGCGAAGCTGGAAGCGGCCGGCTTCACCAACATCTTCATCACCCGCTCGTCCGACACGACCAAGCCCGAGGGCACGGTGATCGAGCAGAGTCCCACGGGCAGGCAGCCCAAGACCCAGCAGATCACGCTGGTGGTGTCGTCGTACGTCGCCCCGACCGAGACACCGACGGTGACTCCGACGGAGACGGCCACGCCGACCGTGACGCCGACGCCGACCCCGACCCCGACCGAGACCACCCAGGGAAACGGGAACGGCAACGGAAATGGCAACGGCAACGGCAACGGCAACAACTGAAAGTTTGAGTTGTCCCCAATTGTGGACTCACTTGGGGATAACTACACCGGTGTAACTATCCCCAGGGTTATCCCAGGGTGGGGAGAACTGCGCCGGAAGGTGACTGCGAAATGACTCCAGCCCGGCCGAGGACTCCCGGCCGGGCTGGATTCGTTGCTTGCGGGCGTACGACTCAGCGGTCGCGCACGTCGACTTCCTCGGCCGGGTCGTCCGGCGTGGTCACGTCGTGCGGAGCCTCGGCGGCATCCGAAAGCGCCTCGTCGACGCCGGCGCCGCCCGGGTCGTCGCTCGCGCCCGGCAGGGGGTCGTTGAGCGGGTCGGCCAGGCCGTCGGTCGGCGACTGCGCGGCGGTCGAGGTGGTCCCAGCGGCCGCGGTGGCAGCAGCCGGGGCCGGCGGCGGCGCGGGCGGGACGTACGACGACTGCCAGTTGTCCGCGCTCTTCTGGTTGCGCAGCGTCTTGAAGATCACGCCTCCGAGCGCCACGAGGCCGGTAAGCAGCAGGAACTTCTTGACCCGGCCGCCCTTCGGCTCCGGCTCACCCTTGACCTCGGCCAGCTTGGCGGCGGCCAGGTCGCGACCTGCGGCGGCCTGGTCGGCCGCCAGGGTGGCGCCCTCCTTGGCCTTCTCACGCGCCGTCTCGGCCGCGGCGGCGAGCAGCGGTGCGAGCGACTCCTTGGCCCGGTCCTTCGCCTCGGCCGCGGCGGGAGCCACGGTGTCGGTGGCGGTCGTACGCGCCTTCTCCTTCAGGTCGACCAGCGCCGGCGCAGCCTGCTCCTTCGCGGTCGACAGCGCTTCCTCGATCGATTCCAGGGCGGACCCGGCGAAGTCCGAGGCCTGCTCCAAGAACGTCTTCTTCCTGCGGAAACCCATCACGGTCCCTTCCTGTCGGTGTGCGCGAATGCTCCCATCCCACCACGTCCTGCAAACCCGGGCCAGGGTCCGAAGGGGTGGGTCATGCCCGCGTTGTCGGCGGTTGTTGGTCCGCGTGGGAGGATCGGCGCGCACCACCACAGTTCGAACAGACCCCAGATCGAAAGGCAGCCATGTCCGACCTGCAGGCCATCTTGAAGACCAACCGCGGCGACATCACCGTCAACCTCTTCCCCCACCACGCGCCCAAGACGGTCGAGAACTTCGTCGGCCTCGCCGAGGGCACCAAGGAGTACTCCGACGACGCGGGCCGCAGCGGTCAGCCGTACTTCGACGGTCTCGGCTTCCACCGCATCATCGCCAACTTCATGATTCAGGGCGGCTGCCCGCTCGGCACCGGCACCGGCGGTCCGGGCTATACCTTCAACGACGAGATCCACCCCGAGCTCGCGTTCACCAAGCCCTACCTGCTCGCCATGGCCAACGCGGGTACGCGTGGGGGCCAGGGCACCAACGGTTCGCAGTTCTTCATCACCGTCGTGCCCACCGAGTGGTTGACCGGCAAGCACACCATCTTCGGTGAGGTCGCCAACCAGGCCAGCCGCGACGTCGTCGACGCCATCGGCACCACCGCCACCGGGCCCGGCGACAAGCCGCTGGAGCCGGTCGTGATCGAGTCCGTCGAGATCAAGCGCGCCTGACGTACGCCCGATGTCACAACCATCGCCTGACCCTGCCGAGCCAAATTCTGGGCCGGTGCCGACCTGTTATCGGCACTCCGGCAAGGAGACCTACATCTCCTGCCAGCGCTGCGGCAGACCGATCTGCCCCGACTGCATGCACTCTGCGGCCGTGGGGTTCCAGTGCCCCGACTGCGTACGCGAGGGCGCGAAGCAGACCCGGCAGGGTCACGCGATGTACGGCGGACAACGTTCCGCCGATCCCAGCCTCACCTCGAAGGTCCTGATCGGTCTCAACCTCCTGGTCTGGGGCGCGATCATGGCCACCGGCGGCGCCACGAGTCGCCTGGTCGGGATCCTGGCCCTGACCCCCAACGGGCAATGCTCCCCCAGCGACCAGCCCGGCTCGTACTATCCCCAGATCCTCGACGCGGCCCTGTGCCGTCAGGTCGGCGGGGCCGAGTGGACCATGGGCGTCGCGGACGGCGCCGTCTGGCAGGTGCTGACCAGCGCCTTCACGCACATCCAGATCTTCCACATCCTGATGAACATGCTGGCGCTGTGGTTCCTGGGTCCGCAGATCGAGGCGGTGCTCGGCAGGGCGCGGTTCCTGGGACTGTATTTCGGTTCCGCGCTCGCAGCATCGGCGCTGGTGGTCTGGCTGGCCCCGGAGAACTCCAACACGCTGGGTGCGTCCGGAGCCGTCTTCGGCATGCTCGGCGCGCTGCTCGTCCTCGTGTTCAAAGTCCGCGCCAATCCGCAGCAGCTGCTCTTCTGGATCGGGCTCAACTTCGTCATCACGTTCATGTGGAGTGACTACATCTCCTGGCAGGGCCACCTCGGCGGCTTCCTGGGGGGCCTGGCGATCGCGGGCGTCATCGCGTACGCCCCGCGCCACAATCGCGCGGTCGTGCAGTGGACCGGGGTCGCGGCGGTGACGATCCTGAGCATCGTGGCGATCGGCGTACGTGCGCTGATGCTCTGAGGTCGGCCGGTTCTTCGGCTTAGTGCCCGACCTCCTTGGCGAACGCCAGTGACACCGGCGCCGAATAGGCCGGTGCGGTCGCCTCCGCCTGCGTCGCCAGGTCCCATCCGATGGCGATCGCAGGGTTGGCGGCATCGGCGCGGAACGCCGCGACCCTCTGGTTGAGCTCGATCGAGGTCAGCAAGGTGGCCAGGTCGCCGACCGCCGAGATGACGTACGGCTGGGGATACGGCACGCCGTGCAGGGTGACCATCGAGCCCTCGCACTTGATGCCCGTGGTCGAGATGATCCGCTGCCCCTGCACCGTGACCGCCTTCGCCCCGCCGGCCCACAGCGCGTTGACGACTGCCTGGATGTCTTGTTGGTGCACGACATAGTCGTTGGCCCGGTCGGCCGGTGCGGCCTGCGCGAGGTCGGCGGGGGCGTCGGAGAGGGTGATCGTGACAGCGGGGCCGCTGACCTCGCTGAAACCGGCCGCGATCCCGACCGAGTCGGCCCGGGTCTGGGCCTCGCGCACGCTGTCGTCGACGACGGCTTTGGACAGGCGTTGTACGCGCGTCTCCAGGTCGGCCACCTCGGCCTGCTGACGCTGGACCTTGCCACTCTCCCGCTGGACCAGCCCCTCCAGGTCGCCGTAACGGCCCGGACGCAGATCCGTACCCGCGCTCGAGTTGAAACTCACCACCGCGAGCAGCGCCGCCAACAACAGCACCGCGCCACTGGCGACGCGCCAGGGAGTAGGTCTGTCGAGCATGCGTCTACGCTAGTCCCCGCACGTGAGCAGGCCCGAATGTCAGCATCAGGGCGCACCAGACCAGCAGGAGCAGAGCAGTGTCGAAGTCCACCACCCGGAAGTCGAGCGACGAGGCGGCGTACGCCGATCCCAGCAGTGGACCGCTCCTGTCCGTCCGCTTCATCGTCGCGGTCCTGCTGATCGCACTGGGCATCGCCTGGATCGCCTACTACTACCTCGTCGTGCGCCCCGACCCCACCGTGCTGGACGCGAAGGCCGGTGGCCCCGCGATCTTCGACACCCTTCGTGACTGGAAGGGGATGAACTGGAACTACATCGGCGGCTTCCTGGCGATCTTCGTCGGCCTGCTGATCTCCGCGCACAAGTCGACGCCGCTGGGTCGTGGCCGTGGCGTCGTGACCGGGATGCTGTTCTGCTTCCTCTTCGGCTTGCTGTGGATCTGCACGTTCTATGTCATCGCCGAGGACCCCAAGATCCCGGTGATGAACGACCTGCACAACTACAACCTCGTGGTCGGCATCGCCTTCATGGCCGTGGGCTTCGGCTTCGCGACCAAGTGGGAATAGCCGAGGGGTCACGAACTCTCGCCGAGGGGTCACGAACTCTCAGCGATTGGCCTCGATCCACTCATCGATCTCGGCCCAGCGGTCATAGAGCCAGTCGATCTGTTCCTCGCGTCCCGCGGGGATGTCTGAGCGCGCGATCCGCCACCAGCGGATGATGATCCGCTTGTCCATCGGCAGCGCACGCCACAGGTCGGCCACCGTGGTCAGGTGGTCCAGGCCGGTGTGGGCGACGAGCAGGACGTCGGCGTCGGGCGCCGCATCCAGCGCGGCGATGAAGCCACCGGGGCGCGGGGCCAGGACGTGGATCATCGCCTCGGCCTTGGCGGCCATCCGTTCCAAGCCCATCTTGCGCAGCCGCTCGATGGCACGCGTACGTCGGGCTGGGGTGAAGTTGCCGCCCTCGGGGAAGATCACGAACGCGTCGTCGGAATCCAGGTTGCTGGCGAGTTCGGCGATCTGACTCTCCAGGTCCTCTCCCGCCCCCGGGTTGGGCGAGATGAACCGCGCCGGCAGCCGCGTCAGCAGCACGCCGATGGCAGGGTCCCAAGCGAGGGTGTCCTTGAGTACGACGCGAGGTTCACGGTGATAGTCGTGCATCAGCGCGTGCACCAGCGTGAACGAATCCCCCGGCCCGGCATGGCGACAACACACCAACAGCGGGTGACCCGGGAACGCGTCCGGCGTCGGGCCGACCGTCTCGATGGTCAGGTTGAGCACCCGCTTGAACTCCTTGAAGAGCAGCCACAAGGTGCCCTGCACGAGGTCATAGTGAATGCCCTCGAAGTACGGCGTCCTGATCCGGCGACCGAAGCCCGACGAGAGCCAGAGCCCGAAGAGGATCAGCAAGAGCAGCCCCTCCATCGTCGCGTAGACGATGCAGATCCAGATCAGCCGCAACACCCGCCAGCGGCCCGGGAAGAGCGGTGAGAGCGCCGCGGCACCGATCAGCCACAGCGGCGCGGTCGCCCAGAGGAACCAGTCGATCACCACGACGGCCGGCGCGATCACGAAGCGCCGGACGAACCAGATCACAGGCCCTGCTCTTGGAGATAGGCCAGCGCCGCGGCGTACGTCTGGTCGATCTTGTCGCGCACCCCGGTGAAGTCACGAAAGGCGAGCATGGAGTCGTCGCGCGTGGACGTGGCGGCGGTCGGCAAGACGTACGCCTCAACCCCCTCGGGCACCTCGGACATCTCGCGGACGAACCGGTGGCGCCGCGCGATCTCGAAGGAGACCCGGGCGACCTCCCACGGCTTGGTGGGTGCTTTGAGGGGTCGGCCGATCCGGCCCACCTGGAGGACGAAGATCCTGGTGGCGCCGAGCTTGACCGCGCGCCCGACCGGGATGGAGTTCACGATGCCGCCGTCGAGGAAGTGCTCGTCGCCGACCTTGGCGGGCGGCAGCAGCCCCGGGACGGCCGCGCTGGCGACGACCGCCTCGACGACCGGGCCGGAGTCGAACCAGTGCTCGGCCGCACGCTCGATCGAGGCGGCGCAGACCTGGAATCGGACCGGCAACTCCTCGAAGGTGACGTCCCCGAGTTCCTCGCGCAGTCGGGCCGTGAGCGGCTTGGCGGAGTAGAGATGCGTACGCGTGGCGACCGCCCGGCGTACGGACTTGATCGGCTTGTCGCCATAGACCTCGCGGGTCTCCCCGGCGGCGTGCCACAGCGCGACGAGTCGCTCGATCACCTCGGGGTCGGGGAACTTGGCGACCATGGCGCCGTTGAGCGCGCCGACGCTGGTGCCCAGGACCAGGTCGGGTTTGTGGCCCTTCTCCAACAGCGCGCGCAACATGCCGACCTCGACGGCGCCGAGGACGCCGCCGCCCCCGAGCACGAAAGCGGTCGTCATGGACCAGACGTTAGGCCAGTTGGGGGTGCTGCGTGCGGATCCGGTGTACGACGTCGCGCTCGACCCAGAAGATCAGCAGCGGGATCAGGCCCGCCGCGAGCGTGACGAGCGTGTACGCGTACGACCACTTGGCCTTGCGGCAGAGCAGGAACGCCACCACGACGTAGACCATGAAGATCCAGCCGTGCACCACCCACAAGATGCTGGCCTGCTCACCGAAGTGTTGGATCCCGGAACCGTCGGGCGCGAGGTATTTCAGCGGCGCCGCCACGAGGGCGCAGAACGCGAGGAGGACGCCGACGATCAGCGCGAGGATCCGATACCAGGTGAAGAGTTGTCGCACTCGGCAAACCTACTCGGGGGCCGGGTCTTCGTCGGCTTCCTCGTCGTCTGGTCGCCCGTGCACCTCGTCACGCATCCACCGCCACCACACGAACAGCGCGAACCCGGCGAAGATGATCCACTCGGCCGAATAGAAGATGTTGCGCAGACCGGTCGTACGCGCGGCTCCCGGCACCTCGGCCAGCGTGGCCTGCGTGAGTCCGTCGGTGCCGGGGTTGGTGGCCTCACGCGCGGTGTCGAGCACGGCGTACGCCCCGAAGAGGTCCCCGTCGACGTGCTGGATGGCGTCGGCGATGCGCAGTTGCGGGAGTACGTCGTCGGTGGGGTCGTCGTCGGAGACGCGCGCGCCCTGGGGAGGTTGCAGCCAGCCGACGAGGTCAGTCTCCCCGGTCGGCGGCTTGCCGGTCGCCTGGTCTGTGGTGCCGCGAACGACGTAGATCGCCGATTCGGTGCCCTCGACTTTGATCGGCGTAGCCGCCCAATAGCCCTCCTCTGTCTCGACATAGACCGTCGAGTCCGGGAGCCAGGTGCCTTTGATCGTCACGGGTTGACCGAGTTGGTCGGCGGGAAACGGGTCGTCGGGTCCGATCGCGTCGAGGACTGGGATGGCTTCGGTCTTGGTCAGGTCGAGCGTCTCGCGATCGCGCTTGGCCTCCCACGATTGGTATTGCCACACCCCCATCCCGAGCGCGAACGTCGTGGCGACGATCGCGAGCAGATGAATCGCCCAATACCTCGGTCGCAGCAGGATCAGCGGGCTGCGCTCGGGGTCGGGTGGCACATCGCCAAGCCTACGAGGGGACGAACGTCGTGGTGCGCCCGGCCGGTCGCCGCCGCGCTGGGTAGGCTCGCCCCGCCATGCAGCCCTTGACCTCCACCGAGATCCGCGCCTGCTTCGTCAACTGTACGAAGGGCGAGGCGTCGCGACTGCCGCTACCCCGAGACCTCGACGAGATCCCCTGGGATCACCTGGATTTCCTCGGCTGGACCGATCCGGGCTCGCCACAGGCGGCGTACCTGGTCGCGATCGGCGACGGCGGACCGGTCGGCATCGTGCTGCGTCTCGGCTCTGGCCGCGGCGCCTCGGGCCGGTCCAACATGTGCTCGATCTGCGCGACCTTCCACTCGTCGTCCGACGTGGCCTTGATGGTCGCGGCGCGCGCCGGAGCGTCCGGGCGCGCGGGCAACACGGTGGGTACGTACCTCTGCGCAAACTTGGCGTGCTCGCTGTACGCGCGCGGTCGGTTGCGGCCCGCCCGGGTGCAGCCGGTCGAGACGTTGTCGGTGGAGGACAAGATCACCCGGCTGCATCTGCATCTGGACGCATTCGTACGACGGGTGCTGAGCTGACCGCCGGTGTTTGTGACCCCTCAGCGCAGGCGTACGGGCAGGCGCTTCACGCCGCGCTGGAACGACGAGCGCAAGAAGACCGGGTCGCCGGCTGGTTCGATCCAGGTGGTCTTCGCGAGCAGCGCGCTGAAGAGCGTACGCATCTGAAGCCGGGCCAGGTGCGCGCCCAGGCACAGGTGCGGGCCGTGGCCGAACACGAGGTGCCGCCCAGAGCCGCCGTCGACGAACCGGTCGATCCGGAACGCAGCGGGGTCCTCGAACTCACGTGGATCCCGGTTGGCCGCGAGAAAACTGACCACGACCTTGTCGCCAGCCGCGATCCTGGTGGCGCCGATCACCGAGTCACGAGTGGCCGTACGCCGAAACACCATCACCGGCGTCCACCAGCGCAGCATCTCCTCGACGGCAGAATCGAGCAGCGCCGGGTTGTCGCGCAACTCTCGCTGTGCGTCGGGATGGTCCAGCAACGCGATCATGCCGCCCGGAAGGCCGTTGCGCAGCGTCTCGTTGCCCGCGACCGCGAACAGCCAGAACATGTTTTCGAACTCCTCGACCGACACCGGGTCGTCCTCACCCAGCCCGCCCGCGAGCCAGTTGGACATCACGTCGTCGCCGGGCTCGGCACGCTTCGCGGTGGCGAGCAGGTGGGCGTACGCGTAGAGGTCGGGCATGCCGGCGCGAGTGCGCGGATCCGGCATCCGCCCCGACTCGTCCGGCGTCGGTCGCAGCGCCCACGCCTCACGCGCGATCGCGCTGCCCGACGCCGGATCGAAGGACGCGCTCGTCGCGTAGTCGGGATCCTGGAACCCGATCACGCGGTTGGACCAGTCGAACATCAACAGCCGGTCCTGGGCTGGCACGCCGAGCACATCGGCCATCGCCAACAACGGCAGATCCGCCGCGATTTCCTTGGCGAAGTCGAGACTCAGCACCCGATTTGTCCGCTCAGCCCCCGGATCGTCGCTGGTCGAGCGGACCACGGTCCGCTCGACCAGCGGTTCGAGGCCGCGTTCCAAGATCCCGGCGACGTGCCCCCCGATCCGCGACTCCAACTGCGCGACCGCGCGCATCGTGAACGAGCGCACCATCGGCTGTCGCAGCCGGGTGTGCTCGGGCGGGTCCATGTTGAGCATCATCCGGCGCACGTACGCCAGATCCTGCGGGGTTGCCGGGTCACGCACCTGGGTCGCTCCCAGCCAGGACGAGAACACCGACGCGTCGCGCAGCACCGCGCGCACGTCCGCGTGCCGCGTCACCAGCCAATAGCCGGGGCCGTCCGGTTCGCGGACCCGGTGCACCCCGTCGCCGATCTCGCGCAACTCGTCCAGGGCGTCGAGCGGCGCCCCCGCGACATAGCTGTCCGGGTCGTGGATGACGTCGGTGAGGGCCACGATCAGTGCTGGCCCAAGAACCCCTCGATCAGGGTCGCCAACTGCACCGGCGTCTCGAACATCGGGTAGTGCCCGGCGTTGGGCACCTCGATCAGTTCGACGTTCGGATAGATCTGCATCCAGGACTGCCGCATCACCTCGGCCGACAGCGCGGGGTCGTGCTCGCCCACGATGACCGCGATAGGAGTGTCGGGACGACCCACGTCAGCCAGATAGTCGTCACCGACCCACGACTTCACGGCGCCGTCGAAGGCGGCCTCGTCAGAGTTCTCCCGCGAGAACGCGACCATCCGGTCCAGCCAGACACCCGAGTTGCGGTTGCCGGTGGTGAAGTCGAGGATCGCGCGCCGGTTGTCGTCCGAGGCGGGCGCCCCGAAGAAGAGGCCCTCGCCGTCGGCGTCGAGCGGCACCGGCGCCGGCGCGACCGGCGTCAGACCGACGAGAGCGCGTACGCGGTCCGCACCCGCCTGGGCCAGCAACGACGCGACCGCCTTGCCTCCCATCGAGTGCCCGACCAACGAGAACCGTGAGAGTCCGGCCTCGTCCGCAGCGGCGAGCGCGTCGGCGGCGTACTCCTTCATCGTGAACTCGCCGGTCTCGCCGCGACGCGCGCCATACCCGCGCATGTCGGGGAACCACCAGGTGTACGAGGAGGTGTCCGCCACGTCGGGCCAGAAGCCCCAGCCGTCCGCGGAACCGAACCAGCCATGCAGGCACAAGACGTGGTGGTCACCGTCGCCGATCTTCTTCATCTCGGTCCCTTTCATTTCTTTTTCGCTCTACTGCCCGGTAGGGGTGTCTCCACCTACTAGTTTGCCTGGGCACGAGGGCTTTCGGGGAGGTTCCACCATGACGATGTCACTGCGCGAGCAACTGCTGCGCAAGAAGCCGCTGGCCTTGGCCGACGATCCCGACCACGCACATGCGGGCCCGGACCTCAACCGGACGATCGGCACCTTCCAACTGATGCTCTTCGGCGTCGGGGGCACGGTCGGCACCGGCATCTTCTTCGTCCTCCAAGAGGCAGTGCCCGACGCCGGTCCCGCAGTGATCGTGGCCTTCCTGCTCGCGGGAGTAGCCGCCGGGCTGTCGGCGCTGTGCTACGCCGAGCTCGCCGGCGCGATCCCGGTCAGTGGGTCGACGTACTCCTACGCCTACCACGCCTTGGGCGAGGTGTTCGCGATGGTGATCGCCGCCTGCGTGATCTTGGAGTACGGCGTCGCGGGCAGCGCGGTCGCGGTCGGCTGGAGCGGCTATTTCAACGAGTTGCTCGACAAGACGCTGGGGATCACGATCCCGGACGCGCTGTCGTACTCCCCCATTCCCGTCGAAGGGGCCACCCAGGGACTGGTCAACCTGCCCGCCATCGTGCTCGTGGTGATGTGCTCGCTGCTGCTGATCCGCGGCGCGAGCGAGTCGGCGCGCGTCAACACGATCATGGTGCTGATCAAGCTCGGCGTGCTCGTACTCTTCTCGATCATCGCGCTCACCGCTTTCCGGGCCGACCGCTTCGACAACTTCTGGGCAGCGGGCTCGGCCGGGATCACCGCCGCGGCAGGCACGATCTTCTTCTCCTTCATCGGCCTGGACTCCATCTCGACCGCAGGTGAAGAAGTCAAGGATCCACAGAAGGCACTGCCCCGCGCGCTGATCGGGGCCCTGTTCGTCGTGGTCGGCATCTATCTGCTGGTGGCGGTCGCCGGTGTCGGCTCGCAGCCGATGGCGGCGTTCTCGTCCGAGGAGCAGCAGAACGCCGGACTTTCGGTGATCTTGGAGAACATCACCGGCAGCAACGTGCCCGGCACCATCCTGGCCGCCGGTGCGGTGATCTCGATTTTCTCGGTGACGCTGGTGACGCTCTATGGCCAGACCCGCATCCTGTTCGCGATGGGCCGCGACCGGATGCTGCCCGCCCGCTTCGCCGAGGTCGACTCACGCACTCTGACACCGCGCTTCAACACGTACGTCGTGATGGTGGCGGTCGCGCTGATCGCCGGATTCGTGCCCGCGGACTACCTCTGGGACACGGTCTCGATCGGCACCCTGATCGCCTTCTCCGTAGTCGCGACCGGCGTGCTGGTGCTGCGGCGTACGCGGCCCGACCTGCACCGACCGTTCAAGGTGCCGGGCTACCCGGTAACCCCGGTGCTGACCATCGCGGCCTGCATCTATGTGCTGTCGGGACTCGCCGCGATCACCTGGGTGATCTTCGGGTGCTGGCTGGCCGTGATCATGGCCTACTACTTCCTGATCGGCCGTCACCGGTCGCGGCTCAATGAGGATGTGGCGCCATGACGATCGTCGCGGGATTCCCTTTCAACGGTCAGGACTCCGCCGGCATCGAGTTAGGTGCCACGCTGGCGCGATCGGCGGAGCAGGACCTGCGCATCGTCACGATCGTGCCTGCGCCGTGGGGCACTCCGGCAGCCAGCGGCACCGACCGCGAGTTCCAGGCCTGGGCCGAGGAGGCTGCGGCGCACAGCGTCGCCGAGGCGGAGGCTTTGATCGCCCAGCACTGCGGCGGCATCGAGGCCAGCGCGGTCGCGGTGCATGCGCGTTCCGTACCCGGAGGTCTGCTCGCCGAAGCCGAGCGGGTGGAGGCAGCGATGCTGGTCGTCGGGTCGGGACACGATGGGGCGTACGGTCGGATCGCGCTGAGCTCGACGGCCGACCGGCTGCTGCACTCGGCGACCCTTCCGGTGGCTGTGGCCACACGCGGCTACCTCTCCTCCGAACACGGGCGGGTCACCCGAGCCACCTGCGCGTTCAGAGGCGACGAGGTGTCCAGGCGTACGCTCGAAGCCACCTCCTCGATCTGCCGCGACATCGGCGCGGCCCTGCGGATCGCGACGTTCGCCGTACGCGGTCGAGCGATGCGTACGTCGGGGATCTCCTCGATCAACGAGGACGCGGTGTTGGCCGCGTGGGTCGAGCAGGCCGAGCGGATGCAGGCCGAGGCGCTGGCCGAGCTGTCGCAGGCCGGGATCCTGCCAGCCGACGTGGAGACTCAGGTCGCGGCCGGGGGGTCCTGGGCTGCGACGCTGGATCGCTTCAGTTGGGATCGCGATGAGGTCCTGGTGATCGGATCCTCCTCCGCATCCTTCATGTCGCGGCTGTTCCTGGGCTCGAGCGGGACCAAGATCGTCCGGCACTCGCCCGTCCCGGTGATCGTGGTGCCCTAGGTGAGTTCGTCGAGGATCGCTGCGAGCTCGGCAGGTTTGCTCCACATCGGCCAGTGGCCCGAGTCGATGTCGACGTAGGACACGTCACCGGCCTTGGCGATCTCGGGGATCTCCCCGGCCTCGACCCACGCCTTCGCGTCCTCGGGTGAGAACTCGGGGCAGATCATCACCACGGGGATGTCATAGCGGCGCTCGTCCGCCAGGCGTACGACGCCTTGCGTCACCGCAGCGGGCACGGGGTGGGCGTCCGCCGCGATCTGGGCCTTCTGCTGCTCGGTGAGGTCTTCGGAGTCAGGCCCCTCGAACGGCTCCCAGCCGGGGAAGGCGACGACACCGTCGACGGGCTCGAAGAAGCCGGCGTACGCCTGACCGTCCTGAGCGGGCATGCCACCGATCAGCGCCACCTTCGCGACCTTGTCGGTACGCCGGTCCGCCCCCAGCCAGGCCAGCGAGGACGCTGCGGAATGCCCCACCAGCAGCACCGGACCTTCGACGGCGTCGATGGCGCGGACCACCGCGTCGACCTGGTCATCGAGGGTCGCGTCGGCGAACCCGTCGCCCTGACCTGGCAGCGTGATCGCGGTCGCGTCGGCCTTGAGGTGGGCCAGCACGGGGTCCCATGCTGACCCGTCCAGCCAGAGACCGGGGATCAGGACCGTGTGCATCATCGGACCACCCTGAGTTTCACGCTGACCCGCTTGCTGGTGCCGTTGGCGTTCTTGGCACGGGCGATGATCTTGTAGCGCCCTGGCTTTAGCCGTTTCTTGCCCACCACGGTCTTGATGACGAAGCGGTTCTTGCCCTTCTTCAACTTCAGGGTCCGCTTGGCGACCGCCTTCTTCTTGCCCACCAACTTGAAGACCAGCTTCACCTTCGCCTTCTGGGTGAGCCTGATCAACGCCTTGGTCTTGGCCTTCTTGCCCTTCGCTTTGATCTGCTTCTTCTGCAGCTTGAACTTCTTGATCTGCGGTGACGTCGCCGCAGGACTGGTGACCTGCACGTTGCCCGTCTGCGTCGTCGTGTTGCCAAGGGAGTCGCTGACCGTCACCCTGACCGGATAGGTCCCGGCGGCTGCGTACGCATGCGTTGCCTGCGCGCTCGTGCCGAAAGCGCCGTCCCCGAAGTCCCACGCGACCGACCCCATCGCCGAGAAGATGTCGCGCGGCGTGACGCTGAACGACAGTGCGACCTTGGGGTGTCCGCTCTGGGGGATGCTCACGGCATCGAGCAGCGGGCCGGCGCCGTCGATGATGCGCGACTGGGGAATCGGGTTTGCGCCTGAGTCATAGGTCCACACGGCGGTGGCGTTGCCGCCGGCATCGGCCGCCAGATCGGTCAGCCCTTTCACGGTGCCGGTGGTTGCCGAGAGAGTGGTGGGGGCAGACCACGTGCCATTGAGGGTGCCGATGCTGGACGCGATGGCGTATCGATTGGGTGCCACCGTCGCGGACCAGGTCGCGATGGCCTCCCCCGCGGCGGTCATGGCGACATGCGGCATCGAGCCACCGAGAGGAGCCGTCGACAAGGCGGCCTCCGGGGACCACGCTCCGCCAGCCGGACGCATGCTCGCGTACGCCGAGGCGGAGCCTGATCCGGTGGCGCGAGTCCAGGCCACGACTGCATTGCCTGCCGGATCGAGAGCCACCGTGGACCCGTAGTCGTCGACGGTGTTCGTGCTCGACACCGTGACGGGCGCAGACCACGTGCCCCCGACGGGACGGGTGCTGGCCTGCACCTGCTCAACCGTGCCGGTGTAGCGAGTCCACGACATGATCGCGCTGCCTTGAGCATTCACATCCAGGTCGAGGCTTTGGATATCCGCACCCGCAGGCGACACCGTGACGGGGGTTGACCAGGCCCCACCCTTGGGCCGACTGCTCGACATCGCCAAGCCCTGGAAAACCCAGACGGCGGTCACGGTGCCCGCCGCGTCCACGTCAGGGGGCGTCGAAAGGTAGCTGTCTTGGCGCCCGATCACGACCTCGGGAGACCACACTCCACTGGAGTCGCGAACACTGGACTCCAACGCCTGTTGGCCGCCCACCAAACCAAACCAGGTCGCGGTGTAGGTGCCGCTGGCATCCACCACCAGATTGGGTGCTGCGGCATTGTGACCAAGGGGAGAGACCGGCACGGGCGCTGCCCACGCTCCTCCGGCTGGTCGCGTACTCGCCACGATTCGCCTGCTGGTCCCCTCGGGTGCGGTCCACGCAATGGTCGCCCCGCCTGCTTCGTCGACGGCGACGCCGAGGCCGTCGATCGCGTACGGATCTACTGCGGTCAGCGTCGTGGGTGAGGCCCAGGGCCCGGTTGCCGCACGAGTGCTGACTTCGACTACTCGTTGCGTCCCGACCACGCGCAGCCAGACCGCTGCGGCGTCACCGCGCGAGTTGACCGCGACCTTGATGTCTCTGGCTTCTGCCCCCGGGGCTCCGATGGTCGCGATATCGGGCAGCCATGTCGGTGCTCCGTCCGCAGGCAGGATCAGACCGCCCACCACCAACGCTGCGAGCGCACCCATCCCCGCCAACCTGGCCCGCTTCGTACCCATGGATTCAGGCTAGACCTCGCGGGGGCTGGCGACCACCCGACCACATCGGGCATGCAGGCCAGGAACGAGACCGACGCTGCGACGGACGGCCGCGCCGCCGTCGAAGTGCCCGTCCTTCTTGCGACTCACTCGGTCGCAGCCCGCAGGGTGGCCGCCACGACCGCGCGAGTCTCGGCTGGGTCGATCACGTCGTCGATCTCGAAGAGCCTGGCGGCGTTGAGCGCGCTGGCCTGCTTGCGGTAGTCGGCGGTCAGGGTCGCCACCGTGGCCTCGCGCTCGTCTTCGTCCATCGCGGCAAGTTCCTTGGCCATGGCCAGGCGTACGGCTCCCTCCAGGCCCATCGGACCCAGATGCGCATCCGGCCAGGCGACGGTGAGCAGCGGCCGATGCGTACTGCCGCCGAGCATCGCCTGCGCGCCCAGACCGTACCCGCGTCGCAAGACCACACCCACCAAGGGGACGGTGAGTCTCGCCCCGACCGTCACGAGCCGCCCGGCCTGTCGTACCAGGCCCGTCTCCTCGGCCTCCGGGCCGACCATGAAGCCCGGGGTGTCGACGAACGAAACGACCGGGAGGCCCCAGCGCTGGCACAGTTCCAGGAAGTCGGCCGCCTTGGTCGAGGCGTCGGTGGTCAGCGCCCCGGCCTCACGAGTCGACTGGTTGGCGATCAGGCCGACCGGCCAGCCCTCGACCCGGGCGAACCCGGTGACGAGCTCGGGTGCGAAGTCGTCGCGCAACCACGTCAGGCTGTCTTCGTCGGCGACGGTCTCGAGAACGGGGCGTACGTCGAAGGCCTCACGGTCGTTGGTCGGCAACATCGTCCGCAGCGCGGTCTGGTCGCGGGACTCGAAGTCGGTCGGGCCGTGGAGGTAGCCGAGGACCTTCTTGGCGACCGCTACGGCCTCCTCCTCGTCGTCGGCCAGGACGTCGAGGACTCCGTTCTCGGCCTGGGTCTGCGCCGGGCCGATCTCTTCTGGCTGGAAATGCCCGAGTCCGCCACCCGCGATCATCGCCGGGCCCGCCATGCCGAGGTTGAGTTCGGGCGTACCGATGAGGACGTCGGCACTGCCCGCGATGACGGCGTTGCCGGCGAAGCAGCGGCCCGAGGCGATCGCGATCTTGGGCGTCTCCAAGGCGCCCCACAACGCGAACGACCCGACATCGAGGGCGCTTGCGATGGGGATGTCTACATCGCCCGGTCGCCCGCCGCCGCCTTCGGCGAAGAACACGACCGGCAGACGCATCTTGGCAGCGGTCTCGAGGAGCCGGTCGGACTTGTGGTGTCCGCGCATCCCCTGGGTCCCGGCCATGACCAGGAAGTCGTACGACAGCACCGCGCACGGCACTCCGTCGATCGTGGCCGTGCCGCCGATCAGGCCGTCGGCCGGTGCGTCGACGACCAGGTCGGCGAGGTCCTTGGTCTTCTCCTGCGCTGGTGTGACGAAGCGGCCGTACTCCACGAACGAACCCGCATCCACGAGGTCGGTGATGTTGTCGCGAGCCGTGCGCCTGCCCTTGGCGTGCCAGCGGGCGACCTTGTCCTCGCGGGCGGCGTCGGTGGTCAGGAAGCGGCGAGCGAGGAGTTCTTGCAGGCCGGTGGCCGGTTCGTCCATCTGGTCAGACACGAACGCCGTACGCCGCGCGCGGGTCGTCGACGCTGACGATGTCCTTGCCCAGCGGGAAGCAACTGACCGGGATCAGCTTGACGTTGGCGATCGCGAGCGGGATGCCGATGATCGTGACCGCCTGCGCGATGGCGGTGGTGATGTGCGCGAGGGCCAGCCACACCCCGGCGACCACGAACCAGATCACGTTGCCGATCCCCGAACCTGCTCCCGCGCCGGGCTTGGCGACGACCGTACGGCCGAATGGCCACAGCGCGAAGGAAGCCATCCGGAAGCTCGCGATGCCGAAGGGGATCGTGATGATGAAGATGCAGGCGATGATCCCGAAGACGACATAGCCCAGCGCGAGCCAGAGCCCGCCGAAGACGAGCCAGATCAGGTTGAGGAGGAGGCGCACGTGGCCAGCGTACGGCGCTCTTGCGAAGGTCAGTCCTGACCCAGGCGCTTGGACATCTGCTTCTGTACGAAGAGGAACGCCGGACGTGGTGCGATCTTGGTGGCCAGACTCATCAGCTTGGAGTCGACGCCGACATAGATGTGCAGCTTGTTCTTCTCGATCCCGGCGATCATCTGTGCCGCGGCCTTGGCCGGGGAGAGCATCGGCACGTTGACCTGCGCCTCGGCGGCCGGGTCCTCGACGCCGCTGTTGCGGGTGATCTCGGTCTTGACCGCGCCCGGGAAGATCACCGACACCTGCACAGGGGTGTCGACGAGTTCGGTGAAGAGGCCCTCGCTGAGCAGGCGTACGGCAGCCTTGCTCGCGCCATAGATCGTCTGGCCGGGGAACGGGAAGAAGCCGCCCATGCTCGACACGTTGACCAGGTGGGCCTCTTGCCTTGCGACGAGGTGCGGCAAGAACGCCCGACACATCGACAGCGTCCCGTAAAGGTTGACGTTGAGCACCCGGTCGACCGTGGCGTCGTCGAGGTCGATCACGTTGTCGAAGGGCTGAATGATGCCCGCGTTGTTGATCACGCCGTCGACGTGGCCGTGGGCGTCAAGGACCGCCTGCGGGAGCGCGTTGACCGCGTCCTTGTCGGTGATGTCGACGACGTGGGTGGAGATGCTCGCACGCCCCGCGAAGCGCGCCAGACCTTCGTCGCTGCGGTCGACGGCGGCCACCCGGCCACCCTTGGCGAGAAGCTGCTCGGTGAGTTCGCGGCCCATGCCGCTGCCGGCTCCCGTGACGACCCAGACCTTATTGGCGATGCGCATAGGCCGAGCGTAGTGCGGGCCTGCGTCAAGCCCCGAGGACGTAGTCGATCTCGATCCGGGGCAGTCGTCGTTCGTGGATCCGAATCAACGCCCGTGGTCGGGTTGCGTACGAGTGCCCGGTCGGCGTGGTGGACGCGATCGCACCGCCCGGCGCCGCTCTGGCAGACCAGCCGTGAGCCTGCTTGGCGTAGTTGCAGGCTTCACAGAGCCCTTGACCGTTGCTGGCGGTCGTCTCGCCGCCGGTGTGCGCCTCGTGGGCGTGGTCGGTGTGCCGGATCGGTGCATCGCACCAAGGCGTCCGGCAAGTCTGATCGCGCAGCCGGATGAAGCGGCGCAGGCCACCACGGAACACGCGGGACCTGGCATCCATCGACACCAGCTCACCGGTCTCGGGGTGGGTGTAGAGCCTGCGGATCCAGACCTTGTCGCCGCCATCGAGGGTGCGTGCCACGATCTCGCGCGCCAACTCGGCAGGGATCGGGCCGTAGCCGTCGAGGTGGGCAGCGTCGTCGGCGCCGTCGAAGAGGGCGCTGTCGGTCATCACGAGTCCGACGGAGATCGCGGTCGACGACTTCGAGCCGGTCAGGGCTTCCACCAGCGCATCGGCCATCACCTGCCCGCGCCCGCCGGGGTCACCGTTTGCGCTGTGAGTGTCGGCTGTGCGGCGCGCACTTCGCCGCGACCTCTCGCGCTCCCACGCTTCCAGCTTGTCGGCATCGCTAGCAACCAGGCGGTCGATCTCGCGACGCAGCTCAAGGTCGACGCAGGCCGTCTCACGCGCGATGACGGTGGCGGTCCATTCGGTGATCCGACCAGCCCGCCACGCGGCCCAGGTGTGCGGGAGTTCGTCGACGACCACCTTGGCGAGACCCAGGTGTCGCTCACCTCGATGGGGCGACTCGCGACGGGCGTACGCGAACTGGGCGGCGATCCCACGGCCGCGTCGCGCCGCCGGCACTCCCCGGAGAGCAGCAGCGTCACGCTGGGAGGCGTCGAACTCCGCGGACAGCTGCGCTTGCGCGGCGGTCGCAACGCACACGAGTTGCTCCAGAGCCCTGATCGCAGCGATCCGCGCGGCGTCATCGAGACCGGTCGGGTCGCTGAGGGCGGCGCTGAGGCCGACCGTCACGCGCTGCACGCTCGACTCGGACAGCACGTGGTCAGCAAGGCTCTGACCTGCGTCTTCTCCCGGATTTTCGAACATGCGTTCACTCTAGACTGGAGCGCCGACATTCCCGGTTGACGCGGTGATGGAGCCGCCACGCCCACCGCGTTAGGACGCCACTCCGGTCTGCACCCGCCACAGCCCCGAGTAGACACCGTCGTTCGCCAACAGTTCGTCATGCGTACCCGCCTCGACGACCCGGCCCGCGTCCAGCACCCAGATGCGGTGGGCATGCCGGACGGTGGAGAGGCGGTGCGCCACGACCAGTGCCGTGCACTCGGAGGTGAGGTGGCGCAGGGACTCCTGGATCGCGGCCTCGGTGTCGTTGTCGACGGCGCTGGTGGCTTCGTCGAGGACGAGCACAGCGGGATCGCGCAGCAGGGCCCGGGCCAAGGCGATGCGTTGCCGCTGGCCACCTGACAGGTTCACGCCGCGCTCGCCGAGCATGGTGTCGAAGCCGTCGGGCAGCGCCTCGATGAAGTCGACGGCGGCAGCCCCGACGGCGGCCTCACGGATCTGGTCGCGGGTGGCGTCCGGTCGACCGTAAGCGATGTTGTCGGCGATCGTGCCGGAGAAGACGAAGACGTCCTGGGCGACATACCCGACCGAGCCTCGCAGCGATTCCCAGTCGAGTTCGCGGATGTCGGTGCCGTCGAGCAGGACCTGGCCCTCGCGCGGGTCGTCGAAGCGCAACACCAGCCGCAGCAGCGACGACTTGCCGGCACCGGTGGCGCCGACGATGGCGTGCGTCTCGCCGGCGGGGATGACCATATCGACGTCGCTGATCACGTCGGGGCCGTCGGCATAACCGGCACGTACGCCGCGCAACTCGACGCGACCTCGTACGGGCATCGAGAGTGCGGTGGTGCCGGGGAAGACGTGCACCGGCTCGTCGAGCAGCCGCAGAATGCGGGTCGCCGACGCGCGGCCACGTTGATAGAGATCGAGCACCTGCGCCACGTCGGTCAGCGGCCACAGCAGCCGTTGGGTCATGAAGACCAGCACGGAATACAACCCCACCTCCAGGTCGCCGCGCAGGGTCGCCCAGCCGCCGATCAGCAGCGTGCAGGTGAAGCCGGCGAGGATCGCCATCCGTACGAGGGGCACGAAGGCCGCGCTGGAACGGATCGCGTCGAGGTTGGCCTGGCGATAGGCAGAGGACAGCGCGGCCACCCGGTCGCGTTCGCGCGCCTCTGCGGTGAATGCCTTGATGGTGGCGATGCCGGCAAGATTGGCGCTGAGGGTGCCGGACAGGTCGGCCACGGTCGTACGCACGCGCGCGTAGAGCGGCTCGAGGCGCTTCTGGAAGACCAACGAACCGACGACGATGACGGGGATCGGCAAGAAGGCGTAGAGGAAGAGTTCCCCACTCGCCGCGGCGAAGACGGCACCGACCAGGACGATGTTGAGCGCGGTCTGCAGGATCGAGGCGGCGCCGATGTCGAGGAACCGTTCGAGCTGGTTCACGTCGTCGTTGAGGGTCGCCAGGGTCGTGCCCGTCGCGCGGGACTCGTGCCAGGACATGTCCAGGCGCTGCGCGTGGTCGTACGCCTCGACGCGCAGCTCGTGCTCCACGCCCTGGGCCAAGCCGCGCCACAACACGTCGGCCACGTATTCGGAAGCCGACTCGATGATCCAGACCACGACGTTGATCACCGCGATCCAGCCCAGCTGGGCAAACCGTGAGTCGACCCCAAGCAGGTCGCCGACGAAGGAGTCGTCGCCGCGCACCACCACGTCGACCGCGGCACCGATCAGCAACTCGGGCATCACGTCAGCGACCTTGTTGATCGTCGACATCAGCACGGCGGCCAGGAATCGACCGCGGAACTGGCGATGGCGGCGCCACAGTGCGCGCAGCGGCTGGTCGGGATCAACGGGACGGGACAACACAACTCCTACGGCGGGCACTCGGCCCGGCAAGGCTACGAGGTGGAGCGGGGCCCGGGCGCTGGGAGCAGTTCCGTAGTGTCCAGATCATGAAGCTTCCCAGGACTAGACGACCTCCTGCGCCGCATCCCGCTGAGCAACAAGATCCCCGGCATCGCGGGCGAGAAAGTGCTGCTCGAGCTCGATCTTGGTCGCGGCATCTCCGAGACGTCGCCGACGAATCCGCTGGAGGCGCTGCGCGCCCTGCGTACGCCTCAATTGCGCACGCTCGTCTCGCATCTGCGCAAGGCGGAGACCGACGACTCGGTCGTCGGCCTGATCGGGATCCTGCACGGTGGTGGCCTCACGCTCTCGCAGGCGGACGAACTGCGGGCTGCCGTACGCTCCTTCCGCGCGAGCGGCAAGCCGGCGTACGCCTTCAGTCCTGCATTCGGCGAGCTCGGCGAGGGCAACGTCGGCTATCACCTCGCGACGGCGTTCGAGCAGATCTGGCTGCAACCGGCGTCGTCTCTCGGCCTCGTGGGGTTCACCGCGTCCGGCACGTTCTTCAAGGGCACGCTCGACAAACTCGGATTGGAGCCGCAGTTCGGCCAGCGCCACGAATACAAGAGCGCTGCCGACACGTTCATGCGTACGAGCTTCACCGAAGCCAACCGGGAGATGACCACGCGCCTGGTCGAGTCGATCACCGAGCAGGTGGTGGCGGCGGTGGCTGCGGACCGGTCGTTGTCCTCGGAAGACGTACGAGACGCGATGTCGCAGGCACCGCTGACGCCCGAGGAGGCGTTGGATCGCAACCTGATCGACCACATCGGGCACCGCGACGAGGCGTACGAAGCGCTGCGTTCTCGCATCGGCGTCGCCGAGCCGACGTTGCGTTATGTGGAGCGGCAGGGAGTGAGCCGGTTCGGTGGCATCCTGGAGCAGCTGCCCAAGCCGGGATCGTCACCTCGGGTGGCGATCATCGAGGCGGTCGGGCCGATCTCGGTCGGCCACGCGTCGCCCGGGCCGGGCGGGCACAGCATCGGGTCGGACTCCCTCGGCGCTGCCTTGCGGGCGGCGGCCAAGGACAAGGACGTCAAGGCCGTCGTACTCCGCATCGACAGCCCCGGCGGCTCGGCAGTCGCCTCCGACGCGATCCGTCGCGACATCTTGCAACTGCGCGCGGCGGGCAAGCCGGTGGTCGCGTCGATGGCCTCGGTCGCGGCGTCGGGTGGCTATTACATCGCGATGCCGTGCGACCACATCGTTGCGTCTGCGGGCACCTTGACCGGGTCGATCGGGGTGCTGGCGGGCAAGTTCGTCGTACGAGAAGCGCTGGACAAGCTGGGCATCGGACACGAGCTGATCGCGGGATCGCCGCGGGCCGCGATGCTGTCCGGGGTGGCGCCGTTCTCGAAGGACGAGTGGGCCGTTCTGGACGCCTGGTTGGACCGGATCTATGACGACTTCACCACCAAGGCGGCGTCCGATCGGAGCATGCCGGTCGACGATCTGCGTGCTGTCGCGCGGGGGCGGGTCTGGACTGGCGCGGACGCTCTCTCCCATGGGCTGGTCGATCAGCTCGGAGGGATGGGGGATGCGCTCGACAAGGCGTGCTCGCTGATCGGGGCTTCGCGGACGGACGTACAGGCCGTGCCCTATCCCAAGCCGCATCCGCTCGCGGCGTTCTCGCCGCCGGAGAGTTCGGAGTCGGTGGGCGTGTCGGCTCTCTCGGTCGAGGGGCCGATGCTCTGGCAGACGCTGATGACTGGTCTGACCCAACTGACAGGTTGGCGGCCGGCAGGTGTGCTGAGCCTGCCCCCGCTGCGACTGCCCGGCGTACTGCCGCGCTGACTCGAGGTTCAGCAGTTGCCCGAGCGCGACTTCACCGTGGCGAACCTGACGTCGGGTGCCTGTGAACTCATCGGCTCCAACATCACGTCAAAACAGACCGCTTCGTCGGAGCCAGTGGCGAGCTCGATGGTGTAGGAAACGTTCGCCCCGTCCGTGGTCAGCTCGGACACTTCGGCGTCGAGATCTCCCTCGACTTCGTCAGCCATGAGTTGCACCAGCCGGTCGCTGGTGACCGGGCCGTAGTTGCCGCTGGCCTGTCGCGCGGCCTTGCTGGCCGCAGCGTCGAGTTCATCTTGCCCACCGGTCGAGCCGAGGCTCAAGGTGACCGCGAAGAGCGCCATCGCCAGGCCCGGCACCAGCATGATCGCCAGGGTCGACTTCCGTGCGTCCTCGGGGACGCCCAAACGTACGATCACGGGCCAGGCCAAGCACAACGCGAGCACCCACGGCACCCAGATCGGCAGAGTCATGGCCTGCATTTTCCCTTCGCGCTGCTGTGCCAAACAGGTGTTTGTTCATGCTTCGGGTCGGGTATCGCCCGATCAACTTAGACGTGGGGAATGAGGCGTGAAGTGAGCGACTACTCGGGAGCCAGCTCGATGATCGGCAAGATCAAACGTGCGGCGATCGACTGCTATATGACCGACGAGTCCAACTACTACGAGATCGACGGCGACCGTTATCGATACCGGGGCTCCGCCAGGGGCTCCACACAGTATTGCTCGCGTCCGGGTTCGGACGGCGAGGGTGGTGGAGACGCCTCGATCAGTGGACTGCCCGACTTCCTGGTCAACCACTTGGACGCACAGTGGCGTGCGGCTTTCGACTCGATCCGCGGTCAGGTCGACGACATCTTCAAAGATCTCAAGGGCGTCCCGACCGGAACCAGTCTCTATTTCGAGGAGACCCGTGCGATGTCGGCAGCCGAGATGTTGACACCACGCGGTGCGACGACCGCGCTCACGCCCGGCGGCGGCTCTGCTCTCTCCCTCAACAACCCGCAACTCTCGCAGCGGGTCAACGCCGTCCACGGCTATTGCTATCGCCTTTCGTCACAAACCATCGACGCGTTTCGACAGAGGTACGCCGACCGCCTCGGCGCCATCCTCGACGGTCAGGCCGCGCTCGCGGCAACCTTGGGCATGGCGGCGGCTGGACAGGTCGCGGTCTTCCAGAAGCTTCGCGAAGACATCGCGAAGTTCGCCGACGAAGCCCTGTATTCACTCGAGACTCTCGCCGGCGAGAATCAGACCAGCACAGGCACGGGCGCGCCGTTCGCAGTCGGAGGAGCCCTCCTCAGCATCGCCAGCTTGTCGACCGGCCCTGGCGCCGCCGCGCTCGCCACAGCTGGAGCGATCTCGGGTCTGATCTCAGATCTTTGGCCGGATCCACCTGCGAAGAAGACTGTGACGTTCGGCGGAGGCAATGTCGACGCGGTTCTCCAGTCGATGTCCGACGGAAAGACCAAGATTCTGGAGACTCCCCTCGATGACGAGACTGCGATCGAGACGGCGCTGAAGAACGCACACGAGGCGGTGCGTTCCATGCCGGGAGCCTTCGACATCGCCCGCCCGAACTACCCAGGGGGCGGCGGCACTAACGAGACCGTGGGAGGCCCTGGGACGATCCAGCAAAACCACGATGACATGCAGCGCCTTGCCGCCACCTGTGAACTGGTGTCGGAGGTCGTCCATGAGGCGAAGAGTTATGTGTCGAATGCTGATCAGGGCAGCGGCGAGTGGAACCGGCCGGCTGGCATTGGGCTCGGCACCACCGGGCCGTACAGCGCCTTCAACGATCTGGCTGCCGACGTCGTCGTGCTGACCAGGAACACCGCCGAGGAGTTGGGGGAAGCCGCGACAAAGTTGATCAAGGCGTCCTTGAACTTCCAAGCCACCGACGGCGAGATCGCCAGCACCTTGGGCAGAGAAGCCTCCGAGCTGCGCCAGGCTGAAGAGGATGGCGACTTGCTGTTCGACTGACCCTGAGTCGGTTGATAGGCCAAGCTGTCCCCCATGTCTGACGAGGGGCTCGCACCCGGTCTGCACGAGGCGCTGATCACGACCGAGCTCGCGCAGCGACTCGAACTGGTCACCGGCGCGCAGTTGGGTGGCGTCGACGCGGCCGACCTGCCGTACGTCCTCGCGCGCCACGTCGCCGAGAACGCTCGGCGCGCGTTTGCTTCCGGCAGTGCAGAGGACGCGCTCGCGCTCGCCAACCAACTGCTCGTGACTCTCGCTGACGCGGAGGTCAGTGCACCCCCCGCCCAACTGCTCCGCATCGCACCAGAGCCAGGCCCAGGTGTGCTCACCTTCCCCGACGTACGCCCGCGCACGCCGCTATCCGATGCCGCGCTGCTGACGAACGCCATCTCCGAACCCTCCCTGGGTCCCGAGCTGCGGACCGAGGTCGACACGTCTGATCACGTCGATCTGCTGTGTGCGTTCGTACGTTGGGCGGGGCTGCGGTTGCTCGATCCGGAGCTGCGACGGCTGCGCGAACGCGCCGGTCGGCTGCGGGTGATCACGACGACCTACACCGGCTCGACCGAGCGACGCGCACTCGACCATCTGGTGCGGGAGTACGACGCCGAGGTCAAGGTGCAGTACGACGCCCAGCGCACCCGGCTACATGCGAAGGCGTGGATGTTTCACCGGGCAACCGGTTTCGACACGGCGTACGTCGGCTCGTCCAACCTCACGCACACCGCGATGCTGGAGGGGGTCGAGTGGAACGTACGCCTGTCGCGGGTCGCCACCCCGACGCTGCTGGAGAAGTTCAATGCCACCTTCGACACCTATTGGCACGACTCGGCGTTCGAGGTCTACCGACCTCGTGAAGACGCGGCCCGGCTCGACCACGCGCTGGCCGAGGCCGGCGGCCGGATCAGTCGCGATCGGATCACGCTGTCGCTGTCGGGGCTGGACGTCACTCCGTACCCCTATCAGCAGGAGATGCTCGACGAGATCGAGGCCGAACGAGTCGTCCACGATCGGCACCGCAACCTCGTCGTGGCAGCCACCGGGACGGGCAAGACCGTGGTAGCCGCGCTGGACTATCGGCGGCTGATCACCGACCCGGCGCGCAAGCCGTCGCTGCTCTTCGTCGCGCACCGCAAGGAGATCCTGACCCAGTCGCTACGCACCTATCGTGAGGTGTTGAGCGACGCGAACTTCGGCGAGCTCTATGTCGATGGCGAGTTCCCCACGCAGTGGCGCCACGTCTTCGCGAGCGTGCAGTCGTTGACGTCGTACGGCGTCTCGCAGCTGCCGGCCGATGCCTTCGACCTCGTGGTGATCGACGAGTTCCACCACGCTGCGGCGGCCACCTACCGGGCGCTGCTCGACCGCCTGTCCCCGCGTGAGCTGCTGGGTCTGACGGCCACCCCCGAGCGTGCCGACGGGGTCAATGTGCGCGACGCGTTCTTCGACGGGCGTACGGCGACCGAGTTGCGGTTGTGGGATGCCCTGGGCGCCGAGTTGTTGTGCCCGTTCCACTATTTCGGGATCGCGGACAACACCGACCTTTCGCAGGTGGCGTGGAAGCGCGGGCGTTATGACGATGCCGAGCTGAGCCGGCTCTTTACCGGCAACGACGCGCGTACGCGGATCGTGTTGAAGCAACTCCAGGAGAAGGTGCTCGACCCGGGATCGATGCGGGCGCTGGGCTTCTGCGTAAGCATCGACCACGCGGTCTATATGGCTGCTGCGTTCAACGCGGCGGGCATCGCGTCGCTGGCGCTGACGTCTCGCAGCAGTGGCGCGGAGCGGCTGGAGGCGCTCGCCGCGTTGCGGGATGGCACGGTCAACGCGCTCTTCGTGGTCGATCTCTTCAACGAGGGCGTCGATATCCCGAGCGTCGACACGGTGCTGTTCTTGCGGCCCACCGAGAGCGCGACGATCTTCTTGCAGCAACTTGGCCGCGGGTTGAGGCGTACGGCCGACAAGGCGGTGCTGACCGTGCTCGACTTCGTCGGCCACCAGCACAAGCGGTTTCGTTGGGATCTCAAGCTCACCGCCTTGACGGGACTCTCGCGGTCGCGGCTGGGTGCCGCGGTGGATGAGGACTTCCCGTTCCTGCCCAGCGGCTGCCAGATCGTGATGGACAAATCGACCCAGGCGGCGGTGTTGGCCAACCTGAAGTCGCAGGTGGGTGGGCGGTGGAGCGATCTGCTCTTCGAACTGCGCTCGATCGGGGATGTTGATCTGCGCGGGTATCTCATCGAGTCGGGTGCGATGCTGCCCGATGTCGTACGCGGGGATCGGTCGTGGACGCGGCTGCGGCGCGAGGCTGGGTTCGAGTCGCGGCCGGCCGGACCCCTGGAGGGAGCGCTGCTCAAACGGGGGCGGTCGCTCGTACATGTGGACGACGCGGTGCGCGCCGCTGCGTACTCACGGCTGCTTTCGGGACTGGACGCGGAATCTAGGCTGGAGCAGCAACTGGCCGCGATGTTGTTCTTCTCGCTGTGGCCGGGTGGTGGCGGGTTTGCCAGTGTGGAGGAGGGGCTGGCGGCGTTGCGGGCAGAGCGTCCCGCCGCCGAAGAACTGTCGACGTTGGTGGACCTCGGCTTCTCCTCGGCGCGGCGAGCGACGTCTCCCTTGTCGCTCGACGTTCCTCTTGCGGTGCATGGCCGCTATCGACGTGAGGAGGTGCTGGCGGCGCTGGGGGACGCGTCGGTGGCGAAACCGCCGGTGAACTTCCGCGAGGGGGTGCTGTGGGTGCCCGATCTCAACGTCGACGCGTTCTTCATTCAATTGCACAAGTCGGAGGCCGCCTTCTCGCCGACGACGATGTATCGCGACTATCCGATCAGCCCGACGCTGTTTCACTGGGAGTCGCAGAGTCGTACGTCTCTTGCGTCGCCCACCGGACAGCGCTATCTGAGCGGGGCGAGCACGGTGCTGCTGTTCTGTCGTCAGACGTCGTCGGATGAGTACGGCTCCGGCGCGCCCTACCTCTTCCTCGGACCGGCGTCGTACGTCTCGCATTCGGGCGAGCGGCCGATCGCGATCACGTGGCGGCTGGAGACGCCGATGCCGATCGACTTCTTCACTGCCGCGAAGGTGGTCGCGACGTGAGTCAGGCACCCGCCAAGGGCGTTGCGCACTCGAAGCAGTAGCCCTGGGAGATCTCTTCGTCCGACGGCGTGTGGCGGCAGTCAGGATTCGCGCACGGCTTGGCTGCCGGGGCTGGCGCGGGCGACGCGGGCGTTGGAGGCACCACACCTGAGAGTCCGCCGGCCCCGGATCCGCCTCCGCCGAGGGCGGGTCCACCGGCCGGGGCGATCGGGGAGGTGCACTCGACGCAGAAGCCGGCAGTTATCGAATCCCGGGAGAGTTCGCGCTTGCAGTTGCTGCATGGTGGCCCGGCTCGCCGTCTCTCGCCTGGCCGGGGCGCATGTCCTGCCGACGTCATCACGAGCGCCGCGAGCATCTGGACGATGAGGTCCATGTGACGAGCATCGGGATCGAACGCGGATTCGCGGGCCAGCCGATCCAGCAGACTTCCCACACCGCTGATGGGAACGTTGCCGGTCCACGACAACTGCGGAATGTCGCCGAGACCGTTGTGGCGCGGCAGCATCGTCACCTCGGCATGCACCTTGGCCCGGATGCCCATCCCGTCCAGTTTCGCGACCCACCTGTCTCGCGCCACCGAAAGGCTCTTGCCCATCAGGCGCGCTTCTCCCACTTGACCACCATCAGTGAGGTCGACGGCGACCAGCTGATCACCGTCGGTGAGCCACCTCACGCCGCCTTGCGCAAAGTTCTTGACATCGATGAGCCATAGCGATCGACCGGTCAACACCACACAGTCGACGCCTCCTACGGCGTTCAAACTGGCGCCGACGGCACCCTCCTGTGGCAGTTGAACATTCCAAAACACTGCGTGTTTGGCATGAATGCCGCGAGCGCTCAGAGCCCGCGCAAAGTGCTGCTGTCCCTCCCGCACACGCTTGGCTGCCTGGTCTTGCGCATTGCCCAGCGACAGTCCGGGTGCACCCCACACATTGGGATCGGTCGCAATGGGCTGGTCGGCCAGGGCGTCAGGCTCGAGGCCCGTTTGTTGGCCCGGGCCGACCGCGACCTCGCGCCACCGTTGCTCGCGATGGATCTTGGCCGCGTGGCGTTGCTCGGCAACACGGGCGTCGGCGACCTGCTTCTGCTTGGCCTGGCGTGCCGCGTTCGCAGCAGACAGGCTCTTGAACCCGGTGCGCAGGCTCCACTTGCCCTGGAAGAAGACCAACGTCATCGCGGCGACCCAGGCGAGTTGGAAAGGCATGAAGATCAGATTGCGCGTGAGCAAGGACCAATTCATGATCGCGATCAGTGTGATCAGGACCAGGAAGCACCAGCTCACCCAGCGTTTCGCCGGCCTCGCACCCAGGACGCGATAGACGGCGAAACACACGACCACGCCCGCGCCCCCCACCGGAGCCTCAGCCCAATACATGACGACCACCAGAGTCAGGAAAGCCACCAGGATCTTCATCGGGATGCTGGCTTTAGCCATGTGTGCTCCGGTCGTTCTTGATGGCCCTGACGATATATTCGGCAAGCGAGTCGTCAGACTCCTGCCACCCAGCCAGTGTGCGATGTGGCGTTGCGGTCGACAGGTCGCGCACCTTTGCGCCCTTGCCTCCGGGTGAATGCCAGAAGAGATCTGGCAAGCGTCCGCTGCTTCCTCCTGCGAAGTAGTAGAACGGGTCGTCCTTGCTGCCCACCGCGCTCCGCATCTGGAATCCCATGCCGGAACCTCCTTGCCAATAGACCTCGGCCACCCCCAACGCGGCGAGCGCTGGACCGGGAGGCACTCCTGTGCCGGGAGCGGCGCCAGGAGCAAGTGACCGGACGGCTTCGCCGACGTACGCCGAGATGGCCGCACGCGCTGTCACTCGGTCATCCGGCGTCAGCTCAAGTGGCGCCTCGATCGGAGGTCGCACGGGCGCGATGGGGGCTGGCTCGACGGAGGCTGGCTCGGGGGTGGCCTGCGGTTGCCTGCCAACTGGCGTGTCTGGGGAGACGGCTGGATCGGTGGCCACCTTGCCGTCCACCTTCGGCAAGCCTGCCCTGTCACACGCGGCTACGACGTCTGGCAACCTCAAGGTGATGAGGTCTGCGTCGGTGACCTCTTTGTCATAGATCCGGGTGTCGCGGATCTGAATGGCGGAGTCGACCACGGCGATGATGGAGCGCGCGTTGCCCCAGGTCTCGCGCTCAAACATTCCGATCTCCTCGGCGGCCGCGAGCCGAGTCGCCAGGACTGGCAGACATCCGGGCGCAAGACTCTGCCCCGACCGCTGCGCATGGTGAACCGCTATCTGCGTGAGCTCGGCAGCGCTATAGGCGCCGAACTCGATCGTCTTGCCGAACCGGCTCTCCAGGCCCGAGTTGGATGCCAGGAACTCGGCAATCTCGTCCGGGTAACCGGCGATGATGGTCAAGAACTCGCCCTCGTCATCTGTCAGCCGCTTGACGAGTGTGTCGATCGCTTCCAGGCCGAAGTCTTGCGGCCCGCCACGCGCGAGGGAGTACGCCTCGTCAATGAACAAGACACCACCCAGGGCACGGTCGATTACAGAACCCGTAAGAGGTGCCGTCTGACCGACGTGTTGCGCCACCAGATCGCTGCGATCTACCTCGACGAACCCACCCGGCGACAGCAGCCCCGCAGCCGCGTAGAGCCGGCCGATGAGGCGCGCAACCGTGGTCTTGCCGGTGCCCGGCGGCCCGACGAACTCAAGATGAGTCAACTTCGGTGGCGCGGAGTCGAGACCGCGCTCGAAGCGGCGATTGGCCGCTTGAGCCGCCGCCAGGATTTCGATGACCTGGCTCTTCACTTGTGGTTGGCCGATCAGCGAGTCGAGTTCAGCCAGCACCGCATCGAGATCGTCCGCCTGCGACTTGATGCCCTTGCTTTGCGGCAGAGCGTGCGCGTCGCACGCAGCAGAAACGTCCTGCTTGGTCACGGTCTTCAGCGCCTCTATCGTCATCTCTGACGTCGAGATGCGCAGATCGCGAGCCGCACGCGCAGCCTTCATGAGGGTGTCAATGGCCCCGGCGTTGCCCCAACCCTTCTCGCCGAACAATCCTGCCTCTTCTGCCGCTTCGAGCCGGTCTCTCAGTTCGGAGTGGGCATCGGGGGTCAGGGTGTTTTGGTGCGTGCGCAACATCAGCTGGCCGATCTCCAGCAACTCACCCGCCGTGTAGGGAGAGAAGGAAATCCGCAGATGCGGAGGGAATCTGCGTTCAAGCCCCGGGTTGGAGCCGAGAAAGATGTCCAACTCGTCGGGGTAGCCGGCGATGATCACCGCGCGACTGCCCGGACGGTCCATTCGCCGAATCATCACCGCCACGGCATCCAGCCCGAACTCGTCACGGCCATCGTTGCCGGTAAGTTGGTAGGCCTCATCGATGAAGAGCGTGCCGCCCTCGGCTCGGTCAAAGACCGCGCTCGTCTTGGTCTCGGACTGCCCCTTGAAGCCCGCCTTGAGGGCGTCATGGCCCACCTCGACGATCTCGTCGGAGGGCAAGACTCCCAGGGCCCGATAGAGCCGCGCGATCAGCCGGGCGACAGTTGTCTTGCCCGTGCCGGGCGGCCCGGCAAAGACCAGGTTGATCTTGTTCTCGTCATCAACGGGTTGCCCGGCGGATTCACGTGCTTGATTGGTCTTGATTCGCGCCTGAATGCTGCGAATCTGCTGCTTGAGTTGGGGTTGTCCCACCAGCGCGTCGAGTTCGGCAAGCACGTCTTCCGCACTCTCGACCCGCGTGCCTGCGCGACCGATCCGCAGATCTGCAAGGGCTTTGGCCGCGTCGGCTCGGGTGATGGTCACGATCGCGTCGTCGTCGGGGATGTCTTCGGCCGCGGAGATCCGAATGTCACGCTCGGCGATCGCCGCCTCGATGATGTGGTGGATCGTACGAGCACTTTCCCAGCCCTTGATACCGAAGCCGCCGGTGTTGCGGTGTTCGTGAAGTCGGCTGGCGAGTTCGTCCAGCGCGTCATCGAGGAAGTAGTTATCGGTCTCGACCACAAGCTGTTTGGCAACAGCGACGAGTTCGTCGGGCTCGTACGCCGGGAAGCTGAGGGATTGTCGAAATGTCGATCGCAACTCGGTCTTGGAGTCGAGGAACTTCTCCATCTCGTCATCGGTGCCCGAGACGATGCACAGGAATTCTCCACCCCGCTCGGCCACCGCATCCAAGACGGACTGCACCACGGATTGGATGGCGTCGTTGTCCTCTTCCTTGGTCAGGGCATAGGCGTCATCGATGAAGAGGACGCCGTCGACGGCAGTGTCGATCAGCTCGCGCGCGCTCAGCCCCTGGCCTTGGTTGATGTAGTTGTCGAGCAGGCTCGTGCGGTTGACCTCGATCACGTTGTCGGTCCCCAGCACGCCAAGTGCTCGGTAGAGACGAGCTAGTACGCGAGCCGCGTGCGACTTGCCAGTGCCGGGTTGGCCGGCAAAAAGCAGTGGTGACACGACGGGCGTTGCGCGCAATCCCCGGCCGGTGCGCACCTCGTTGGCCCGCACCAATTGGCGTACGCGATGCGCGTGTTGTTTGACGTCGGCCAGCCCCGGCAACGCATCGATTTCGGCGAAGATCGCGTCCACGTCTTCTGCTGGCTTCGGCGCTACCAACTCGGCTGCCTGCGGCGCCGGTGCTGCGGGCGCTTGCCATCCCAGCACGGCTCCAGTGCGGAGCAGTACGGCTGCGTCGTCGCGGTCGCCCGAGCTCGACGACCAGGGTTTCAACTCGAGCACGGAGTTGGTGGGCGAGAAGCTGACGGCGATGCCTGTGGAGGTGCGGCCTCCATTGCCGCAGAGGGAGTTCGCCGCACACTGGAAGTGCGACGCGCTGACCTCGACGCGGAAGAGTGCACCCTCGGGCTTGCCCTGGATCTTGTGCGGTTTGGAACCGACAAAGATCAGGCCCGACGGCGTCGCGGCCACGACAACGCGCGGGGATCCCGCCTCCGTTGCGACTGCACTGTGGAGCACCCTGGAATCACTGATGCGCACGATGCTCGCGACGGCCGCTCCCGCGACGAGTTCGTTATAGAGATCGATGTGCGCCTGGGCATCCCACACGCCTTGGACGACCGAACTCTCGGGGGCGGAGACCAGCCGCGCCAAGACTTTGCCGCCATCGGCCGTGAGCGCGAACTCCACCTGATCGTCAGGCGCTGGCGAGAGCATTTCGGTGATGCTTTGTGCCAACGTCCCCGGCACCAGCGCCAACGCGTTCTCGGTGCCCGACGGCATCCCGATACGGGTGAACGCCAGGAGGTCGCCGTCCGTGACTGCCATCAGGACCCCGGACGCCTCGACGACCAGCAGGCAGCCGCTGGCCGCCGTGGACGCATCTGACGGACGCATCGAATCCAGCCAGGAACTCGCATCGAGAAATTCGTCAGCCCGGACGACGGCGAGCGGCTGGGATGAGACCCAGAGTTGGGATGTCACGTCAGTTCGCACCTTCGGTCCATTACTGCGGTCGACGTGTTGGCAGTGGGGCAGGCTTCGCCTGCTTCTGCGACATGGCCTTGGTTTTGGACTTCTTGAGCGCAGACGCCTTGATAGCCGCAGCCTTGAGTGGCGCTTTCGCTTGCTGGCCGATGGGAGCGGCCTTCTTGGTCGGCGCAGTCAGCGGTGTGACGACCTGCTGGGCTATCTTCTGGGCTACCTTCGGCGTCGACTTCTGGGTCGACTTCGCCACCACCTCGGTGGGAGCAACCTCGTCGTACTCCTTGGCATATCCGGCAAACTCAGCCTGCCGCTCCGCTTGGAGCGACGCCTCCAGGGCCGCCAGATCGGCTTGGCGCTCGGCCTCCAACTCCGCAGCGGTCTTGGTCTGCTCTTGGGCCTTGGGAACGCGCTTGTGACGGACCCGGCCACCGCAGTCGTCGCACTCGCAGATGGCGTACGCGTGCGCGGGGCAGGTGCCGTCGATGTGGCGAGTCTGCGAGGCGAGCGGGTCGCGCCGCGCGGCCCGGTGAGCGCTGGCATAGAAGTCCTTCAGCTCGCGCGGACTCCAATCAATCGACCCAGAGTTGGAGTCTCGGCTCCACTTGGCGAACGCTGCTGCCCGTTCCATCGTCCCGCCTCAGTCGCCGGCGTTGAGCACTTGCGCGGTCGCGGCGGCCCCTGTGTCGACCTTGGGGTCGGGTGCGTGCTCTTCTGCGGCGCCATAAAGGAACACCGACAACGCCAGGCATCCCCCTCCCGCCAGGAAGAGGAACGGCCGCTTGGCTCTGAACCGCTTAGGCGTGAAGAGCGCCCGGAAGAGGGTGAGACCGCCGATCAGCGCGATGATGGCGGCGGCCATCTGCATCAGTTGCTCCACTGCATCACTTCCTGACCCACCAGCGGAAACGGTCAAGGTCTGCGCGACGTTCCACGCCCGCTGCGTACGCCGCCTCGGCAAACTCGCCTGCCTCCTGGTCACCCGGTTCGCCGGTGTAGCCCGCGACGTAGTGAGTCGCCCACGTGTTGATCGGCGATTCGGCGAGACCCTTCTTGGCCAGCGCCGCGAAGACCAGGTCACGCGAGCGAGGCGTCGGGCTATCACGCAAGAGACGCCGGATCGAGGCGAAGCCGGTTTGGCCCTTGTGCAGGGACTCCTCGGCGTCATCAGCGCCCATGCCCTCAGTGAGGGTCTCCACCGCTTCGTCGAGCCACCGCTCGAACTCCGCGGTGTCGCCCTTGGCAAGGCGGGCACGAACCCAGCCTTCGCGGTGGCCCGCCAAATAGCCCACAGAGTCGGTCACCGTCGCCTTCACTGGGGCGGAGTCCAGGAAGGGAGTGATGTACCCGTCGAGAAAGCCGCGCAACCAACCGTACGCACCTACGTCCCCGCGCTCTCCCCCGAAGAGCGCGAGGGCCAAGTCGATGTCGTTGCGGACTTCGGCTTTGGGATAGACCTGGATGAGATCCATGAAGTTGGCGAACCAGCCTTCGGTCTCGGCCTCCCAGTCGTCAGGCCCTGCAGCACTTTCAGCACCGCGCACGACCTCGTCGATCACCCTGGTCGCGGTGCCGAGCGCCGCTTCAAGTCCGAAGTCGGCCATCGAGTCCGTCTGAGCTTGCTCCTCGGCCACCTCCTCGCTCGATCGGATCTCCTCGGGCAGCGTCTCGTGACGAGTCGTCCACCACTGGCTACTCAGTTGTGCGGTCGCAGTGTCGGGGGCGGGGAACGTGTCGTTGAAGGCCGACTCTCCTGCAATGGACACGAAGTGGTCGCGGATGTACCGGCGTAGTCCCACCGTTGACTGCGGGTGGAAGTACGCGAACTCGTGGACAGAACTGTCCGCAAAGGCGTCAAAGAGCACCCGCAACGCGCTCTCCGGTGTGTCCGGATCGAGCAGCTGCAACATCCCGCGATTGAGAGCCGCCGCCGACGACGTGTCCACGTGCAGCCAGGAGACGTCGCTCGGATCGTAGGCCGTCATGACTCGCGCTCCCACGGCTCGAAGGCGGTGTGATCGATGCCAGCCATGATGTAGCGCGCCCAGACTTCGCCGCCTTCGACCCAGTCAGGCGGCATCGACTGGCGCAGCCCCATCGAATTCAGCAGTTTGTCTTCCTCCTTGGTGATGACCGCGAACGTCGAGGAGCGCAGGAACCTCGCCATCTCGGCCGGCGTGGCGTCTGGGTTGGAGACCAGGGCATAGACCTGTTTTGACAGCACCTTGACGGGGATGACGTGTTCTCCGATCAGGCCCTTGCTGCCCTCGGCAGCCCGCGCCCGGGCGGCCGGAGACCAAACGGCGAAGCCGGGGAAGTATCGCCGGCCCTGCTTGGTGTCGCGCGGTCCGTCCCAATAGATGCTCACCACCATCCGCAGCAGCTTGCGTGCCTGCGAGGGGCGGCGTTCGGAATCTGCAAAGCACTGTCGCGCGACGTTGAGGATGACGGCTGCGTCGGTGAGGTCTTCCTCGGAGAGTTCGATTTCGGGGGATCGCAGTTGGGTCATGGGGTCTCCAGTTGGGAGTGGTTGGTGTGCCTCACGCGCGGACAATGTCCTTGAAGCCATCGAGGGTGCGGATGTGCTCGATGAACGCCTGGTGCATCAGACGCCCCATGTCCGGAATCTCGCGGTCGTAGCCGAGTTTCCATCCGGCGAGGTACCTGACGCCGTCTAACTCAATGGCACCCAAGGTGTCCAACACCTTGCGGTCGCGCTCTGCGTAGCGCCGCTGATAGGAGGCACTCCCCGTCGACGGGTCCTCCAGCAGGGTGTCGCCGACAAACGAAGCCTTGCCGACGGTCTCACCCACTGCCTGGCGTACGAGAGCACCAAACTCTTGCTTGAACTGAGCGACCGTCCTGATCTTGTGCTGAGCGGTGAACCGCTGCGCGATCAGGTGGATCGTGAGGTGCTTGCTCAACGGACCCACGTCTCCCACGAAGTACTTCGACCGCTCGTTTTGCTTGCGCTTGACCTCCTGCTGGGCGCTCTTGAGTTGGGGAAAGGGCGCGGCGATCTCGGCCAATGCGCGAGTGACCAACGAGTCGAGTTTGGGGTCTAGGTCGGCGGCGGAACTGAACGCCACATATCGGCTCTGGCCGCGGTCATACGTGGCAATGAGGAACTTCTCTGCGGGCTGGTCCGTAGGGATCTTGCTCAAGGCATCGAAGACTTCTCGCGAGGTCAACGACTCGTGGATCTGCAGCGCCTCCATGTGGACGCGGTAGTTCTCAGCCTTGGTCTCGGCATCAAGCCGGTCAGCCTCAGCCCGTAGTGCCTCCGCCCTGGCGAGCTCTTCCTCCTTCTTGGCCCTCCTCCTGCGCCAGACATCGATCACGCCACCGATCAGCGCTCCCCCGAAGATCAAGCCGATGAGACCACCCACGTCGGCGCTAAGAGGAATGCCCCAGAATGTCCGGCTGCCGGTCTTCATCGAGGTACATCCCGACAGGCTGGCAAGCAAAGAGACCGCCACGACGATTCTGAGGGCACGGTGACCGGGGCGGCCAAGAAGAGTTCGCACGCGTGCAGTAAAGCCCCGCGAACCGACGCCTCTCAGCCGTTCGGGGTAGATGAACGTGAATCCGAACAAGTCCGGACGGAGTCCGGACGGAGTCCGAACAGTCCGGTCGCGAGCCGGGTCGGACGGTCGTCCGAAGAGGCACGGGCACGACCGCCCAAACCGAGCCGGGTCGGACGGTCGTCCGAAGACGCACGGGCACGAGCGCCCAAACCGAGCCGGGTCGGACGGTCGTCCGAAGAGGTCCGCTAGGCGCGACCGCGGTCACAGACGAGCCAGATGATGTTGAGGAACGTGCGCACGGTTCAGCGTACGAGGTAGTCAATCGATCATCGTGGCTGCAAGACCTGGCAGGTGCACGTTGCACCCGCCCACCCACAACGAGGTGCGCACTGTCCTAGCCGCGAGTCACCCCACGCGGCGACAGTTGACTCATTCGTCCAGCCCAACGTAGGGAGAACTCATGACCAACGCAGCAGACGTGGAGACGTACGACGTCGTCATCATCGGTGCGGGCATCTCGGGGATCGGCGCGGCCGCGACCTTCCGCCGCGAACTGCCCGGCAAGTCACTGCTCGTGTTGGAGGGACGAGAGGCCATCGGCGGCACGTGGGATCTCTTCCGCTATCCCGGCATCCGTTCGGACTCCGATCTGCACACCTTCGGCTAGGAGACGGGAGGGATGGTGCCCTTATACGTACGCCGCTTCCCGCCGAACCAGAGCACGTTGCGGCCCTAGCTGAACTGGGTGACGGTGCGGCAGCCGGCCCTGGTGGCGAGGTCACGGATCGCGGTGTGGCGCGGTGAGACCCAGGTTGCGCCAAGGTCGACCTGTACGCCGCCCACCTCGCCGGTGAGCGAACGTCCGCCGACGCGGTCCCTGCCTTCGAGGATTGTGACGTCATGCCCGCGCTCGACGAGCCGCTGCGCGGCGGCAAGCCCGGCGAACCCGGCGCCGACGATCACGATATCGACGGAACGGTCTGCGGTGGACTTCGACATGGTGGCTCCCTGCGCGTCGGTGTGGGCTGTGCCGACCACCTTGCGGGGAGGGTGGGAGCCGTCACTACGACCCGACGCACCGGGATTTTCGGCTGGTGGTGCACGTTGCACCGCCGGTCGGTCGGGTCGAACGGTCCGGAGTCACCTAGCGTGCAGGACCTACATCGATGCCCTCTGCGGCGGCGGTCCGGTCTGCTGCACGGATAGGTGACAACCGATCTGGCCTAGCCCGAGAGGTTGGGCTGGAAGGATGTTCACCGTGTCCAAGCCCTACCCCAGAGAGTTCCGTGACGACGTCGTGCGCGTCGCGAGGAACCGTGAGCCGAGGTGTCGCGTCTGCAGCAGATCGCGAAGGACTTCGGGATCCACTTCACGACCGCTGTACTCGTGGATGAAGAAGGCCGATATCGAAGACGGCGAGCGGCCCGGCACGACCGCGGTGCAGTCAGCTGAACTGCGTGAAGCCAAGCGCCGGATCAAGACCGCTCGAACAAGAAGTAGAAGTCCTGCGGCGGGCTGCCGCCTACTTCTCGCAGGCTCATCTGCCGGGAAAATGATGCTACCCGCTCGTCCGTGACCTTGCCGCTGACGGAATCCCCGTCACGGTGACTTGCCGGGTGCTCAAGATCGCTCGCCAGCCCTACTACCGCTGGCTCGCCAACCCGATCACCGACGCCGAACTCGACGAGGCCTACCGCGCCAACGCCCTGTTCGACGCTCATCGTCGATGACCCTGAGTTCGGCTACCGGTACCTGCTCGACGAGGCCGCGCGACGCCGGCCAGGCGATGGCAGCGCGGACTGCGTGGCGCATCTGCTCGAACAACGGCTGGTGGAGCGCGTTCGGGAAGCAAGCGCGGCAAGGACGGCAAGAAGCCCGGCCCTCCAGTCCACGACGACCTGTGCGCCGTGATCAGACGAGCAGGGCCGTGACCCGGCACGAGTTCAAGGCCGGCGCGCAGCGAACGAGTTGTGGATCGGCGACATCACCGAACACTGGACCGAGCGAAGGCAAGCTCTACGTCTGCGCGTTCAAGGACGTGTTCTCCAACCGGATCGTGGGCTACTCCATCGACTCGCAGAATGAAGTCCCGGCTCGCGGTCGCAGCACTCAACAACGCCGTCGCACGACGCGGTGACGTGGCCGGATGCGTGGTCCACACGGACAGGGGCTCGCAATTTCGAAGCCGGAAGTTCGTCCGCGCCCTGCAGCCGCCACGGCATGGTCGGCTCGATGGGCCGCGTCGGTGCAGCCGGCGACAACGCGGCCATGGAGAGCTTCTTCGCGCTGCTCCAGAAGAACGTCCTGAACCGCCGCACCTGGGCCACCCGAGAAGACCTGCGGATCGCCATCGTCACCTGGATCGAAAGGACCTACCACCGCCGCCGCAGGCAAGACGGGCTCGGCCGATTGACCCCCATCGAGTACGAAGCCATCATGACCACGCCAGCCACTCAGGCTGCGTGACCTAACCACTGTCACCAGATCCGTGCAGCAGTCCCCGTCGCCGCCGAGCTTCGACGTTCGTACCCTATCGCCGCTGAAATGCGCCTTGCGGGTGATTAGGAAGACGGACGCACCACTGTCCGTGGATACCTGAACGATCTTCCAGCCGAGAAGAAACAGCAGTGGATTGACTTGTATGGCGCTCGTCTTGGAGTGCACAACTCCAGCGACCACGATGAACGCAACGTATGCCAACACATCGCGCAAGCTTGGTTGACCGACCGTCACGAACGGGAGCAGGTATCCGGCGAGATACGACGCCGCTTCACCTCCTGCGTTGTTCACTGAGGCGATAACCATCTCCGGCCCGTTGGTTCGAGAATGCAACCAGATGATCCCGAGCAAGGCGGCGACTCCGGCAATCGCGAGACCGATGCACGCGTACATCAGTGCCGGTCGCTCGAAGCGAATCGCGAGGATGCCGAACAACGGCGCATACGACGAGAAGAACAACAGCGGTCTCTGCAGCATCGTTCCTCCTCTCGATGGGGACTGAGCGTAGGAGAAGGGTCCGACACTCGAGCTACCGCAGGTCCAGCCTCTTGGCGTAGTCGGAGTGTCCGGGAACCTGTGAGGTGACGTCGAGGTTCGCGATACTCGCTTGCTTGGTCTCCATGCCAGCGAACCCGGCTGCCTTCTGGCCACCCTGAGCTTCCGGTGTAGAAGAAGCGCAGGGTCTTGTCGTTGCGCGAGTGGTAGTTGTATGCCTTGCCGTCCACCGCGTTGGCCAACTGGTGCCAGGGGCCCTTCGCACCAATTGCGGCACCGAGGAGGTGCATCTCTCGCACCCTGGCCGCCGACTCCTTCGAGCCGAGTGCCTCCGCGGCGCAGATCATGGCGCGTGCCCCGAGGCTGTGGCCGATGAGCACGACCTGATCGATGTCGGTGCGTGCCAGCAGATCGGCCACGATCGCACCCGTCTTGTTGGCCCGTTGGCGTGCCCGAAGCCACGGGTTCTTGACCAGGTCGACGGCAATGAGGCCGCCGGTGAGTGGACTGGCCCTCATGGCGGTTTGCTTGCTGGCGCGCATGGCGCCCTTCCGCAAGACCTGTCCGGCAACGTACCTCGCGGAACCACCACCGAGAACGGCCGACAGGGCTGCGAGGTCTTGGGCGCCCCAGTGGACTCGATAGACCGGTGAGTCTGGGTATCGCTGGGTGACGGGACGCTCCCAGTTTCCCCAGCCCGAAGCTCCTTCGGTCAGGAACCCTGAACACACGATTACCGGGACACCGTCGCCGTGCTGCAACTGCTCGATCGAGAACGACCTGTCTTCACGGATGTAGGCGTTGGTCAGGCCCATGCCCATCACGCCGCCCAGCCCGCCGCCGACTGCGGCTATCACCGCCGTACCTCCGGCCATGCCGAATGCGAACGTGCTGCTGCCGACCGCTCCTCCGCCTAGGAGTGCGAGCCCGTAGCTCGTGGCAGCAGCACCCGAGTAGCCGCCGACCATCGTGCCGATCGCGCCGCCGACCAGCGGCGCCGCGAAGAGCCCGACTCCCGTCATCGCCCCAGCTGCCACAAGGGCCGAAGCGCCGAGCTTCGTGATGCGGGCCAGATTCGGCTTCGCATACTCCAGCAGGCTCTGGTACTCGGTCAGATCCGCGATACGTTCCGCTCCCCGATCGAACGCGGGGATGTCGTGCCGATGCTCGGCGCAGTAGCGCGGTAGACGGATCTTGCCGAAACCACGCGTCGCCATGCTCTGGCACTTCGGTGCGGCGCACACATGCGTGGCCGCTCCACACTCATCGCACAGGTACGTCGCGGGGGTACCGCCGCCATCCACCTTGCGGTGGTGAACCTTGCTGAAGCACCCGGAGCACCAACCATCTCGGCCCTCATCGCCCAGGCGATCAACGAGGTCGGCGACGTCACAGGCGAGTTCGCCATGGAGTTCGGCTTGCTTGGCGAAGGCTGCCTTGCGCTCCGGGTGCTGAGTGCGTCGGCGCTGCTTCTCCTGCACGGCGTACGCCCACAGGTTGGTTGTCACCACCAAGTTGTCCTGGAGTGCCTGGCGACCCGAGAGGACCGGTGGGGCCCCGACGAGTTCTCCCTCGGCGGTGAGCTCCCAGCCCTTGTCCGTGCGCAGGGTAACGAGCATCCCGCCATGACCGCGGGGGGTGAATGACACAGTGGACTTTGGCATTACCCAAACATCTCGCAATCTGTGGTCACTGCGCAGGCAATCGAGCCAAGCAGAAGGCTAGCCCTCCGCCGCTGTCGGTGGGCCTCCCTACACTCTGGTCGCCTAAGAAGCCTCGCGACGATGCGCTATGCGAGCGAAGGGAGAACGGGATGCCGACCGGGAGCCAGCGATACAAGCAGCACCAGGTGTGGGAGACGCTTGAAGTCAAGAGGGAGGCGCTCGAGGCTGCCCGGTACGACGATGCCGGCCTGGAGCAATGGCGCAAGGATGTCGTCGAGTGGCTCGCTGAGGCAGCCAAGACGAAGCAGGCGCGCCAACCGGCGCTATACCTCAGCGCTCTCGATGACCTCAGCAACGCGCTGAACTCGCTCCCGCCGGACGTGAACCAGTTCAGGAACTACGTGTCGAACCGGCAGCCGAACCAACCTCAGTCACTGGGTGGGCTTGAGACCGCGCTTCGCGGGCTGCCGCTGCCGCCGCCGAAGGACCTCGGGAACGCCTACGTCGACTTGCTCGACAAAGAGGTGGACGCACGGACTTCGAGGCTCGATGAACTCGAGGCTCGGATCGCCGAGACCGAGACTGCGCTTCAGGACCGACTCGACGCACTCAACCGTGTCAGCAGCCAGGTCGACAGGCTCGGTGACGAAATTGAGGCCCAGCGAACGGCGATCGCCGAGGTCAGTTCAACAGCGGAGTCAAAGATGACTGAGGCGTGGAACGACACGCTCGCGACGTGGAAGCAAGATCGGCAGGCCGCAGACGAGACTCGGGATACCGAAGCAACCGAACATGTCACTGCGCTGGCGGCGACACGGCGAGCCGCCGAGGCCCTGGCTGAGCACGCCGCCGGCGATCTGAGCGCGGCGGATTGGCGGAGTAGAGGAAAGCGCGAACGCAAGGCTGCTCAGTGGATCCGGGCTGCCGCCGTTGCCGCGTTCTTGTTCGCCGGGGCCATCGGGTGGTTCATAGTCAACGAGGCGATTCGTAAAGACTTCGACCTCACGGTCGGAGACGGCGTCCTGCGGTCCTCGGTCGCCGTTGTGATCGCCGCGTTCGGTGGCCTGCTCCTCCGGGAGTCGGGACGGCACTTCAGGGAAGCCGATACAGCCGAGGATGTCGCCCTCGCGCTGCAAGCGCTCGCACCCTTCTATGCGGGCTCAGATGAAACCGTGCGCCTTGCCGCGCGCGCGGCTGTCGGCGACGCCGTCCTCGTGAAGAATGTCCTCTCGCGGTTCGCACACCGCGACGCCGCGAAGTACTCCGGCACTGAACTGCAGAGCCTTGTGCAGGAAGGTACAGACGCGCTGACGCCGGGTACTGGCGCCGAGTAGACGAGGAGTACAACCAGGGTCCGCCCCAGAGATCGGGTCTGAACACTGCGATCAGCGTCCACAGGACCACCCAACGGCTACTTCTCCACAGATTTGGGCCCGCTGAGGGGCCGTAGTCGGGTCCTCGTGCTGGCGTGAACCCATGACAAACACTCCCTCCTGGTGGCACGACGCCGACCAGCTCTACACCGTTCTCACCGACCTGCTGCGCCATCTGCGGCGTCGCGCGTCGACGTTCGACGAGCGCACCGAAGCCTGCCTCTACCTGTCCGGGCTGCACCTCGACCACGGCCCGTGGCGCTATGTGCAGGAGGTCGACGCCGTCGGCGAGATCGGATTCGAGACCGGGCTGGTCCTCGTCAACGAACTGCTCGCGCGACTCCAGGAGCTGAGCTGGCAGCCGGACGCAAGGAGCACTATCGGCCATGCGCACGACCGGATCGACTGCATCTTCGATCCGCCCGAGCTCACCTGGCTCAGACCGACAGACCGCTCACTCGATGACGACGAGTGACGGACCCTGACGAGTCCGAAAACCCCACCCTCCCAAGGCACTTTCGCGCCTTCAAACCACGCGGCACGCATGCTACGAAGGTCCGTAGATCGGTCCGCCCCTGGGGGCGGGCCGAGGCTCATTTCAGGGGTCGTTGACGGATCGTGACGGGCGGTGACGAGCATTGCACGGAGGCGTGAAGTTCTACCGGGGCGCGGCCGCTGCCGCACGGGCCTACGTCGAGGCGGACCACTCCCGCGCCGACGACTACTACCTCGCGGAGGGCGAGGGTGTCGCCGAGCGGTTCGTCGCGGACACCGCGGTGGCATCGGCCGGCTTCATGGACGGCGACGCCTACGAGCGCTGGGCCGGTGGCTACGAGGTCGACACCGGGCTGGCCAAAGGGAGGATCAGCAAGCACGAGCGAGCGCTGCGATTCGTCGAGGTCGTCGTCAACGGGCCCAAGACCTGGTCCATCGCCGCCGCCCTCCACCCCGAGATCTCGACTGCGTACGACGCCGCCCAGCGACGCGCCGCCAGCGAGATCGTCGGCTGGCTCGCCGAGCACTCGACCACCCGCGTCGGCCCGCGCGGCAGGCAGGTGCAGGTGCCCGTTGGGAAGATCGAGGCCGCGGCCATCCGCCACTACACCTCCCGCGCCGGCGACCCCCACCGCCACCTTCACCTGCAGATCAACGCGAAGGTGTTCGCCGCCGGCACGTGGCGAGCGCTCCACTCCGTCGGAACACGCGACAGCATCGAGGCGATCAACGGCATCGGCCACGCCGCCGTTATGTGCGACCCCGAGTTCCGCCAAGCACTCGCATCGCTCGGCTACTCCGTCGACGAGACCGGCGAGATCGAGCAGCTCGCGCCGTACGTCGGCAGGTTCAGCCAGCGAACGAGACAGATCACGCAGAACTTGGACACGTACGAGGCCGCGTGGCGCAGGAGCCACCCCGACCAAGAACCCGGACCCCAGTTGCGACGCTCATGGGACCGCCGTGCCTGGAACGACGGCCGAGACAGAAAGGGCGCACCCAAGGACGGCGCCGCGATCGTCGCCGCGTGGAACGACGAGTTGCACGAGGTTGGCTTCCGGGCGCCGAGCGCCCCGATGGCGGTGAGCCACACCCCCATCGGCGCGCTGGACCGCGACGCGGCCGTTCAACTGTTGATCACCCGCCTCGGCGCCAAGCGCTCGGCTTGGAATGCAGCCGACATCCGAGGCGAGGCCGAGAAGCTCGTCGCCTCTCAAGGTGTCATCGCCGAGCGATCCACACGCGCGGAGCTCGCCGAGGACCTGTGCGCTCGGGTCATCGCGGTGTGCCAACGCCTACTCGACCGCGACGACGTGCCCCAGCACGTTCGCTCCCTGACCTCCCAGCACGTCCTGGACGTGGAGGCGGACCTCGTCGCCTCCCTGATCAGCCGCGCAGCTCAGCCGATCGAGCCGGCCCGCCGGGTGCGCGACATCGAGCACCTCGATCCCGCCCAGCAGGAGGTCGTCGCTGCACTCGCCGGAGACGCTGCACTGCTGGTCATCGAAGGTGCGGCCGGCACCGGAAAGACCACCACGCTCGCGGCAGCGGCCAGCGCGATCGAGGCACGCGACCGTCGTCTCGTCGTGGTCACACCGACACTGAAGGCCGCCCAGGTCGTCGAGCAGCAGATCGGCGCAACGGCGTTCACGGCCGCGAAGTTGGCCTACGAGCACGGCTACGCATGGGACGAGGACGGCCGCTGGTCGCACGCAGAGAAGGCCAGGCAGGAGATCGACGCCGCCGCGCGCCTGCTGCCCGGCGACGTACTCCTCGTCGACGAGGCCGGCATGCTCGACCAAGACACCGCCCACGCGTTGTGCGCGATCGCCGACCGTGCCGGGGCAACGCTCGCCCTGCTCGGGGACCGCCACCAACTCCCCGCCGTCGGCCGCGGCGGCGTCCTCGACCTCGCGGCCCGCTGGGTTCGCCCCGAGGGACACCTCGAGCTCGAGTCGGTCCACCGGTTCAGCGATCCGGTCTACGCCGAACTCAGCCTGCTCATGCGCACTGGTGAGCGAACCGGTGAGGTCTTCGACTCCCTCGTGGCACGTGGCTCGATCACCCTGCACGCCACCGAGGTCGAGCGCACCGCGGCGCTGGCCGAGATCGGCGTCGACGAGCTGGTCGTCGCCGACACCCGCGAACAGGTCGGCACCCTCAACGCAGCGATCCGCGACGCCCGGACGCACGGTGGTGAGCGAGATGGTGAGCCGGTCACCAGGCATGGCGAGCGCATCGGCCTCGGTGACCGCGTCGCCACCCGTCGTAACGATCGCGACCTCGGAGTCGCCAACCGCGACACCTGGATCGTCGCCGGCATCGGTGACGACGGCAGCCTGCTCGTCTTCGGGCGCGCCGGTCACCGGGAACTCCCCCGGTCCTACGTCGCCGAACACGTCGAGCTCGCCTACGCCACCACCGTGTACGGCGCTCAGGGCGACACCGTCGATGCCGCTCACCTGGTGATCGGGGAGACGACAGGTGCTGCCGCGGCGTACGTCGCCATGACCCGGGGCCGCCACGCCAACACCGCCCACCTCGTCGCCGAGTCCCTCGACGACGCGCGCCGTCAGTGGGTCGAGGTCTTCAGCCGCGACCGCGCCGACCTCGGGCCGGCTCGCGCTGCCGAGAGAGCCGCCGACGACATCGAGCGCTATGGCCCCCGTGCGCCACGTCGCTCGGCGGCCCTCCAGGCCGCGCTGCTCGCGACCGGCGGCCGCCGCCCGCCCGACCCAGTTCCAGCCCCGAGGGACCGGGCACGCCTGGGCATGGGTCGCTGAACAAGTCCCAGCGACGTGATCGCCCGAGCTGGTCCGGTCGACCTAGGTGACCGGGAGGCCACCTGCGGCCGAATTCGGCATCACGTGTCCGATCTGGACCACCGCCGGTTGCTGTCCCGAGTAGAGGCGGCAAACCGTGCGGCCCCGACAGCGCAAGGAGTAGCCCCATGACCATCGCCCCGATCAGCGTCCCCGACGACTGGGACGACAACGGCATCATCTTGTTCGAGGAGTTTTGCGCATTCATCCGTACGCCGCCGCGCACCGTCCGGTGCTGGCGGGTGGAGGGCCGCGGCCCAACCTGGTACCGGTTCAACGGCAACGGACGGCTCTACACCACGGTCGCCGACCTCCGCCGCTTCCTGAGGGCGGGTCGGTGAGATGGCCGCGCCGCACGCTCCGAAGCCGGACACCCAGTGGATGACCCTCCAGCAGGCCGCGGTCTACATCGCCGCCTCGGTCAAGACCGTCCGCCGCCGCATCGCCTCCGGCGAGCTGCCGGCCTACGTCTGCGGAAAGCGCGGCCTCCGCGTTCGCCGCGACGACCTCGACGCACTCATGAAGCCAATCTGACGACGGTGCCCACCGCCAGCCGATTCACTGCACTACCAGCGACCCACTTCCAAGTTCGGCCATCGCCGTCGCAACTCGGCTGCGAAGTCTCTGAGCTCCAACTTCTCGAACGACGCCATCAACTGGAGGGATGAGAGTCTCGGGCGGGCCGACTCGGCCGATTGGCGCCGCAGCGCTCGATAGACGGCCTGCGGGTAGAGGTCGAGTTGATCCAGCAGGAAGGTGTCCGGGTGGACCGCCTCGAGTTGGTGGCGCGCCATCACCTCTGCTGGAAAGTCCTTGAGGTTGTAGGTCACGACGACCTGGCACTCGGAGTGCACTGCCGCGGCCATGACATGACGATCCTTCTGATCGCACTCCATCCCATCGACGAGGTCTTCGTACCCCGCGACCATCGCGTCGGGAAACGCTCGATTCATCGCCGCGATCCTGCGAACCGCTCCAGCATCGCCGACCTGAGTCAGGGCGAGATTTCGCTGGAGTTCCGCCATCACGTCTCGGGACCAGTGCGGACGAAAGGCGGACTGCTCAGCGACGCGGAGCAGGGTGTCCGTGAGCACGATCGGGTACAGGACGCAGGTGTCCAGGAAGACTGGAAAGTGCACGAGTCACCGCATCGACGGAGGCGGGCCGTCCAGCACGTCGTACAGCCCGGAAGCCTCGGCCTCGCGCGCCATCTCATCGAGCGCATCAGCACGGGTCTGCCGCACTCGCTCGGCATATGCGATCAGGTCGACCAGACGCACATAGCGATGACGCCCCGGCCGACTCATCGGAATCTCTCCCGCATCCAGCAGCCGAACCACGGTCGGCCTCGAGATGCCGAGGTACTCCGCGGCCTCCTGCGTCGTCAGGGTTGCGTTCAATGGCGCCACGTTGACTCCCATGCCAGCCTGGAGCGCCTGTGCCACTTGGAGCAGCACGTCGTGCAACTCACGAGGGAGGGGAACCTCGGTCCCATCAGCGGCCACCAGCGCTGGGCGGTGCTGGGTGGTCTCGGGCACTCCCTCCAGAGCGCGCGCGAACGCCCGATAGACCTCCTCGTCAGAGTCGGTCGCGACGTAGGTGCGGGCGTCCGCACTTGCGGCAGAGCGGGTCATCCTCGGTCCCCCTTCTAGTGCGTTCAACGTACACCAAACGAACAAAACGAACAGGACTAACGCTGGTGATTCCATTGCAGCGAGCTACGTCATGTCACCGCCCCACCGAGCTCGACGGTGATGTCGTGACGCCCGTAGAACGTCCGCCCACAGGTCGTGCAGTCGACCGCACTGGCGGCGTGGTAGCGCAGGTACCAGACCGACTCGTCGCAGTTCGCGCACACGCGGCTCTGTCGGTCATCGGCCAGCCAGCGCAGCGCGGTTGCGCTCGGGTAGTGCAGGTCGCGTGGCAGCGTGACCGCCTCCGGTGTCAATCGGCCGTCCAAGAAGTCCCGGACGCGGGCCAGATCTCCCGGAGTCAGGCCAGTGTCCGTGGCCGGGGAGATGAGCAACGCGTGGATGCCGCGCCGTTTCAGCTCCACATAGGCGACGGCGCCCTGGGTGAGAGCGCCGTCCCGCGGCCCGTCGACGTCGTTGTCGTGGTCCCACAACGCACGGCTCAGGTGATCCTCGCACCAGACCACGGTGTCGATCCATGGCCGCTCGCGCAGCCACGCATCCAGCGCCCACCACTTCCACCACCGGTTGTCGCGCCACCGCTCCCCGGCTCGTCGGCTGGCGGCACCCTCGTCGAAGACAGGCGGCCCCGAGTCCGGACAGGCGTGGGCGACGACCGGCCAGTTGCGGCCGGGGAAGACCATGCCCTCGCGCAGTTGGCGGCTCCAGCTGGTCAGCCACGCAGCGGTGACGCCCGGTCGCCTCGCCAGGTCGTCGAGCGCGGTGTTGAGGCGAGGGGAGACCGGGACATTTCCGATGCCGCCCCGACCGGCGCCGTAACCGTCGACGTCATCGCCCCACGCGGTCGAACCGTGCACCGGCGACACGACGCCGTCCACGTCCAGCACCAGTGCAGCGTGCGGCTGATGCTGATCACTCATGGCGACTGACAGCATCCGCAGGCAGCCTGGTCGCTGCAACACCAGACCGGCATCCCGGACCACTTCCCCGAGAAGCGGGTGGCCCACTCGTAGTCGTCGAGGTCGCGATGTAAAGCTCCGTGCCCGCACAGCCGGAACGCCTGGCCGCTCGTCTCATCCCAATACACCGGCGCCGCGTTGAGCGGCCAGTCGGAGGCGTGGTGCACCCAGCAACCACGCCCCTCACAGTCGGCCGGGTCGTGGATGTCGACCATCATTCGACCGTCCCCGAGGAAGGTCATGTCACCGGTCATGGGGCCTATCGTGGCGCTACCCACCGACAACCGCTCGGAGCCTTGAGGAAAGTCAACCCCTCCCGCGAGCCGAGGTGGCGCTCACCGGGAATGCCCAACCCAACAGACGAGTGCCCGTCGCGGAAGTCTGTCGCCGCCCCGGGACCAGCATTCTCACGTAGCCTCCTCAGCATGGCTGACCAGTCGGCACCAGGGTGGCACTCCGATCCGTTCAGGCGCTTCGACCGCCGATATTGGGACGGCCATCGCTGGACCGAGCACGTCGCCAACCCCGGCTTCCAAGGCACCGATCCCCCTCAGCTGACGGCACCCCCGTCGCCCTTGAACATGACGCCTCCTGCGGGGTGGCACTCCGATCAGTTCAGGCGCTTCGACCGTCGATACTGGGACGGCCAACGCTGGACCGAGCACGTCGCCAACCCCGGCTTCCAAGGCACCGATCCACCAGTCACGCCCGGGCCGACGACTTTCCCCGCGCCTCCTGAGAAGGTCGCTGAAGCTACCCAAGCCACACCGACCAGGGCCCCATTGCCACCAACCAGCAACAAGATCGCTCGCCAGGCGCGCCAGGAAGGTGCGACATCACGACCTGCCGGAGGCGGCACACTGCTCACCGAGTCGACGCTGGTGGTCAACCAGAAGGCTCGCATCGGGCGCGGCAGCGTCGCGTACGACGTGCACGATCAAAACGGTCGCAAGTTGGGCACCTTTCGCGAACTGCGCAGAGACCTCAACACGTTGGTGACCGACCGCATCAAGCACAGCCGGACCACTCGCTACGAGGTCGCTGACGCCAACGGGAACGTGATGTTCAGACTGACGCGGCCCGAGCGGTGGAACACGTTCCGAGCCGCTGTGATCGTCGAGACGGCCGACGGTCGCAATGTCGGCCAAATCACCCACGAGAGTTTTGGGGTGGGAGGAATGACGCTCGAGGCAGGCGCCGCAGCGGGAGCGCTCGCCGCACTGACCACCTTGAGCCCATTGGGGCTGATCGCAGCCGGCATCGCGGGCGAAGCAGCAGCAGCCGCAGGGGGCGAGCGCCTCGATCGTGCAGTGAACCGCTTGTCCAAGGTTGGTCACGCCCGGTTCGGGCTCGAGGCTCACGGCCAGCGCCTGGGCTCGATCCACGCGACCGGCACCAGACAATGGGACTTCGTCATATCAAGCGCCGAGGGCAAGGAGATCGGGAAGATCACCAAGACGTGGGCAGGCTGGGCGAAGGAGCGCTTCACCAGGGCCGACCACTACGTCGTGCAGATGAACGAGAACGTTGCGGAGCCACTTCGCACCTTGGTGGTCACAGCTGCGCTCGCCGTCGACGTCGCACTCAAACAAGACCGCCCTAGTCACAAGTCGGGAATGCTCAGCACGCGCAGGTTCGACTGAGCGACGCCGGATGGCGCCGATTGTGACCGCCAACGCCGTCAATCTGGCATATATCTGGCATACGGCACCTCCCACACAAGGGTTGACCAACCCCGGAAATGCCAGAAACCGCGGGCTGACCTGCGGTTTCACTGGGTGGAGCCTAGGGGACTCGAACCCCTAACCCCCTGCTTGCAAAGCAGGTGCGCTACCAATTGCGCCAAGGCCCCGGACGACGCCGCAGACTACCTGCGACGCCGGCGTAGAGAGAAAATGCGGGCGGAACTCAGCCCTTGTTGACGTTGTCGGTCGCCTCGGCCCACAGGGCCTGTTCCTTCTGGCCCTCCTTGAGTTTCTTCTGTGCGAAGGCGGCGCCGGCGGCGGCGAGGATGACGAGGAGGAGTTTCTTCATGGGGGCGAGTGTACGGGGGCGTGGTTTCGAGACGCTCGCTTCGCTCGCTCCTCAACCACCGGGCGGCGTAGGGGGGAGTTTCGAGACGCTCGCTTCGCTCGCTCCTCAACCACCGGTGTCGCGTGCTCGCTCCTCAACCACCGAGGGTTTCGATGAGGTTCTGAGTGGGGTCCCACCAGCGCAGGCGGTCGGCTCCCAAAGATTCGGGCATGGCGGGCAGCGCCGCGACAGCCTCGGACAGGGATGCGCGCGGGACGCGGCGGGCCAGGGTCACGTGCGGGGTCCAGACGGGGTGGCGTACGGACGGTACGGCCGCGCGGAGGTCGGCGACGCCGGCAACGAGCGCAGGCGGCGGCTCGATCAGATAGGCGAGCGTCACGCGGGCACCCGTGCCGAAGACGACCAGGCCGACGACCGGCAACTCGCAAGGCAACAGGGGCAGGACGGTGGTACGCGCCAAGCGCAAGACCGACGACTCGATCGGTGCGGCGGCTACCAACGTCAGGTGCGGGGCGTTGGTCATCGACTTGTGCTCGGCCTGCGACGGCAGGCCCGCGGTCAGCAGGGCGTCCCAGGCGCGCGTGACCACCGAGGCCGAGGTCTCGGTGAAGCTCAACTCCAGCGCATGATCAGGCACCCACGACACCGTAGCCCGCTCCGAGAGGAGTGGTTTCGAGACGGCGCTGCGCGCCTCCTCAACCACCGGACCGTTTATGGTTCAACCATGTCTCGGGCCCTTGAAGAACTTCACGACCGTCGCGCGATCTTGGCCCTCGCCGACGCGTTCTCGCAATCCAGCCACAGCGGCCCGCTCGAAGTGCTCCTCGGGCTCTACACCTACGACGCCACTGCGATCTATGGCGAGCACACCGCCAAGGGGCATTCGGCGTTGCGGCTCATGCACGCCGGGCACCGGGCAGAGTTCCCGATGACGAGCACGCACCACGACTCGCACACCATCCGACTCGACGGGGCCAACGCCACGGGCAGCCTCTACGGCCGCGCGCGCGTCACCTTGTCGGGACGTCAGTTCCACTGTAGCTACCGCTACACCGACCGTTACGCCAAGCGCGACGGGGCGTGGCAGTTCGCGCACCGGCACTTCGAGTTGCGCTCGGCGATCGTGGTGGACTGAGCCGTCGAGAGCGGGATTGGTTTCGAGACGCTCGGCTTCGCCTCGGTCCTCAACCAGCGGTTCTCAGACGTTGCCGCGGAGGATGACGGCGAAGGAGGCCTCGACCTGGTCCGCGAGGTCGTCGTACGCGAAGATCCCCATCCCGGCCTCCAGCAGGGCGCCGGAGAAGCAGAACAACAGGGCGCGTACGAGGGCCGGCTCGGCCGCATCACCCAGCGCGTTCATGAACACGTCCGACCAGTGCCGACCCATCAGGATCCGCAACTCCTCCACGTCGGGATCCGAACCCAGCAGCGACTTCGACGCCGCCGCGGCCAGGGCGGGCGACTCCGAGACCAGACCGCAGAGGTGGCGTACGCAGGCGCGCATCCGCGCTTCCGGGCCGCCCCGCAACCGCGGCGACTCCGCGTCGGAGATGTGGCGCCAGAAGAGCGCGGCGAAGAGGTGATCCTTGGAGGAGAAGTAGGTGTACGCCGTCGCCGCGGACACCCCGGCACGTGAGGCGATCAGCCGGATGGTGAGGTCGTCGTACGCCGCCCGCTCCAGCATCGCAAGCCCGGCATCGAGCAGCTTCTCGACCGTCTCGGCCTGACGCGCGTTGAGACCACGGCGCGGCAGGGGCGAGGCAGTGGCGGTCACAGTCCCAGCCTCTCAGCGTGGCGGCCGATGAACGCAATTACCTCCTCCGTCGGCCTGTCCGGCAGCCCCCAGATGCAGTCGGTGACGCCCGCGTCGGTCCACGAGCCGAGCAGTTCGGGCGTCGGCTTGGCCATCGCGAGCACGTGAATCTGCGGCTCACCGGATCGACCGGCCGCCTGCCAGGCAGCCCGCAACTCGGCGCACTTGCCGGTGATGTCGTCCTCGCGCGGGGTGGTCATCCAGCCGTCGGCCGTACGCGCGATCCACTCGAACGTCTTCGGCCCACCGCCCGCACCGATCACGATCGGCACGTTGCCCTGGGGCGGCTTCGGCCACGCCCACGACGGCCCGAACGAGACGAACTCCCCGTCGTACGACGCCGTCTCCTGGGTCCACAGCGCGCGCATCGCCTCGACGTACTCCCGCAGCACCGTGCGCCGCTTGCCCGCCGGCACCTTGTGGTCGGAGAGCTCGTCGGTGTTCCACCCGAAGCCCGCGCCGATCGTGACGCGCCCGCCCGAGAGGTGATCGAGCGTGGCGATCGTCTTGGCCAGCGTGATCGGGTCCGATTCGACCGGCAGCGCGACCGCGGTCGCCAACCGGATCGTCGACGTCACCGCGGCGGCTGTCGCCAGCGACACCCACGGGTCGAGGGTGCGCATGTAGCGGTCGTCGGGCAGCGTCTCGTCGCCCGTGCCCGGGTGCGCGGCGTCGCGGCGTACGGGAATGTGGGTGTGCTCGGGCACATAGAGCGCGCCGAACCCCGCCTCCTCCGCAGCCTTCGCGGCCTCCGCGGGCGTAATGCCGCGGTCACTGGTGAAGAGCACGACTCCGTGTCGCATGGTCAGCCACCTCTCATCTGTTCGAGCAATTCCTTGACCGCGCCCGGCTCTTCGCGCAGTTTCACGGCCCAGCCGGGCTCGACGAAGATCCCTTCGGCCTCGACGCACACGTCGTCGCCGGAACGTACGGTCGCCACGACGTAGATCTTGCGGCCCTCCTCGCGATCGACGCGCGCGTCGATCCGGATCGGACCCAGCGGGGTCGGCTTGCGATACGTCACGCTCAAGGTGCCGGTGAACGCCACCCGCACATAGCCGATCGTCGCGGTCTCCCCCATCAGTTGGTCGAGCAGCAGGGCGCACACGCCGCCGTGCACCATGCCGGGCGGGCCTTCGTACGCCGCGCCGAGATCCAGCTCGGCCCAGGCCACTCCGGGCTCGTCGTGCTCGATCACCAGCGGCGGCGCGATCGCGTTGCGCAGCCCCACGGTCGCGTTGCCCCAGTTCCAGGACTTGCCCTCGTGATTGACGCGTACGCCCGCCGGTCCGTCGATCTGGCTGGTGCGCAGGCGGCGTACGAGTGAAGCCACCTCGGCCGTCACCGCCTCCACCTCGGCCTGGTCGACGGTCGTACGGATCGTCGCGTCGACCAGGTCGCGCACGCTCTCGGCGAGCGGCACGAAATACCCCTCCTGGCGCTCGACCTCCGCCGTGGGCGTCTCGTCGAGCGCGAACCCGCCGAAGCTCATCCGCGCTCCGCCTTGGCGATGACGTCCTCCACGATGCTGTTGATCCGCGAGCCGATCGGCCAGCCGGCGTAGTGGCAGACCATGATCACGATCTCGCGCAGTTGGGTCGCGTCGAGTTCGCCATTGCGCAGCGCGGCGGGCAGTTGGATGTGGAGTACGTCGGTCTGGTTGCTGCCCGCGAGCATGCCGATCAAGAGCAGGCGGCGCTCGCGGTCGGTCAGGCCGGGGCGCTGCCAGATGTCGCCGAAGAGATGCTCGACGGTGTAGCCGAAGAAGTCTCCGGTGCCGTCGCTCATCTCGAAGCCATAGACCTCTTCCATCTTCTCCAGCCCGCGGCGGCGGGTCTCGGGGAGGTCGTCGAACTTGCCCATCAGCTGGTGCCTTCCACTCCGAGTCCGGGTGCCAGTCGTTGCAGTGCGAGCTCGGCCATCGGCGTCTCGACGCCCAGAGTCTCGCCGAGCCGGATCGCGAATGACAGGTCCTTCTCACCCAGCGCCACCACGTGGCTCATCACGCCGTGCCAGAAGTCGTCCGCGTCGATCGGCTTCGCGGTGTCGCGCAGCATGATCGCGCCCGGACCACCGGTGACCTTGTCCGTGTGCCGCACGATGTTGCCCAGCTCGACCAGGTCGAGCCCTGCCGCCTCGGCGAGCCGCTGCGCCTCGGTCGCGGCGGTGAACGCCACGAAGTGCATCAGGTTGCGGGCCAGCTTGAGCTTGGTGCCCGCGCCGATCGGGCCCGCGTGAGTGACGATCGTGGCCATCGCGTCGAGCACCGGCTTCGCGCTCTCGTACGCCTCATCCGACCCGCCGACCATGATCGCCAACGTGCCGTCGGCCGCACCCATCGAGCCACCGGAGACGGGGGCGTCCACGAGCCGCAGATCGTGGCGCCGCGCTGTCGACTCCAGGGCGACCGGCGTCTCCGGCGCGATCGTCGAGTGGATCACCACGGTCGTCCCCGGCTTGGCGCTGCCATAGATCTCGCCGAGCACGTCGCGCACCTGGTCGTCGTCGCGCACCATCACGCAGATCACGTCACAGGCGTGTGCCAGTTCGCCGACGCTCACGGCAGCCGTCGCGCCCGCTTTTTGGAGTTCGGCGATCGGGTCGGGCATCACGTCGAAGACGGTCAAGTCGTACGACCGCGCGAGCCGCAGCGCCATCGGCTTGCCGATCGCGCCCAATCCGATGAACCCGACGTCGGTCATGGCCGCCACGTCTGACCGCCGTCGACCGCGAGGATCTGACCGGTCACCCACGACGAGTCGTCCGAAAGCAGGAACAGGCAGGCGCCGACCATGTCCTCGGGCTGGCCCATCCGCTTGAGCGCGAGGTTCTTGACCAGCTCCTTGGCCGCGTCACCGGCCTGCGTACGCGTGGCTTGGGTGTCGGTAGGCCCGGGCGCGATCGCGTTGACCCGGATGCCCATGCCGCCGAGCTCGTGCGCAAGCTGCTGGGTGAGGCCGTTGACGCCGGTCTTGGCCAGGCCATAGAAGCCGGAGTAGAGGTAGGCGGCCGTCGAGCTCTGGTTGACGATCGAGCCGCCACCACGCTTTTGCAGGTGCGGATAGACCGCGCGGGTCATCACCAGCGCGCCGTCCATGTTGACGCTCATGAACCGGCGGTAATAGTCCCAGTCGACCGTGATCAGCAGGTCGAACTGCATGTCGCCATAGATCGCGGCGTTGTTGACCAGGCCGTCGATGCCGCCGAACTTCTCGACGGCTGCGTCGGCGCAGGCTTGGGCGGAGGAGGCGTCGGAGACGTCCGTACGCACGAACAGCCCGCCGATCTCCTCGGCGACCTTGGTCCCGGCCTCCTCGTTGAGGTCGGCGACCACGACGTGCGCGCCTTCGGCGGCGAGCGCTCGGGCGTACGCCTCCCCGATGCCCTGCGCGGCACCGGTGACGATGATGGTCTTGTCGTTGAATCTCACTGCGTGTCCTTGGGTCGATGTGGTTTCGAGACGCTCACTTCGTTCGCTCCTCAACCAGCGGTCAGGCTGGCTCCGCGATCGTCTTGGTTTCCAGATATTCCTCGAAGCCCGCGACGCCCATTTCGCGTCCCAGGCCCGACTGCTTGTAGCCGCCGAACGGTGCGTTCGGGGCTGAACCACACGCCCCCGTTGACCGCCAACGTGCCCGTCCGAATCCGTCGCGCCACCGCGTGCGCGCGCTCCAGGTCACCGGAGTCGACCGACCCCGAGAGTCCGTACGCCGACTCGTTGGCAATGCGTACGGCGTCGTCATCGCCGTCGTGGGCGATCACCACCAGCACCGGCCCGAAGATCTCCTCCTGCGCCAGGCGTGAGGTGTTGTCGAGACCGGCGATCACGGTGGGGGCGACCCAATAGCCGTCCTGGTCGAGCACCTGACCGCCGGTGACGATCGTGGCGCCCTCTTCTTCGGCGATCTTGAAGTATTCGGCGACCCGGTCGCGCTGGACCTGCGAGATTACCGGGCCGCAGATCGCGCCGGGGTCGGCGGGATCCTTCACCCCGATCGACTCCATGGTGGCGGCGGCGACCTGGACGGCCTCGTCATAGCGATCGCGCGGCACCACCAGTCGCGTCGTGAGCGCGCAGCCCTGACCGGCGTGAATGCAGGTGGTGAACGCGGTGGCCCCCGCGACCGAGGCGATGTCGGCATCATCGAGCGCGATCGCGGCCGACTTGCCGCCGAGTTCGAGGAAGACCCGCTTCAGCGTCGGCGCCGCCGCGGCCATGATCGCGCGGCCGGTGTTGGTGGAGCCGGTGAACGACACCATGTCGACGCGCGGGTCCGTGGTGATCGAGGCAGCCACGGCGTTGTCGAGCGGCGTCACCACGTTGAAGACACCGGCCGGGATGTCGGTGTGCTCGGCCACCAGCCGGCCGAGTTCGCAGGCCAGCCAGGGAGTGTCGGGCGCAGGCTTGAGTACGACCGTGCAGCCCGCGGCCAGTGCGGGGCCGACCTTGGCCAGGTTGATCTGGGTCGGCACGTTCCACGGCGTGATCGCGCCGACCACACCGACCGCTTCTTTGCGGATCGTGCGCCGCGTCGGGATGCCCATCGGGCTGGCGGTGCCCAGGTCGGTCTCGAACTCGTACGACTCCAGCAGGTCGGTCACCCACTTGAGGCCCTCGACCGGCACGTCGAAGCCCGCGGCCGTCATCATGAAGGACGGCATCCCGACCTCGGCCGTGGTCAGCGCGCGGAACGTGTCGGCGTTGTCGAGCAGCGCCTGGTGCAGTTGGCGCAGGCAGCGGACTCTCAAAGCCGCGTCGGTGGCCCAGTCGGTCTCGTCGAAGGCTCGGCGCGCCGCCGCGATGGCGTTGTCGACATCTTCCTGGGTGCCATCGGGGCACTGGCCGATCTCCTCACCCGTGGCCGGGTTGAGGACGGGGAAGGTCGCGCCGTCGCTGGCGTCGACGAGCCGACCGTCGATCAGTTGCTTGGGGCTTGGGGGCAGCGTCATGAATTCTCCACGGGGACTTCGGGGCTGACTTCGATCACGTTGAGGTGGGTACCGCGCGGTGCGGTGACGATCGAGGTGATCGCACCCGCGATCGCCTCAGCTCTGAGGAGGGCGCCGTGGCGGGCCAGGCCGTGCTTGATCCATTCGTTGATCACCCGCTCGGCCGACGGGCCGTCCCAGTCGGTGCCCATCTCGGTCTTGGTGGGTCCGGGGCGCACGATAGAGGCACGTACGCCCGTGCCCTCGAGTTCGAGTTGCATGGCAGCGACCATGCCTTCGAGGCCCCACTTGCCGGCGGCGTACGAGGTCAGGAACGGCCGGATCCGGTTGGCGACGTCGGAGGAGACGAAGACCAGGTCACCGCGGCAACGCTCGACCATGCCGGGCACGAAGGCGCGTACGAGGCGCTGCGGACCCAGGATATTGAGATCGATGCCGCTGGCGAAGACATCACTGTCGGCCTCGTGCACGGTGCCGGGGATCAGGTTGCCCGCGTTGGAGATCAGCACCTCGACCTCACCGAGGTTGTCGGTGACGGCCTGCGCGAACGCACCGACCGACTCGGGGTCGGCCAGATCGAGCGCATGGGTGAAGACCTCGCCGGGCAACGCCGCAGCGAGCGTGTCGAGTTTCTCGACCCGGCGTGCCCCGAGCGCGACCGGGAAGCCGCGCTCACTGAGCATCAACGCGGTCGCCGCGCCGATGCCCGAGGAGGCCCCGGTGATGACGACCGGGCGCCGCTCGGGGTGCTCGGGAAGGATGGGGCGAGGCATCAGCGCAACTCCAATCGCGCGGGCAGGGCCGCGAAGCCACGGACGTTGACCGAGTGCACCCGGCGTACGCCCTCGTCGACGATCTCGAAGTCCTTGATCTGCTTGACGATCTCGCGCAACGCGATCTGCGCCTCCTGCCGGGCCAGGTGCGCACCCAGGCAGAAGTGCCGCCCGCCGCCAAAGCTCAGCGACTGCGCGAGTTGGGCCTTGTCGCGGTGGATGTCATAGGTGTCCGGGTCGGTGAAGACGCGGTCGTCCCGGTTGGCCGAACCCAGACAGAGCATCACCTGAGACCCCGCGGGCGCGGTCTTGCCGTGCAGGTTGACGTCGGCGAGCAGGTAGCGCGCGATCATCTGGCTGCTGGTGTCGAAGCGCAGCGTCTCCTCGATCCAGGGCACGACGAGATCATCTTGGTTATCGAAGACCTGCTGGAACTGATCGTCGTGACGGCGCAGGTGATAGAGCGAGTGGCCGAGCAGCTTGGTCGTGGTCTCGTTGCCCGCGACGACCATCAGCGAGAGGAAGCTGATCACCTCGTCTTCGGTGAGCCGGTCGCCGTCGATCTCGGCCGCGAGCAGGTCGCTGGTCAGGTCGTCCTGAGGGTTCTGGCGACGCTTCTCGACCAGTTCCTCGTAATAGCCGAAGAGGGTCAGCGCCGCTTCGATCCCGGCGGTGGGGACGTCACGCACCCCGTCGTCGCGGTGCACCATCAGATCGGCGAGGCGGCGTACCTCCGCCCGCTCCTCCTCGGGAACGCCGAGCATCTCGGAGATCACGTCCATCGGCAGCAGACCGGCGAAGTCGGCGATCCAGTCGATCGTCTCGCCGTCGCGCGCCTTCTCGAGCGTACGCCCGAGGTGCAGGTCGGTGAGGCGCTGGATCTGGGGCGCCATCTCGCGTACGCGCTTGGGCGTGAAGACACGGCTCACCAGTGAGCGCAGCCGGTGCTGGTCCTTGCCGTCCATGCCGAGGAACGACGTCGCCTTCCACGCGAATGGACCCCACGCGCTCGGGTCGATCGAGACGCCCATCTTGTTGGAGTACGTCGCGTCGTCGCGCAGCGCCGCATAGATGTCGGCGTGGCGGCTGAGCACCCAGAGGTCGGACTCGGGGTTGTGGTGCAGCGGGTCCTCGTCGCGCAGCCAGCGATAAACCGGATAAGGGTCTTCCTGGAAGTCGTAGTCATAGGGGTCGAACAGGCGCGCTGACTCTGACACTTGGCTGGACATGTGTCCAATAGTGGCATGGGTTCTCGTTTCGAGACAATGGCTCGTGCTTGTTGCCACCGTCACGGAGCCCACCGTCGCGACGATCGAGACGCTCGTACGCCTCACCGACCTGCTCGGCGTGCTCGCCAATGCCGTCCTCGGTGGGCTGATCGCGCGCCGGATGCGCTTCGACCCGATCGGTTTCGTGACGCTGGCGATCCTTAGCGGGCTGGGCGGCGGGATCATCCGGGACACGTTGTTGCAGGCCGGGCCGCCGGTGGCGTTGCTGGACTGGGCGTACGTCACCTGTGCTCTGGCCGGGGCTGCACTCGCGTTCCTGGTGCCGCTGCCCGCCCGGGTGTGGGACCGGACCTTCCCGTGGATCGACGCGCTCGCACTGGGCTGCTGGGCGGCGGCCGGGGCGCAGAAGTCGCTGGCGCTCGGATTCGGGATCGTGCCCGCGATCCTGCTCGGCACCGTGACGGCCGTCGGCGGCGGCGCGTTGCGGGACCTGGTGCTCAACCGGGTGCCGACCGTGCTCGGCGGCAACACCCTCTATGCGACGTCGGCCGTGGTGGGCGCGGCGATCATGGTGGCGTTCTCTCGCCTCGGGCAGCCATCGGTCGGCGTGCTCGTGTCGATCCTCGTGGCCGCGGCGCTGACGCTGCTGGCGTCGAGACGCGGCTGGGTGCTGCCCGAGGCGTACGACTGGAACCCTCGTTCGTCGCTGGCCGCGCTGCCCCGGCCCAGGTGGCGGCGGCGCCCCCCTTTGGGCGAAGAACTGCGGCCGGAAGACGGATCCGGCACGAATTCGAGCCCTACCCCGGCCGCAGTTCTTCCCAGGGTGGTGGCGTTTGGCTGGACACCTGTCTAGTCTCCGGGGCATGGCCGGCACTCCACCACGCAGCACGTACGCCGAACTGAGCCGCGCCGATCTGGCCCGGCTGGTGCCGGAGCTGATGCTGATCGGGCAACTCCTCGACCGCGCCGGGATGCCGTGGGTGACCATGCGGCTCAGCCAGGAGCAGATGGTGCAGGTGGCGATCACCGAGTGGGCGTCGGCTAGCCCGATCTACACCCGACGGATGCAGCGTGCGCTGGCGTTCGAGGGCGAGGACGTGATCACGATCTTCAAGGGGCTGCAGCTCGACGTGGGCGCCCCGCCGCAGTTCTTGGACTTCCGCTTCTCCGTCACCGATCGCTGGCACGGCTCGTTCCACCTGGCACACTGCGGAGCGCTGATGGACGTCGAACCCATCGGCGAGAGCTTCGTCAAGGCGATGTGTCACGACATCGAGGACCCGACGTTCGATGCGACGGCCGTCGCGACCAACCCGAAGGCGGCCGTACGCCCGGTGCACCGCCCACCGCGTACGCCTGCCGATCGCAAGCCGCACTGCGAATGGACCGTCACCATCGACGAAACCAACCCGGCGGCTGTGCCCGTGCCTGGGCTGGCCCTCATCGCTCGGACCCAAGCGGCTTTGGTGGAGCTCGCGCCCATCGATCCTGCTTCTGAAGGGCGGTGCGACTACTCCGGTGCTCTGCTCTCTGATCTGGACTTCCGCGAGTTTTCGCACTCGGCACTGGTGCGGATCGCCGACGAGATGGCGCTGCAGAGCCACCTGCTGGCGCTGGCATTCGGGATCGCGTTGCGCGAGCAGACGTCTGATGTGGAACTGATCGAGGAGATCGCGCGGGCACACCTGGTCGGTTCCGCCGGGATCGCGGCGTCGCGGCTGCACCGGGCCTTCGGGGCTGGCGACAGCCCCGCGGATGCCGCGCGGATCCTGATGCTGCTGCCTCACCTGAACCCGGCGGCTTATCTGTCGAGTTCACGCGAGGGAGCGTCTATCTCCTTCACGCGGTCGATCGCCCACGAGGATACCGGTTGGTGGCAGTTGCTCGGGCCATCCTTTGTGAAGCCCTTGCAGGCAGCCGTGCGGGCCGTCGACCCCTGTCTCGACGTGGTGATCGAGGGCAGCGACGACGACTGGACGGCGACCGTGGTGCGTACGTCTGTCAGCGCTCCGGAGTGTGACGAGGTGGCGCTGACCCGGATCAGCTCCGGCGCGGGCTGGGAGTTCGAGGCGCGGCGCGGGTTGCCCCTCTTCGTGGTGTGAGCACTTTGATGGTGGTCGAGCGGACCACGGTCCGCTCAACCCCCGGAGAACCGGGTGCTTAGCGGACAATTCGGGGGCTGAGTCGACGTGTGGCGAGCGACCGCCTGGTCCGATGCCAGCCCGGTCCTGATGTCGCGCCTCGACGGGCGAGTTCAAGCGTACGCTCGAAAACTCACGAGTTGGATCGATCAAGACTGTGCGGGTTCACGCAGACGCTCGAACGTGTACGCGTCCTGCCGCTGCGGCGCAAGAAAGAGTCCCTTCGATCCCCCACCAGCAACTAGACACCCGATTTGTCCGCTCAGCACCCGGTTCTCCGGGGGTTGAGCGGACCGTGGTCCGCTCAACCCCCCAAGAAGGACCAGCTCACTCCGCCGGAGGCGGAGTCTCCCGCTGGGTGATGTAGTCCCCGCGCTCTACCGGGGGCGGCCAGACGGTCGAGGGCAGGTCGGCGTACCGGTAGTGGCCGGGCACCTTGAGCCCGCCGACCTTCATCCGTTCCAGGAGCGTGTCGGGGGCCTTGCCGGCACTGACGATCTCCATGAACGTGTGCGCGGTCGACGGCATGTCGAACCAGTCGCGCTGCCAGGAGAACTTCAGCAGCCCGTCGTCCTCCCCACCGACCTGACGCTCGACACCGAACCACGACCCGCCGAGGCCGAGGATCTCGTACTCCTTGCCCGACTCGTCGAGGATTCCCGAGCGCTGTTTCCACAGTCCCAGGACCATCGACTTGGTCTCGTCGATCAGCGTGCACTGGTAGTCGTAGTGCCAGCCGTCGAGACCGTCCATCTCGATGCCGATCGCCCAGTCGCGGATCTGGTCGCGACCGACCGCCATGAAGTGTTCGTCGGGGGAGTACATCCAGCCGTACGTCGCGTCCTGGGCGTAGAACTCCGCGAGCGGGCGCCAGTCGCCGCTGGCCTCCACGTCACGGTTGCCCTGCAACCACGACTCCCAGAACTCCTCGATCTCGGCTCGGGTGAGACTCATGCCTGCTCCTTCGTCTGCGACTCGGTCGAGTCGCTCGTTTCGATCTCTTCGATGTCCAACACCATCGCCGGGCAGTACTTCACGGCCTGGCGTACGGCCGCGCGCTGCGACTCGTCGGGATACTCCTGCAAGACCACCACGCGATCGAGGTCCTCATCGAAGCCGAAGACCTCGGGAGCCTCGCCCTGGCAGAGTTGGTGCGCCTGGCAGATCTCGACGTCGGCCTTGACCCGGAACGCCATCACTTCACCCGCCGGCGGTAGCGCGCCCGACACGGCCGCTGCAACTGGATGACCATCTTGGACACGTCGTCCTTGTAGGTCTCACTCGGCTGCACCATCTCGAACTCGAAGTCGCGCAGGATCACCGAGAAGATCGCCTTCATCTGCATCATCGCGAAGGCGTTGCCCACGCAGCGGTGCGTCCCTGCACCGAACGGGATCCAGGTCCACCGGTTGGCGAGATCCTCCTGGCGCGGGTCGATATAGCGGCCCGGGTCGAATGTCTCCGGCGACGGGAAGTCTTCCGCGATCCGGTTGGAGACCCGCGGCGAAGCCGCGACGAGTACGCCGGGCGGGATCTTGTGCCCCGCCAGTTCGATCTCCTCCTGCACCACACGCATCAAGATGATCAGCGGCGGGTGCAGCCGCAGCGTCTCCTTGAGTACGGACTCGAGCACCGGGATCGAGCGCAGCGCCTGGAACGAGACCTCCGAGCCGTCGGCGTAGAGCTCGTCGAGTTCCTTGGTGACCGCGGCCATCGTCTCCGGGTGGCGCATCAACTCGATCAGCGCCCACGACGCCGTCCCCGAAGACGTGTGGTGGCCCGCGAACATCATCGAGATGAAGACCCCGGTGATGTAGTCGGCGCTCATGTCGAGCGAGATCAGCACGTCGAGCAGGTCGCGCTCCTCACGCGGCACCTTCCCGCGCTCCTTGCGGCGCTCGATGATGTCTTGCACCAGTCCGACCAGCGCCTCGCGAGCGGAGTCGCGCATGCGGAAGGACTCGATGTCCATGTAGGGGTCGACGTACGCCAGCGCGTCGGTGCCGCGCTCCAGGTCGTGGTAGTGCTGAGCGAAGCGGACGTCGAGTTCCTCGCGGAACGGCTTGCCGACCAGGCAGGCGCTGGTCGTATAGATGGTCAGCTCGGCGAACCAGTCGAGCAGATCGATCTCACCCTCGTCGCCCCAGTCGGCGACCATCCGGTTGATCTCGTTTTCGATCGTCGCGGCGTGCCCGCGCATCATGTCGCCGCGCAGCGCCTGGTTCTTCAACATCGTGCGGCGTTCCTCGGGGGTGGCGTCGAAGACGACACCCTTGCCGAAGATCGGCGTCATGAAGGGGTACGCCGCCGCCTGGTCGAGGATCGTGTCGGGTGCCCGGAAGAACGGCTCCTGCCCGACCGCACCCGACACCATGACGACGTCCTTGTCGGCGATCCGGAAGCGGCCGATATCGCCGCACTCGGCGCGTACCCGGTCGAAGAGCGCGATCGGGTCGACGCGCAACTCGGCGAGGTGGCCGTGACCGTCTTCGTCGGGGACGGCGAAGGAGACCTCGGGGATCGAGTCGAGTGAGGCTTCGGTGACTGTCATGGTTTCCTCCGTTGGTTTTCGAGCCACAGGGTTCAAGGCTTGGTGGGGATCTGCTGGACGGTGCCGCCGTCGACGACGAACTCGGCACCGGTGGCAAACGACGACTCGTCGCTGGCCAGGAAGAGCACGAAGTTCGCGACCTCCTCGCAGGTGCCGGGGCGCCCGAGCGGGATGGGGATCAGGTCGGCGGGCATGGCGTCGGTGGCCGGGGTGCTGATGCGGCCAGGGTGCAGCGAGTTCACGCGTACGCCACGAGGCGCGAGCTCGGCCGAGACAGACTTGGTGAGACCCGTCAGGCCCCACTTGGCCGCGACGTATCCATGCGCCCACGGGGTGCCGCGCAGCCCCTCGATCGACGACGTGTTGATGATCGAGCCGTTGCCCGAAGCCACCAGCGCGTCGGCGCAGGCGCGGATGCCGAGGAAGGCGCCGGTCAGGCACACGTCGAGCATCCGCTGCCACTGCCCTTGGGAGAAGCGGTTGATCGGGGCACCATCGAAGATGCCCGCGTTGTTGAAGAGCACATCCAACCCGCCGAACTCGGTGACCGCGGTCGCGACGGCGGCCTTCCAGTCGTCCGGGCTGGTGACATCGAGGTGTACGTATCGAGCCGCGTCGCCCAACTCGGCCGCCAACGCCGCACCCTCGTCGTCGAGCAGGTCGCCGATCACGACCCGCGCGCCCTCACGTACGAGCAGCCGCGCGCTCGCCGCGCCGATGTTGCGCGCTCCCCCGCTCAGCAGGGCGACTTTGCCGTCGACACGTCCCATCACTTTCCTCCCACGAAACGACTTACCACGAAGCGCCCCAGGGTGCGACTCGGCAGTAGGTCCTTGCTCGTCACGATGCCCGGCGCCGCGTCACGCAGGGCGGGAATCGCGTTGACGACGCGCCCGGCCCCGACCGCGATCGCCGAATAGTTGTGGTCGCCGTGCGTGCTGGTCGGGCAGACGTCCACGACGTACGAGGGCTCGCCGGTGATCTCCAGGCGGTACGACCCGCCGGGTTGCGCCGGCTGCGGCCAGTCGGGTCGCAGATCCGGTCGCAGTCGGGTGGTGTGGTCGACCACGAACGCCGGATGCCCGTCGACCATGCCGGTGATCTGGAAACGTACGGCCGCCACGGTGCCCTCGGCGATGGTGCCGACCGCGACCTCGAACGACTCCGGCGCGGGCTCCTGCTCGAACGACTCGCTGATCTCGTCGAGCGTGACCCCGAACGCGTCGGCCAGGCCGTAGAGCGCCGGGCCCCAGGCGGAGGTGAGGACGCCGGGCTGGAACAGCATCGGCACCTCACCGACCGGAGTGCCGAACCCCATCACGAAGTGCATCACGTCGGCGCCGTCGTAGGTCGCGTAGTCGGCGATCTCCAGGCAGCGCACCTGCTCGACCCGCTGACACGTCGTCGCCACCGCGAGCGGGAGCAGGTCGGTGGCCCAGCCCGGGTCGACGCCGTTGACGAAGAGCGAGCTCCCACCCTCGACACAGGCGGCCTGCACACGCTCGATCACGCGATCAGGCATCGAGCCCCAGGGGTAGAGCAGGGGTACGGGGGCGGTGGCCGCCACGTCGATGCCGGCTTTCAGACAGGCGACCACATCGGCGACGGCCTCCCGCGGGCGTACCTCTCCCATCGCGCAATAGACCACGACGTCCGGTGACGCGGCGATCGCGGCCTCGATGCCCTGGACTGCCCTGATGCCGGTCTCGACAGCAGCGCCCGCGAGTTCCCCTGCGTCCTTGCCTACCTTGGCGTCGTCGGAGACGACGAGTGCGACCAGTTCGAAGCGGGGATCCTCGATCACCTGACGCAGCGCGATGCGACCCACATTGCCGGTGGCAACGTGCGCGATCTTGATCGGAGACATCAGCAACCTTCGTGCAGGCGAGGTGGTCGATGCTCATGATGGACACAACACTGGACACTTGTCCAGTGTGTTGTTCACCGCACGCCGTAGCGCTTCACCACCGCCTGCCACTGAGCCTTGGTGATCGCGGCGTTGTCGGCCGGAGTCAACTGCCATTTCTCCGGAAGCACCGCCGTGCACTCGGCGCGCTTGCAGGAGGCGTACGCCTCCCAGAGGTTGGTGAGCTGTTTGCGCAGCTTGGGGGCCGAGCGGTGGATGCTGTCGAGTTCGAGCGGATCCTTCTTGAGGTCGTAGAGCTCGGCCTCGCCGGTCGAATAGCGGACCAGTTTGTAGCGGCCCAGCCGGATCCCGATGGTGTTGAGTCGTCGTCGCCAGTCCTTGTTGGTCCAGCGCGACTGCATATAGGGGCGTTGGCCCATCAGGCCTTCGAGGACGACCGGATAGCGCCAGCCCTGATCTCCGGCGAAGGTCGGTGACAAGTCGATACCATCGGCCTTCGGCAAGTTCGTGCCCGCCGACTTCGCGATCGTGACCGCCAGATCGAGCAGCGTCACGGGGTCGTACCGAGAGCCTTGCGGCAACGTGGCGCCAGACATCAGCAGCGGCACCCGGATCGAGGGTTCGTGCAGGTTCGTCTTGCCCTGCCGCTTGCGGTGCTCGCCGAGGTAGTAGCCGTTGTCGGAGGTGAAGGCGATGATCGTACGGTCGGCGCCGGGTGCGTTCTTGACCGCAGCGATCGTCTTGGCGACCTCGTCGTCGAGTACGGCCAGTGCCTCGGCGCGCTGACGCGTCACGGTGGTCAACGCAGACTTCTCGAAGGCGCTCAGATTGGGCCACCCGAGCCGCAGATAGCGGGGCTTGTCCCGCATGTCGAGCTCGGGCTGGCCACCGGGCGGCACGCCCGCGCCCGAACGGATGCGCTTGTTGAAGCGGCCCTTGACGTACGCCGGGCGCGCCGGGGTGACGAAGTAGCCGGTCGCGCCATCCGGCCGCTTGTAGGCGGGCGGGTCGTCCTTCTCGCGCGGCCCACCGTGGTGCGGCGCGATCGGGGTCCACCACAAGAACCACGGCGCCTTGCGCGCGCTGAACTTCGTGACCAGCGCGCGGGTCTGACCAGCGGTGACGTTGGTGGTGTAGCGCCCCGGCCAGTGCCTGAGTGCGCCGTTGACCACCGACGCGGGGTGGAAGTAGTTGTAGGTGTGCCCGCCCTTGTAGGGCCGATCGGTGTTGCCCCACCATTCGGTCCAGCCCGGCGGGACGTAGGTGCGCGACGACTTCTTCGTGCCGTGGATGTTCTGCGCCCCGTACTCGTTGAGGTATTTGCCCACGAGCCCGGTCTGATAGCCCGCGCTCTTGAGTTGGGTAGCGAGCGTGATCGAGTCGTCGAAGGACTGGAACGCGAACGGTGGCTCGTGGGTGAGGACACCATGGTTGTGCGAATGCTGCCCGGTCAGGAAGCTGGCGCGCGAGGGACAGCACAGCGGGTTGGGCGTGAAGGCGTTGTGGAACGTGAGCCCGGTCTTGCCGAGCAGTTTGCGGGTCTTCGGCATGAAGCGGATGTCATCGGCGCGCATGTCGTCGGCCTCGATGACCAGGAAGTTGGGCCGCTGTTCGGCCTTGGGCGTCTTTGACTCGGCGCGTACGACCCCCGGCGCCTGCAGGGTGAGCGCCACGAGGAGCGCGGACAAGAGGGCAATGATCCGGGGCTTCGTCACGCCGATGAGGCTAGTGGCCGAAGTAGTCGCGCGTGGCGTTCTCCTGCGCGCGCGTCAGATCTCTGTTGGCAGTCGGGCTTAATTGCCACTGCTTGGGCAACGCTGCGCGGCACTGGTCACCTGCACAGTCGACGTACGCCTCCCACAGTGCCTCGATGTCCGCGACGCGCGGATCATCCGGCGGAATGCTGTCGAGTTCAAGCGGGTCCTCTTGCAGGTCATAGAGCTCGATCTCGCCGGTGGCATAACGTACGAGTCTTCCAGTGCCCGAGCCGCAAGCCGACCGTGTTCAGGCTGCGCCCCCACCGCGCCCGTCCCGCCGCTTCGGCGTACGCCTTCTCCCCCATCAGGCCCTCCAGGACGATCGGGCGTGTCCATCCGGAATCACCCTTCGTCACCACCGGCCAGACATCCTCACCATCCGCGTCCGGCAGATCGGCGCCGGCCAGACCCGCGATGGTGGTGGCCAGGTCGAGTGGCGTGATCGGGTCGAATCTCTCGCCACGAGGGATGCCGGGACCCGCCATCAGCAGGGGCACTCGGATCGACGGCTCGTGCAGGTTGATCTTCCCCTGCCGCTTCGCATGCTCGCCGAGGTAATAGCCGTTGTCCGAGGTGAACATGACAATCGTGCGCTCGGCCTCATTCGACGTGGCAAGGGACCGGATCGTGGTGGCGACCTCGTCGTCGAGAACGCTGATCGCCTCGGCACGTTGCCGGGACACGTTGAGGAGAACGTCGCGCTCCTCCTCACTCAGGTCGGGCAGGTTGCGCAGATACTTGGGTTTGTCCTTCCGGTCGGCTTCTGGGCTGCCGGTCGGCGGCACTCCGAGGCCGGACGTGATCTGATCGTCGAAACTGCCCTTGACCGACTGCGGGCGAGCCGGTGTGTCCCAACGGACCGGATAGCCGTCCGTACGCTCGACCACACCGGGATCGTCCGGCTCGAACGGCACCCCGTGATGAGGTGCGATCGGCGTCCACCACACGAACCACGGGGCCTTGTCCCGCTGCTCGAAGCCGTCGAGGACCTGGCGGACCTGACGACCCATGACGTTGGTGTTGTACTCACCGGGCCAGGTCTTGATCTGGCCGTTGACGTTGGAAGTGAGGTGGAAATAGGCGTACGTGTTGCCGCCGATCGGCGAGCCCTCCGGCCAGATGTGATCCGACGCGCCCCACCACTGGTCCCAGCCCGGCGGTACGTACTTCAGTGACTCCCGGCTGGTGCCGTGGACCGGCTGCACGCCGTAGCCGTTGAGGTATTTCCCGACCAGTCCCGTCTGATAGCCGGCTGCCTGCAACTGCGTGGCCAGGGTCGTCGAGTCGTCGAAGGCACCGAAACCGTACGGCTCCTCATGGCTGAGCACGTGGTGATTGTGGGAGTACTTCCCGGTCAGGAAGCTGGCGCGCGCCGGGCAACACAGCGGGTTGGGGGCGAACGAGTTGCGGAAGTTGAGGCCCTTGTCGCCCAGCAACGCCAAGGTCTTCGGCATCCAGCGCAGCTCGTCGGCGCGCATGTCGTCGGCCTCGATGACCAAGAAGTTGGGGCGCTCGGTTTGCGTGTGCTCGGGCGTACGCGTGGTAGCCGGAGACTCCACCCGCTGCGAGGTGGAGGGCTGCGGCTCGTTGCTGTCGCCGTCGAGGATCCCGCATCCGGTGAGCGTCAAGAACACCGCCAGACCGAGAGCGACGAGTCGTTTCATCGTCACCCCTTCCGCAGGAAGTTGGTGGCCGGGCAGTAGTCCGCGGTCAACGCCTGCCAGGTAGCCGTGTCCAGCATGCCGGTGGCGTCCAGGCGTACGTCTGCCTGATAGGAGGCCAGCGCGTCGGCGAACTCGCCGCCCCAGTTGCCGAACGTACGCGATTTCTCCCAGTAGCCCAGTTTGGACAGCGCCCATTGCGCCTCGGAGAGCCGGCGCTTGTTGACCAGTTGTGTGGTGTCCACGCCCGGGGCACCGATCTCGGGTCGGTCGACCGAGGGCAGGCAGAAGCAGCCCTCGCGCTCCTTGGAGGGGTTCTTCAGTTCGCGGACCCACGCCCATTCGACCGGGACGGAATCCAGCGCGCGGCAGGCGGCTTCCCTGGAGTCGAAGGGACCCACGAACGCGTTGTAGATGTGCTCCCCCGTCCTCGGGTCGGCATCGAGGAACACCTCGCAGGCCAGGTCGCCGCGCAGGTATCTCGCGTTCGGCACGTCACGAGCCACGCGACTGAGCACGGACTCATAGAGCCGCTCCGCATGGACGGTCGTCACCATCACGATGTAGCGACCGGGTTCGCAGGCGACGTTGTCGTACGTCATCGCGATGTCGAGGCGGCCCTCCTCGACGGCTGCTTCGGCAGTCGTCTGGCTCGGCTCGGGCTCGGCAGTCGACGGAGTGGGTTGCGTGGTCGTGGGCTCGGGGCTTTCGGTCTGGCTCACAGGCGGCTTGGCCGTCGGCTCATCCGGTTTGTGGCTGAGTACCCGCCAGGTCACCAACCCCGCGATCAGGGCGAGCACCACGAGGCTCGCGACACCCAACGCGGGTGCCAAGCCTGAGTTCCGCTTCACCACGGGAATCGGAGCGGGTGCGGGTCTGATCGAAGCCGTGGTCTCCACGGTGCTGGGCCGGATGATCGTGTCGCCGACAGGGGTGGTGTCCCACCCCGGTGAGATCTGGGTGTCGTCAATGTTCACCGGCGCGTCGGCAGAGCCTGACAACAGGGCCACGCGGAAGGCGTTCGCACTCCGGAAGCGGTGTTCCGGGTCCTTTGCCATCGACATCTCCAGGAGCGCGTTGAGCCACCGCGGTGCCTGAGCCAACTGCGGCACGGGCTCCTGGATGTGCGCGATCGCTACCTGGACATCCGTGCCGGTCCACGGTGCGGCACCGGTAATGCAGGCCCACAGCAGACAGCCGAGGCCATAGATGTCGGAGGCCACCGTGGCGGGATGGCCCTGGTGTCGCTCGGGCGCGAGATAGCCCACGGTCCCGATCACACCGTTGGTCATCGTGTGTTCCTGATCGCGGACCGTCGAGATCCCGAAGTCACAGATCGCCGCCCGCAGCCGGCCGTCACGATCGTGTCGCAACAACACGTTCGAGGGCTTGATGTCGCGGTGAATCACACCCGCGCTATGCGCATCACCCAAGCCTTCCGCCACGTCCGCAAGCACCTGAATGGTGTCACTGACTGACAACGGCCCGTCACGACGCAACCGATCCGCAAGATCACCCTCGGGATA